>DASSQZ010000062.1:0-80869 GCA_035702105.1 Myxococcales bacterium | reverse complement strand
GGCGCGCTCAATCCCATTCCCGAGGTCTGGCAGCTCAACGGAACCTGGCGCGAGCTGAGCACCGCGTCGCTGGAGATCCCCTACTACCCGTGGATGTTCGTGGCGCCCGACGGCCGGGTCTTCTACGCGGGCTGGGCCAGGACCTCCAGGTGGCTGGACACGGCGGGCACCGGCCACTGGACGGCCACCGGCCCCGCGCACAAGGTCGCGGTGACGCGCATCTACGGCACCGCCGTCATGTACGAGCCGGGCAAGGTGCTGGTGGCGGGCGGCAACGACTCTCCTCCGGAGGCCTCTGCCGAGGTCATCGACCTGAACGACAAGAATCCGCAATGGCGGCTGATTGCGCCGATGAAGCACGCGCGCCACCACGCGGTGGGCACCCTGCTCCCCGACGGCACCGTGCTGGTCACGGGCGGCACCAGCTCGCCGGGCAAGAACGACCGGACCGGATCGGTGATGACCCCGGAGCTGTGGGACCCGGTCACCGAGCAGTGGACGGAGCTCGCGGCCATGGACGTGAACCGCCTCTACCACTCCACCGCGCTGCTGCTGCCCGACGCGCGCGTCTTCACCGGCGGCGGAGGCCAGCCTCCCGCAGACGGACAGCCGGACAACTTCAACGCCCAGATCTACTCGCCGCCCTATCTCTTCAACGACGACGGCACGCCCGCGGCGCGGCCGCAGATCGACGACGCGCCGGGCGAAATCGCCTACGGCGCTCCGATCCCCGTCTCGACGCCGGCGCCGGGCGACGTGGCCCAGGTGACGCTGGTGAAGCTCGGCTCGATGACGCACGCCTTCAACCAGAGCCAGCGGTTCATGCGCCTGCCCTTCACCGCCGACGCCAGCCTGATCACCGCGACCGCGCCGGCGAATCCGAACCTGGCGCCGCCGGGGCACTACATGCTCTTCCTGGTGGGAAGGAACGGCGCGCCGTCGGAAGCGCGCATCGTCCACCTCCAGCAGGGCCTGGTTGCGGCTATGCCTGCCGCCGCCGCCGGAATGCGATGAGCGCGAGGAGCGCCAGCACGGGCACCCAGGCAGCCTGGGTGCCGGAGCTGGCGCACCCGCCACCGCCGCCGGCGGAGGAGAGGGCGGGAGGTCTGGCCGCGGCGCTGCCCGCGTCCGCGCCGGGTCCGGCTGCGCCGCCGCCCTGGCCGGCATCGGCGGCGGGAGCGCCGGCGTCGGCGTCGCCTCCTCCTGCATCTGCGGCGGGGCCCGCATCCGGCGCCGGGGGCGGGGGAGGCGGAAGCACGTCCTTGCCCAGCGCGTGCAGGATCAGCCGGGAGAGCTGGCTGCGCGCCGAGTCCAGCGCCGCAGGCGTGGCGGTGGACTGGTAGGTCACCGGATAGACCGCGCGAGAGATCTGCTTCGCCTGGTCGGCGAGGCCGAGACGTCCGGCGAGCGCGAGCAGCTCATGGTCCTCCAGGCCGTCGCGGATCATCTTCATCCGCAGCGACTCCACCGGGATCTCCGTCTGGCCGCCGATCTTCGCGGTGGTGCCCGGGTAGAAAAGCGTGCCGTCGCCGGTGCCGCCGAAGTTGTACTGGTTCGTCCAGGGATCGCCGCTGAAGTACGCCATGGTCATCTCGTAGTAGAGCTCTCCCGAGACGTCGTAGCTGTAGCTCATCCACTCCATGGCGCGGTTGCGGGTGGCGTCGCTGTCGATGGCGTAGGTGGGCCAGCCGGAGCCGTTGGTGTAGTCGTAGCCGGGGCCCACACCCGAGCAGCCGAAGCTCATGCAGCTCTGGTACCACCAGATGGTCGGGCCGTACTTGCTGCGCTGCGATCCCGCGTAGGCCGTGCCGGGGCGATCTTCCATGTGGTTGATCACCGGGACCACCAGGTCCACGCCGGTGATTCCGTGCTGCGCCAGCTCGTCGGTGGTGGTGGTCACCAGCGTGGGGATGGCCGGGTCACCCGCGCGCGAGGCCGCGATGCGGGGATTGATGTCCGTCCAGGCGCAGGTCTGCGGAGGCTCGTCGCAGATGTAGTTGAAGAGGACGTTGGACCAGCCGTTCGCCTTGAAGTGATCCGACCAAGCCTTGACGCCCGCGGACGTGGTGCGCGCGGTCCCCTGGATCTGCGTCGAGGTCAGCTTCGCTCCCCTCAGGCGCGTGTTGGCGGTGCCGCTCAGGAACGGGCCCGCGTACAGGTCGTAATCGGCCCAGCTGCCGCTGCCGGTGCCGTTGACCGGCGCGGTGTAGGTGGGCCGGTTGATGCTGATGCGATTGTCGAGGGCGGCCTGGATGTAGCGGGCGCGGAGTTGCTGTTCGGCAGTGACGTTCGAGCAGCTTCCGTCGCCGTGACCCATGCAGGGCCCGTTCCAGGCCATGTCGAACGACGTGCGCAGCGTCGAGGTGGAGGGGATGGCGAAGTCCCAGACCTCGAGCGTCACCGGCACCTGCGCGGTCGCGCCGCCCTGCACGCTGAGCGTTCCGCTGTAGGTTCCGGCGGGCGCGGTCTCCGGCACGTGAATGTCGACCAGCACCGCCCGGCTCTCGCCGGCAGGCACGTCGAACGGGAATGCGTTCCGCTTCTCTCCCACGATGGGATCGACGGCGGGCACCAGCGCGTCCGGCCAGATTCCCGCCGCGCCGTCGCCCCCGGTGGCCTGCGTCACGTTGATCAGCGCCTCGCGGTAGAGCGTCAGGTCGCGGCCGCTGATGACGTGGCCCTTGCCGTCGTCGAGGCTCTCGAGCGCCATGGAGACGCCGGCGGCCGCGCCGGTGACCACCACCTGGAAGGATTCGAATTCGTTCTGTGCCGCGGCCAGGGCGGCGGCGGCGGTCGGGGTCGGCGTCGCGCCGGGCCGGATCTTGACGGCCGACGGCGCCACCCAGACCTGCGCGGCCCGGGAACGGGTCGGGGCGAGGGCCACGACGGCGGCGACGGCGAGCAGGGCGAGCTTCGTCACGGATGCGTCTCCTGGGTCGGTTGCTCCCCGGCACGGCGAGAGCTCTCCCGGGTTGCGTTTTCAACTCTGGAGACATGCAGGCTCTTCCCCGATCGGCGTTCGGAAGTGGAGGGGCTCGTCCGCGCGCTTGTCGGGCAAGCGGAGGCATCCGGCGCGGCGGCACCACCTCACCGCACAGCAAGGCCGCGCCGGAATGCCGCAGCGCGCATCCCCGGGCGCGCCCGCGCATTTCATCCCCGTGGACTCGGATACCGGCTACTTCCTGATCATCGTCTTCGGGCTGCCCCTCCTGCTCATGCTCCTCACCGGGCCGGCGATGTGGAGCGAGAAGTGGGGATGGAGCGCGCTCGACCGCATCGAGCAGTTCTTCAAGCGGGCGGGCGGCAGCAAGCCCGCCGGAGCCGCGATCAAGCGACCTTGCGGGCGATCTCCTCGACCGCCTGGTTGATGCCGAGGCGCGAGGTGTCCACCGCGATGTCGGCCTGCGCGTAGAGCGGCTCGCGCGCCTTGAGCAGCGCGGCCAGCTCCTCCTGCGCGTGCGGGCTCGCGGCGCTGGGGCGCACGTCACCCTGCTCGAGCACGCGCCGCCAGTGATCGCGCGGCGTGGCCTGCAGCCAGACGGTGCGGCACCTCTTCTGCAGGAGCTTGAACGACCCGGGGTCGGTGACGATGCCGCCGCCGGTGGCGATGACGGCGGCGTCGTTCTCGGCGAGAAAGCGCGTCAGGACCTCGCGCGCCAGCCGCCGGTAGTAGGCCTCCCCGTGGAGCTGGAAGATGGCGGCGAGCGAGAGGCCGGCGTCCTTCTCCACCAGCGCGTCCAGCTCGACGAAGGGCACCCGCAGCCGGTTGGCCAGCGCGCGCCCGATGGTGCTCTTGCCCGCCCCGCGCAGCCCGACCAGCGCAATGGCGCGGCGGCCGGTGCGCTCGTGCTGCGCGGAGAAGAGCAGCTCCCCGGCGGAGGTGCCGAGGGCGCGCGAGACGTCCTGCAGCCGCGCCACCGAGATGTTGCCGGCGCCCGCCTCCAACTCCGCCAGGAACCGCTCCGAAACGCCGCTGCGCTGGGCGAGCTCCCGGCGGGTGAGCCCGCGCTCCTCGCGCAGCCGCCGCACCGCGGCGCCCACGGAGGCGAGCAGGACCTGGTGTTCGGGTCTCATCGCATGCGCAATATACTGCACACGAATCGTGTGTGACAAGCAATATACTGCTTGCGGAGGCGCATCGCTTGCGCTACCTTCCCTGGCGATGGACACGAGCGCGCCCGCCCCGAAGCTGTCGTTCGATACGCATCCCTCGAAGTACCGCCACTGGACGCTTTCGGTGGACGGAGACGGGGCGCGCCTGGTGATGAAGGTGCAGCCCTTCGGCGGCCAGAGCAGCGAGCTGGAGCTGAAGAGCAACAGCTACGACCTGTCGGTGGACATCGAGCTGGCCGACGCCATCCAGCGCCTGCGCTTCGAGCACCCCTCGGTGAAGGCGTGCGTGATCACCAGCGCGCACGACAAGATCTTCTGCGCCGGCGCCAACATCTACATGCTCGCGGGCAGCACGCACCCCTTCAAGGTCAACTTCTGCAAGTACACCAACGAGACCCGGCTCTCGATGGAGGAGGCGTCGGAGCAGAGCGGCCTCAAGTTCCTCGCCGCCTGCAACGGCGCCACCGCCGGCGGCGGGTACGAGCTGGCGCTGGCCTGCGACGACATCGTGCTCATCGACGACGGCTCCAGCACGGTGGCGCTGCCCGAGGTGCCGCTGCTCGGCGTGCTTCCCGGCACCGGCGGCCTGACGCGGGTGGTGGACAAGCGCAAGGTGCGGCGCGATCTCGCGGACGCCTTCTCCACCCTGGCCGAGGGCGTGAAGGGCAGGCGCGCGGTGGAGTGGGGCCTGGTCGACGCGGTGGTGCCGCGGAGCCGATTCGCCGACACCATCGCGCAGCGCGCGCGGGAGCTGGCGGCGAAGGCGCCGCCGGTCGACCGCGGGCCCGGCATCGAGCTCGATCCCATCGGCGAGTACCGGCACGTCTCCTTGAAGGTGGACGAGAAGACCCGCGTCGCCGAGCTGACCCTCCGCGCGCCGCAGGGCGAGGTGCCGAAGTCGGCCGCCGAGGCGCTGGCCCGAGGCGCGCAGGGCTGGGCGCTGCGCATGGCGCGCGAGCTGGACCACGCCATGCTGCGCCTGCGCTTCGAGCACGAGAACGTCGGCCTCGTCCTGGTGCGCACCGAGGGCGACCGCGCCAGGGCGCACGCGGCGGGCGAGCTCCTGGCCGGCCCGGAGAAGGACGCCTGGATCCTGCGCGAGACGCGCCTTCTCCTCGCCCGCGCGCTGCGGCGCATGGACGTGACCGCGCGCAGCTTCTTTGCGGTGGTGGACCAGAAGTCGTGCTTCGCCGGCCCGCTCTTCGAGGTGCTGCTCGCCTGCGACCGCAGCTACGTTCTGGACGCCGACGGCGTGGCGGTCTGGCCGGGCGCGCTCAGCGCGGGCGCCCTGCCCGGCTGGAACGGCCTCTCGCGGCTGGAGACGCGCTTCCTCGCCGACCCGCAGCGCGCGCAGAAAGTGCTCGCCGCCGGGAAGGAAGGCCCGGTCGATGCGGCGACGGCGGAGAAGCTGGGGCTCGCCACCGTCTTCGCCGACGACATCGACTTCGAGGAGGAGCTGCGCGTGGCGGTGGAAGAGCGCAAGAGCCTGAGCCCCGACGCGCTCACCGGCATGGAGCAGAACTACCGCTTCGCCGGCCCGGAGACGCTGGCCACCAAGATCTTCGGGCGGCTCTCGGCCTGGCAGAACTGGATCTTCATCCGCCCCAACGCCACCGGCGAGCGCGGGGCGCTCACCATGTACGGCAAGCCCGAACGCCCCCTGTTCGACTTCCGGAGGACCTAGTGGCCCAGTCTCTCGAGACCATTCCCAACAACGTGGACCTGTCCAGCGACCGGCGCCTGCAGCGCGCGCTGGAGCAGTGGCAGCCCAACTTCCTCCAGTGGTGGAACGAGGTGGGGCCGGAAGGTTTCCAGGCCCATCAAGTGTACCTGCGCACCGCCGTCTCGGTGGAGGCCAACGGCTGGGCGCACTTCGACTTCGTGCGCATGCCCGAGTACCGCTGGGGCATCTTCCTGGAACCAAGACAGACGGAGCGCGTCATCGGCTTCGGCGACGTGATGGGCGCTCCGGTCTGGGAAGAGGTGCCGGGCGAGCACCGCAACGCCCTGCGCCGGATCATCGTCACCCAGGCCGACACCGAGCCGGCGTCGGTGGAGCAGCAGCGGCTCCTGGGCAAGACCTGCCCGTCGCTCTACGACCTGCGCAACCTCTTCCAGGTGAACGTGGAGGAGGGGCGGCACCTCTGGGCCATGGTCTACCTGCTGCACCGGTTCTTCGGCCGCGACGGGCGCGAGGAGGCGGACGAGCTGCTCCAGCGGCGCAGCGGATCCTCCGACAAGCCGCGCATCCTCAACGCCTTCAACGAGCCCATCGACGACTGGCTCAGCTTCTTCATGTTCACCATGTTCACCGACCGCGACGGCAAGTACCAGCTCGCGGCGCTGGCGCAGTCGGGGTTCGACCCGCTGGCCCGGACCACGCGCTTCATGCTGACCGAGGAGGCGCATCACCTCTTCGTCGGCGAGACCGGCGTGGACCGGGTGGTGCAGCGCTGCGCGGAGCTGATGGCGGCGGGCAAGGACCCGCGCGCCGAGGGCGCGGTGCCCTTCGCGCTGATCCAGAAGTACATCAACCTCTGGTTCTCGCTCTCGCTCGATCTCTTCGGCGGCGAGGTGTCGTCGAATGCGGCCGACTTCTTCGCCGCCGGCCTCAAGGGCCGCTTCCGCGAGGACGCGCTCCCCGAGCACAAGGCGCTGGGCGACACCTACCGGATGGAAGTGCCGGAGGCCGGCAGGCTGGTGGAGCAGGAAGTGCCGCTGCGCAACGCCATGAACGAGGTGCTGCGCGACGAGTACGTGAAGGACTGCCAGCGGGCGGTGGACCGCTGGAACAAGACGCTGGCGAAGGCGGGAGTGACCGGCATGACGCTGCGCCTGCCGCACCGGCGCTTCCACCGCGGCGTGGGACCGAACGCGGGGCTCTTCTTCGATCCCGACGGGCGGATGATCTCCGAGGCGGAGTCCAGGGCGCACGAAGGCGACTGGCTGCCGTCCGCCGAAGACCGCGCCTGGGTGAAGTCGCTCATGCACCCGGTCACCGAGCGCGGCAAGGTGGCCAACTGGATCGCGCCGCCTCCCAAGGGCATCAACGGCATGCCGCTCGACTTCGAATACGTGAAACCGCCGCAGGCATAGGCCCCCGGCACCGCGTTTTTTGGAGAATCGTTCTCGTTTTCCTCGCATCCCAGCGGGCATGGAAAAGAACGCGGTGGTGGGGGCCCTGCACAGGCAGCAGGCCTCGGCGCTGGTGCTGTTCCTCAACTACAAGAAGTACCACTGGCTCACGTTCGGGCCGCATTTCCGCGACCTGCACCTGCTCTTCGAGGAGCACGGGACGCAGGTGCTGGCGAGCATCGACGAGCTTGCCGAGCGGGCGCTGATGATCGACGGCAAGCCGCTCGCCGACCCGGCGCATTACCTGCGCGCGTCGCTGGTGAAGCCGTCGGAAGGCGAGCTTTCGGTGAAGCAGATGGTCGAAGAGGCCATCGCCGCGCACGAGAAGGTCATCGAGGCGATGCACGGCGATGCAAACGTCGCCACGACCCAAGGCGACATCGGCACCGCCGATCTCTTCACCCGCCTCGTCCAGGTCCACCAGAAGCAGCGCTGGTTCCTGAAGGAGATCGCGCGCAGGGATTAGTCCCCGCCGCCGAAGGCGGCTCAGGGACAACGCATGGTGTTGGACCTCGACGCCATGAGACGCGTTCCCGCCGCGCGCGATCTCCCGCGAACGACTACAGGTGGTGCGGCATGCGGCTCTGCGACCTCGTGGCGGCGGGCGCGGCCCGGCGCGGCGGCTTGGTGACGGCGGTCCCCTGGATGTTGGAGAACGGCACCGTCGCCGCGAAGGTGGGCGGGTTGTTGGCGCGCACGTGCGTCACCGCCTCGTAGCCGGAGGCGAGCTTGATCAGCGTGGGCTCGCTGAACGCGGTGCCGAAGAAGCTGATGCCCAGCGGAACGCCGAAGACCATGCCCGCGGGCACCTGCGCGATGGGATAGCCGCCCGCGGCGGCGATGGACGAGGTGCCGAAGATGAAGTGGTCGCCGAAGACCAGGTCGGTGGCCCAGGCCGGGTTGTCGGTGGCGCTCACGATCGCGTCGAGGTGCTGCGAGGAGAGCGCGGCATCGACGTTCTGCTGGGTGAAGTCGCGGTCGGCCTGCAGCGCCTGGTTGTAGGTCAGCCCCCCGAAGTCCGGCTGCGGATCGTCCGCGCCCGGCGCCAGCGAGTTGCAGAAGTCGAAGATGTCCTGGTTGAAGAAGGGCATCTCGGCGGCCGCGTGCGCGTTGTTGAAGTCGATGGCGGTCTGCAAGGTGCCGCCCGCCACCGGCACGCCGGCGCGGGTGGCGAAGTAGGCGGCGACGTCATTGCGGAATTCGAAGCAGAGCACCAGGAACTCGCCGGGGCCGCCGGAGAAGTTGAAGCCGAGCGCGTCGAGATCCACCAGCGTCGCTCCCGCGTCGGTGAGCACCTGGAACGACGCCTCGATCGCGTCGGTCACCGGTCCGGGCGTGGGCACGAACGGGTCGAACCCGCCGAGGCCCTGCCGGGTGATGCCCAGCCGCGCGCCCCTCAGGCCGTCCGGATTCAGGAACTTCGTGTAGTCCACCGGGATGTTGGTGGGCCGCGCCCTGCCCGTTCCCTGCCAGCCGAGCGGGACGCCGGCGGTGGCGGGATCGCGCCCGTCCGAGGTGCGGCTCTGGGCCGCGCTCAGCGCCGCCGCGCAGTCGGCCACCGAGCGGCAGTGCGGCCCGATGGTGTCCTGGGTGTGCGAGATGGGAACGACCCCCGCGCGGCTGGTGAGGCCGACGGTGGGCTTGATGGCCGCGACGCCGTTGGCGTTGCCCGGGCAGACGATGCTGCCGTCGGTCTCGCTGCCGAAGGAGACCGCGACGAAGTTCGCCGAGGCGGCGGCGCCCGATCCCGCGCTGGAGCCGCAGGGGTTGCGGTTGATGCCATAGGGGTTGTTCGTCTGGCCGCCGCGGCCCGACCAGCCGCTGATGGACTCGAAGGAGCGGAAGTTCGCCCACTCCGAGAGGTTGGTCTTGCCGAGGATGACCGCGCCGGCGGCGCGCAGGTTCGCCGCGACGGTGGAGTCGCGCAGCGCGGGCTGGCCGACGAGCGCGAAGGAGCCCGCGCTGGTCTGCATCCTGTCGCCGGTGTCGATGTTGTCCTTGAGCAGCACCGGGATGCCGTGCATCGGCCCGCGCACCGTCCCGTGCCTGCGCTCCTGGTCGAGCGACTTGGCGATGGCAATCGCGTCGGGGTTCAGCTCGATCACCGCATTGACGCCGGGTCCGTTCTGGTCGAGGGCGAGGATGCGATTGATGTAGTACTGCGTGAGCTGCGCCGAGCTGAGCTGGCCTGCGGCCATCATCGCCTGCAGCTCGGCGACGGTCTTCTCGTTGAGGTTGGTGGGTGCGGTCTGCGCCAGGGCGGAAGTCGCCACCAGCGCGGCGACCAGGATCGGGATGCGTGTCATGGACTCCCCTCCGGGGTAGGGACGGGTAGTCAAGCGCCGGCCCGCCCGAAGTGTCAAGGCAGGCCCTTGGTCGAACGCAATGCGGCAGCAAAAATGAAACGGGCCGGCGCATTCGCCGAATGGGGTCAATCAGAGCAGCGTGCCGCGCATGATTGCGGAAGCGGTGGTGAAATAAATGATCAATCCGGTCACGTCCACCAGCGTGGCCACGAAGGGCGCGCTGGCGCTGGCGGGATCGAAGCCGAGGCGGCGCAGGATGAAGGGCAGGAGCGACCCCGCCAGCGTGCCGAAGGTGACGACGCCGATGAGCGAGAGCGCCACCGTGAGCCCCACCAGCATGAAGTGCTCGCCGTAGGTCTTGAAGACGCCCTGCCAGACCAGGATGCGGACGAGGCCGATGGAGCCGAGGATGGAGCCGAGCGCGAGGCCGGCGAAGAGCTCGCGGCGCACCACCCGGAACCAGTCGCGCAGCCGCAGCTCGCCCAGCGCCATGGCGCGGATGACCAGCGAGGTGGCCTGCGAGCCGGAGTTGCCGCCCGAGGAGATGATCAGCGGCACGAAGAGCGCCAGTACCACCGCCTTGTCGATCTCCTTCTCGAACACGCCCATGGCGGTGGCGGTGAGCATCTCGCCCAGGAACAGCGCCGCCAGCCAGCCCGCGCGCTTCCTGATCATCCGCTGCAGCGCGATGGTGAGGTACGGCTCGCCCAGGCTCTCGCTTCCGCCCAGCTTCTGGATGTCCTCGGTGGCCTCCTCGCTCACCACCTCGACGATGTCGTCGACGGTGACGATGCCCTTCATGTGCCGGCCGGCGTCGAGCACGGGAATGGCGATCAGGCCCGTGGCGCGGAAGAGCCGCGCCACCGCCTCCTGGTCGGCGCGCTCGTCCACGCTGCGCACGTCGGTGTGCATCAGGTCGCCGACCCGCAGGTCTCCCTTGGCGGCCATCAGCTCGCGGAAGGAGACCACGCCGAGCAGCCGCTGCTGCGCATCCAGCACGTAGGCGTAGTACGGCATCTCCACCGCTTCCCGGGTCTGGCGTCTCAGATAGGTGACCGCCTGGTCCGCGGTCATGTCCGGACGCAGCCGCGCGAAGCGCGGGCTCATCAGGCCGCCGGCATGGTCCTCGTGGTAGGCGAGGAGCGCCTGCACCTCGCGGCGGGTCTGTTCGTCGAGGAGCGCGAGCAGCCGTTCGCGCTCCTCCAGGGACGGCAGTTCCTGGATCAGGTCGGCGGCGTCGTCCGGCGCCAGCGCGCGCATCCACGAGCGCTGCTCCGCGGCGGGCAGGTCGAGGACCACCTCCGCCTGCTCGCGCGAGGAGATGCCGAAGAAGAGATCCTCGGCCACGTCGCGGGGGAGGAGCTTGAGGCCCTCGGCCCGCTCCAGCGACGAGAGCGCCGGCCAGGCCTCGCGCAGCTCCTCCGGCGAGAGCTGCTCGCCTTCGGAACCCGCCGGCTCCGGAGTCATGCCTTGCCCTCGCGGAACTCCTCCGCCGCCTTGAAGTCGCTCTCGTCGAGGTCGCGCATGGGCTTGCCGCTCTCGGCGCGCACCCGCTTGAACACCTCGATCACCTGGAGCTTGTGCGGCCGCGAGTTGGAGAGCGGACACGCCTCGTAGGCCTTGACGTCCTCGTCGCAGTATCCCATGCGCCGCTCGCCGCACTTGGGCTGCATGTACTTCGCCAGCTCCGGCACGCGGCGCATCAGCTCGCTGCGCATCCTGGCGATCATCTGCCGGATCTCCCACTGCGCGCGGGTGCAGAGGCGCAGGTCGCCGATGTGCAGGAGCTCGGCGAAGTTGACCATGATCTGGAAGTTGGTGGGCGCCGCGTTGGGCAGGACGAAGCGCGCGTCCTCGGCGGGGATGCCCGCCGCCACCGCCTCGCGGTAGACGCGGGTGATCTCGCCCATCAGCTTCTCGAACTCGGGCCCCTTGCCCGCCTCCTGCCAGCTCTCCGGCATCACGTACTCGAGCCGCTCCTCGTTCTTGCCGGTGAAGCGCACGTAGCGCTGCGACTGCTGCTCGAAGGAGATGCCGATGCGGTGGCGCACGAACTGGTGGCTGAGCGAGCGGCTGACCCCGGAGATGCCGAACCAGAACACCACCTGCTCGAGCGGCGAGACGTGGCCCGTCTTGAGCCGGTCCTCGACGAACTGGGCGATCTTCTCCGGCGGCACCGTGCCCGCCGCCACGTCCTCCCACACCTCGCGCGGGGTCTTGGGCGTGTAGCAGGTGCGGTAGGCGCCGTAGAGCTTGGTGAGCGGGTCGTTGGCGATGTCGATGAGGACCACGTCCATGGGCGGTGTTGTACCGTGCAGCGGCGACGACGGTCCATGTGATTTCCCGCCTGCACTCCGGCGGGCACGAAGTGGCCGGGCCTAGCGCACGATCGAGAGCAGCTCGATGTCGAAGATCACCGCGGCGCCGCCCGGCACTTGCGGCGGCCGGCCCTGGTCGCCGTACGCCAGCGCCGAGGGACAGGCGAGGCGCGCCTTTCCGCCCACCTTCATCTTCGGCACGCCCAGGCTCCAGCAGCGCACCACCCCGTCGAGCGGCACGTCGGCGCCGGGCGAGGAATCGAAGACCTTCCCGTCGGCGGTCCGCGCCTCGTACTTCACGTGCACCCGATCGCCGTGCTTCGGATTCTCGCCCTGCCCCGGGTGGAGCACGCGCAGCACCGCGCCCTCCGGCAGGAGCACGGCCCCCGGCTCCCTGGCCTCGGCGGCGAGGAGCGTGGAGGCGCGCTGCTTCTCGGCGGCGATGCGCGGGTTGCCCCGGCGCTGCAGCATCGCGTCCACCCGGGGGCCCAGCTCTTCCAGGTCCGGCTCCTTGAGCTTGAGCGGGCGCTTTGCGGCCGCGTCGGCGAAGCCGCGCTCGATGCGCGCGAGCTCGCGGGAAGAGAAGCCGTAGTCCTGGACGCGGTGCCCGAGCATCGCCCCGAGCGCATAGAGCAGGTCGTCGTCGCCGACTCTCGCCTCGCCGTGCTCGCGGGGCGCTTTCTCTTCACGCTCGTTCCGTTCCTTCTCCTCGTGCGACTGCGCGCGCGCGGCCAGCGAAAGCAGCGCGGCGCAAACCACCACCCGGATGATCATGTCACTCCTGTTGCCCGCCGTCGGGCGGCGGCCTGGGCCGCGGCAGCGGCTTCACCGGATGCACGCGGTGGCCCTTGCGGCGCTTCGCCGGCGGAATGTCCCGCAGCGGAGGCGAGATGTCGTGCCGCGACTCGCCCACCTCCGGATTGCGCGTGACCGGAGGCGGCTCGCCCCCGTCGTGCGCGAGGATGGCGAGCGTGAGCAGGGGCGGCGCGAGGAAGAGCATCGCGTAACCGTCGTCGCAGACCGCCTGCCCGTCAAGCCGGATTCGCTGCCGTCCGCATCCGACTTTAGGCCGAGTCCAAAAGCATAAAACAAGGGCGCTGTCCTCTGGCAAATGACCCGGGGATGACTCCCCACCTTCGCCTACATGGCGCCGCAAGCCATTGAAATTGCGCGCATGAGGGGCTTCGGCGGCTGAAGCGCACATCCGCCTTCATTCTCGCACTCTCTTGTCGGAGCGTGCGGTTGCGCGCTCTGCTGCAGGCCCACCGATCTGCCCCTCGGTTACCCGGGAGAGCCCGATGACGTGTGCGCCCCTTCGCCGCCGGTCGTCCTTCACACTTCTTGCCTCCGCAGCCGCCCTGATCGTCGTGGGCTGCGCCGGGGCCCCAGAACCCACCGATGTGACCGAGGCGCCGATCGCGCGCGGCGGCGACATCCAGATGAACGAGCACCACGACGTCTCCGCGCCGCTGACGCTCTTGCCTCCGGCCCCGCGCTCCAGCGTGCTGGTCGAGCACGAGGTGAAGCGGATCCCGCGACACTTCAACACCGCGCAGGCGACCGATCCGGTCGTGCAGGCGACGGCGCCGGCTCCGCTCGCGCCCGCCACCTCGCTCAACTTCAACGGCGTGGGCAACGGGTTCAGCGGCCCTGCCGGCACCTTCACCGTGAACTCCGCGCCGCCGGACACCAACGGCGACGTGGGCCCCAACCACTACGTGCAGATCGTCAACAGCGACTTCGCCATCTTCAACAAGGCGGGCACCGCCATCTTCGGCCCGGTGCCGATCAACACGCTCTGGAGCGGCTTCGGCGGCGGCTGCCAGACCAACAACGACGGCGACCCGGTGGTGGTCTACGACCCCATCGCCAACCGCTGGGTGATCTCGCAGTTCTCGGTGACCGGCGCCAACGGCGGCACCGTTCCCTTCCTGCAGTGCGTGGCGGTGTCGCAGACCGCCGATCCGACCGGCGCGTACAACCGGTATTCGTTCCCGTACACGGGCTTCAACGACTACCCGAAGATGGGCGTGTGGCCGGACGCCTATTACACCACGTTCAACATGTTCAACGCGGCCGGGACCTCGTTCCTGGGCGCGAAGGCCTGCGCCTACGACCGCGCCAAGATGCTGGCCGGCCAGGCCGCCACCCAGGTCTGCTTCAACACCAGCACCGCGTTCGGCGGCCTTCTCCCGGCGGACCTGGACGGCGCGCGCCTGCCTCCCGCCGGATCGCCGGAGTTCCTGGTCGCGCTCGGCTCCACCGCCAACACGCTCGCGTTCTGGAAGTTCCACGTCGACTTCGTCACCACCGCGAACTCCACCTTCACCGGCCCGACCACGCTCGCCACCGCGGCTTTTTCCGAGGCCTGCTCGGGCGGCACCTGCATTCCCCAGTCGGGCACCACCCAGAGGCTCGACTCCCTGGCCGACCGCCTGATGTTCCGCCTCGCCTACCGCAACTTCGCCGACGGCCACGAGGCCCTGGTGGTGAACCACAGCATCACCGCCGGCACCAGCACCGGCGTGCGCTGGTACGAGCTGCGGCCCGACGTCAACCGCAACCTGACCATGTTCCAGCAGGGCACCTACGCGCCCGACGCCAACTTCCGCTGGATGGGCTCCATCGCGACCGACCAGTCGGGCAACATGGCGCTGGGCTTCAGCGTCTCGTCGAGCACGCTGCACCCGGAGATCCACTACACCGGACGCCTCGCGGCCGACGCGCCCGGAACCATGACGCAGGGCGAGGGCACCATCATCAACGGCGCCGGTTCGCAGACCGGCTCGTCGCTCTCGCGCTGGGGTGACTACAGCAACATGACCGTGGACCCCTCCGACGACTGCACCTTCTGGTACACGACCGAGTACATCCCCGCGAACGGCGCCTTCAACTGGAGCACCCGCATCGGGTCGTTCAAGTTCCCCGGCTGCGGTGGCGTGATCGCCAACGACTTCTCCATCAGCGCCAGCCCGGCCACCGTCTCCGTCACCACCGGCGCGGCCGGAAGCACGACCATCTCCACCGCGCTGGTCTCGGGCACGGCGGAGACCGTCTCGCTGAGCGTGAGCGGCGTTCCCGCGGGCGCGACGGCGTCGTTCAGCCCGGCCTCGGTGACCGCGGGCGGGAGCAGCACACTGACGCTCAACTCGGGCACCGCGGCGGTGGGCAGCTACACGCTCACCGTCACCGGCACGGCGGCGTCGGCCACGCATTCCACCGCGGTGACCTTCACCGTCAACGCGGTGGCGGTGAACGACTTCTCCATCTCCGCCAGCCCCGCCAGCGTCTCGGTCACGCAGGGAGGCTCGACCTCGTCCACCATCGCGACCGCGACCACCTCGGGCAGCGCGCAGACGGTGTCGCTCAGCGTCTCCGGGGCCCCGGCGGGAGTGACGGCCACGCTCTCGCCCACCTCGGTGACTTCGGGCGGCAACTCGACCCTGAGCATCTCCACCACGGCCGCCGCCGCCACCGGCACCTTCGCGCTGACGGTGACGGGCACCGCCGCCTCGGGCTCGCACAGCACCACCGTGACGCTCACCGTGAACGCGGCGAGCGGCTGCACCTCCAGCACGCAGATCCTGGTCAATCCCGGATTCGAGTCGGGATCGACGGGCTGGACGGCGACCGCCGGCGTGATCGACGCCAGCAACAACGGCTCGGCTCCGCACAGCGGCCTGGTCAAGGCGTGGCTCGACGGCTACGGCACCACGCACACCGACACCATCTTCCAGACCGTCACCATTCCTTCGACCGCCTGCACGGCCACCGTCTCGTTCTGGCTGAAGATCACCACCGCCGAGACCACCACCACCACCGCCTTCGACAAGCTGACGGTGACGGTGCGCAACACCGCCAACACGGTGCTCTCCACCCTGGCGACGTTCAGCAACCTGAACAAGGGCACGACCTACGTGCAGAGGTCGTTCGACGTGACCGCGTTCAAGGGCCAGACGGTGCGCATCTTCTTCTCCGGCACCGAGGACTCGTCGCTGCAGACCAGCTTCTTCGTCGACGACACCGCGCTGACCGTGGTGCAATAGGACCCGCGATCGACCGGCGGCCCGGATCCCTGGCGGGTCCGGGCCGCTTCTTTTTGCTACCGTGCGCCGATGCCCATCCTGCTCGTGGCCCTGGGAGGAGCGCTCGGCGCCGTGGCGCGGTTCCTCGTCTCCACCGCCTTCGCGCAGAAGCTCGGGAGCGGCTGGCCCTGGGGCACGCTCTTCATCAACCTGAGCGGCTGCGTGCTGATCGCCCTCTTTCTCGGCGCCGGCACCGGCCGCTTCGCGGAAGGAGGCCTGCGCTACCTGCTGCCGGTGGGCTTCGTGGGCGCGTACACCACCTTCTCCACCTTCGAGTTCGAGACGCTGCGGCTGATCGAGCTGGGGCGACCCACCAGCGCCCTGCTCTACGTGGCGGCATCGAACCTGCTGGGTTTCTTTGCCGTGCTGCTCGGCGCCTGGATGGCGCGCCGTTGAGCCCGTTCCTCCGCGCGGTGCGCAGGGTGGTGCGAAGCATCCCACGGGGAACGACCCTCTCCTACGGGGAAGTGGCCCTGCGCGCCGGCAAGCCGCGTGCCGCGCGCGCCGTGGTGGCTGCGCTGCACCGGCTCGACGACGTGCCCTGGTGGCGGGTGGCGCGGCACGACGGCACGCTCGCGCCGCAGGTGGCCCGGCAGCAGGCGGCGCTGCTGCGACAGGAGGGATGGAAAGGTCGCGCGCGGGGGCGGAAGCGCGGGTAGACTCGGCGCGCGATGCCGCTCTACGTCGTCAGCGATCTTCACGTCGGCGAGAGCTCCTTCGCCTCCATGTTCGGCGATCAGCGGCAGGGCGTGCGCTTCGCGGAGCTGTGCCGGACCATCGCCCGCGAGCCCGACAGCGAGCTGGTGCTGCTGGGCGACATCTTCGACGTGACCGCCGCCTGCCCTCCGCACAAGGGCCTCACCCAGTTCGGGCTCTCCCTCGACGTGCCTCTCGAGGACAGGCCGCCCCGCCCGCTCTCCGCGATCCTGCGCTCCATGCGCGAGGGCAACCCGGTGGCGCTGGATGCGCTGGAGTCGCTGGCGGAGCAGGCCCGCGTCACGCTGGTGACGGGCAACCACGACCGCCACCTCGCGGAGCCCGAAGGGCGGGAAGCGATGGAGGCCGCAGGCCTGGGCAAGGTGCACGTGGAGACGCAGGCCGTGCGGCGGCTGATGGACCGATGGGTGGTGCTGCAGCACGGGCACGCCTGGGACCCGGCCAACGCCACCCCCAACGGCGGCGGAGAGACCATGACCGCCGTCCTCCATCACGCGGTCGTTCCATTCCTGCGTCACCTCGCGCCGCGCAGCAACGTGCGCATCGACCCCGACCGGCTGGTGACGCTGCGGCCCGAGGAGCGGGTGGTGCCGGTGCTGGAGCGATGGCTGAAGCCGGGCGTGTTCGAGCGCTTCATCGACGCCTTCCTCGAGCTCCTGGTGGAGAACGGCTACCTCTCGCGCGCCGCGGCCTGGCTCACCACCCCTTCCATCATCCGCTCGCGCCTGAGGATGGACGACGACCTCTGGGAGCGCGCCGGCCACACCGCCCTCTCCGCGCTGGAAGGGCAGAAGTCCTTGCCGGGCAAGCCGCCCCCGCC
The DNA here is from genome assembly GCA_035702105.1 of Myxococcales bacterium. Classification (GTDB taxonomy): domain Bacteria; phylum Myxococcota; class Myxococcia; order Myxococcales; family 40CM-4-68-19; genus 40CM-4-68-19. The sequence continues at coordinate 63,375 of DASSQZ010000062.1, read as the reverse complement.
CGACGTCCTGGTGCTCGGGCACACCCACGTGATCGACTGGGGTGTCGCCGAAGGCCGGCCTGGAGTGCAGCGGCTCTACGTGAACCTCGGCACCTGGAGCGCGCGCGCCTCGGACGCTGCCGGCCCCACCGAGGCGACCCTTCCGGTTCTGCGCATCGCCGCCGACGCGCGAAAGCTTCGTGCGGAGCTCTTCGACATGTCGGGCAGGGAGCGGACGTTCCAGAGCTTCGAGGTGGATCGATGAGCGAACCCAAGACCCCGCGCCACAGCCGCGTGGTGATGACCGAGACGGTGCTGCCGGGAGATGGAAATCCGCTGGGAACGGCGTTCGGCGGGCGCATCGCGCAGTGGATCGACATCGCCGGCGGCGTGGCCTGCCAGCGCCATTGCCGCAGGCGCGTGGTCACCGCCTCCATGGACGACCTGCACTTCCTTCTGCCCATCCGGGTGGGGATGATCGTCGAGCTGCGCGCGCAGGTGAACGCCGTCTACCGCACCTCGATGGAGGCGGGCGTACGCATCGAGAGCGAGGATCCGCTCACCGGCGAGCGCCGCCACGTCTGCAGCGCCTTCCTCACCTTCGTGGCGCAGGACGAAGAGGGCCGCGCCGTTCCCGTGCCGCCGCTCGAGCTGGAGACCGACGAAGACCGGCGCCGCGCCCAGGACGCCGGCGACCGGCGCGCCATACGGCTCCAGCATGCGCGCGTGCGCAAGGAGCGGCTCCTCGCCGAACAGCAGCAGGGGCGCGGGTCTTGAGGCACGCACTGCTGGTGGCGCTCGCGCTCTGCCTCGCCCTGCCCGCGGAAGCGGCCCGGGCGCGGAAGAAGCGCCTCCACAAGCCGGCCGCGCCCGCGCCCGCGCGCGCCGAGGACGATCCGCGCAAGAAGGGCGACAGCCCCGCATTCGCGAAGGCAAGCATCGCCTTCGCCGCGCCGGCCGACCTTGCCGAGGTGGACGAGGTTGCGCCCGTGCGCATCCAGCTTCACGTCACCGGCTACGCCCTGGGCGCGCTGCAGCCCGGGGGCCCGGTGCCCCATGCCCACCTGATCGTCGACAACGAGCCCGCGGTGGAAGTGGACGACATCTCCACGCCGCTCGAACTGGCGGGGCTGTCGCGCGGCCCTCACCTGCTGCGCGCGGTGCTCTGCAGGCCCTGGCACGAGGTGGTGAAGGCGCCCAGGGCCTTCGCGATGGTCCGGTTCTGGGTAGGGCAGAAGCTGGAAGGCAAGGCGGGCAAGGCGGCCGAGTTCGTGGCCTGGCCGGACCCGAAAAAGCCGATCCTCACCTACGTGCTGCCGGTGGGAGAGCCGGCGAAGGACGCGCCGCCGCTGAAGTTCACCCGCGACCGCCAGCAGCCGCCCGACGCGGCCGACCCCGAGGTGGAGACTCCGCTCGAGCCGTTGCAGCCGGGGGCGGATCGGCCGGTGCTCGACTTCTACCTCGCCCATGGCAGGCTCGCGCGCCGCGGCGACAAGCTGCGCATCGTCCTCGACCGCCGCGAGCTGCCCTTGATCGTGGAATGGAAGCCGCAGCACCTGCGGCGCGCCCACCGTGGCGCGCACCGGGTGACCATCGACCTGCTCAACCGGCGCGGGTTGACCGTGAAGAACGCGGTCAACCGCACCGATCGGACCTTCAACGCTCCCTGAGGCGCGGGGCTTGCGTCAGCTGTTCGCGCCCTCGACCGCCCTGCCGGCCTTCTTCCAGCCCTGGATACCGTCGGGCATGATGAAGACGTTCTTGTAGCCGAGCGAGACCGCCGCACGGGCGGCCTGATGGCAGGCCATTCAATGCGGATTCGCGCAATAGAACACCAGCTTGCGCGACTTGTCCGCGGGGAGATCGCTGGCCTTGACCTGGTTGAACGCAACCCACCTGGCGGTGGGCACGTGGCCCTTGTCAAAGTCGCTCTTCGAGTTGTTGTCGAAGATGTCGGCGTCCTTCCTCGCGATCAGGTCGGCGACCTGATCCACCGTCAGCTCGCCGAAGCCTTCCTCGTGCTTCGCGTCCGCGCGCGCGCCGAACGACGTCATCAGCGCGGCGCCCAGACCCAATGCGGCCAGCTTACCCAGGCTCAAAGACGACCTCCTTGTCGGACGAAGCAACATCGATGGCATCCGTGCATTCCTCAGATGCCTTTGTCCATGCGTTGGTGCGCGATTCCGGTTCCGTCGTCGAACTCGCCGCCCACCGCAGAGTAGCCCGCCTGCTCGTAGAACTTCCGGGCGCGTACCTGGGCCCACAGGGTCAGCCTGGACGCACCGCGTCGCCGCGCTTCGGCTTCCAGGAACGCGAGCAGGGCCCTGCCGACGCCGCGCCCGCGCACGTCGTCCACCACCGCCATGCGCTGGATCTTGGCCGCCCCGGGCTCCACGAAGATGAACCGGCCCGCCCCGCAGGGAACGCCGTCGAGCAGCGCCAGCGCATGGACCGCTCCCGCGGCATCGTGCGCGTCCTGCTCGTCGCTGGGGCGCACGCCCTGCTCTTCCACGAAGACGGTCCAGCGCAGCCTCAGGCAGGTGCGCACGTCGTCCGGCGACGCTGCGACGCGGACCTCGATCATGCCTTCCGATCGCTCAGCCAGCGCTCGGTGGCGACGGCCCAGAGCACCGCGCCGAGCCCGAAGAAGAGCAGGAGCGAGACGAGGTCGCTGGTGGCGAACCCCGGGATCCTCGCGCTCACGTTGATGCCGTTGAGGAAGTTGCGGGTGGGCTCGCTGAGCTGCAGGAAGGCGAGCAGGGTGCCGATGACGCTGGCGCCGGCGATCAGGCCCGAGGAGAAGAGCACGCCCGGGCCGCTCTCCGCCTCGGCCTCCGCGACCTTCCGCTTCGCGGTCCTGTCCGCGATGTAGCGGACGATGCCGCCCACCATGATCGGCGTGGAGGTGGAGAGCGGCAGGTAGACGCCCACCGCGAAGGCGAGCGAGGACATGCCGCACAGCTCCAGCACCACCGAGATGAACACGCCCAGGAGCACCAGGCCCCAGGGCAGCCGCTGGGTCATGATGCCCTCGATGATGAAGGACATCAGCACCGGCTTCGGCGCGGAGAACTTGGCCTTCACCTTCTCGCCGTTGTCGCGGGTGTCGAGCTTGCCGTTGATTCCCGGGTCTTCCAGGTACTTGACGTGCCCGGTGTCGTCGACCAGGTACTTGCCCGCCGGCACGTTGCCGCGCGGCTCCTTCAGCCAGACCACGTTGTAGTCGGCGCGGTCGCGCTCGGCGTCCGCCCCGCGCAGGTGCTCGCGGGTGCCGGTGTAGTCCGACTGCGAGAAGGTGACCTCGGGATAGCTGCGGGCGGCGAAGATGGTGCCCGCGTCGTTGAGCTTGAGGATGACGAAGCCCAGCACCAGGGCGGACGCGAGCGAGCCCACCAGGATGGCGATCTGCTGGCGCGAGGGCGTGGCGCCGATCAGGTAGCCGGTCTTGAGATCCTGCGAGGTGGTGCCGCCGTTGGAGATGGCGATGCAGACCACGGCGGCGATGGAGAGCGCCGCCACCTTGTAGGGCGCGGAGACCCAGCCGAGCGCGAAGAAGATCAGCGAGACGATGAGCAGCGTCGCGACGGTCATTCCGGAGATGGGGTTGGACGAGGAGCCCACCTCGCCGGTGAGGCGCGAGCTGACGGTGACGAAGAGGAACCCGAGCACCAGGATGAGCAGCGCGCCCAGCATGTTGATCTTGAACGAGGGCACCAGCGCGCAGGCGATCACGAGCAGGATCGACCCCACCCCCACCACCCAGAGCGGGATGTCGCGGTCGGTGCGCAAGGGTCCCGAGGCGCCGGCGGCGCCGCTCAGGGACTTCATGCCGCGCATGGCGCCACCCACGATGGTGGGCAGCGACTTGAAGAGGCTGATGATCCCGCCCGCAGCCACCGCGCCGGCCCCAATATACAGAATGTATTGGTGCCAGACGTCGTCGGTGCTCATGTCCTTGATCAGCGTGGTGGCCGGGTAGATGGGCGAGGTGGCGGAGCTGCCGAAGAGCTTGATGGCCGGCATCAGCACCAGGCTGGAGAGAATGCCGCCCGCGCCCATGATCAGCGCGATGCGGGTGCCGATGATGTAGCCCACGCCCATCAGCTCGGGGCCCACCTCGATGGAGAGGTTGCCGCCGTCGTACCACTTCCCGAAGATCTTCTCGGGGATGTCCTTGAAGAAGCCGAACGCCTTGTAGCCGAGCGCGAAGACGGCGCCGACGCCGAGGCCGGCGAAGACGGTCTTCGCGGTGGTGCCGCCGGCCTCTCCCGAGATGAGCACCTCGGCGCAGGCGGTGCCTTCCGGATAGACCAGCGTCTTCGCTTCCTTGACGATGAGCGCGCGGCGCAGCGGGATCATCATGAGGATCCCGAGCAGGCCGCCGAGCACGCTGACCAGGATGACCTGGCCGATCTCGAGGTTGTAGCCGAGGATGAGCAGCGCCGGCATGGTCACGCCCACGCCGAAGGCGATGCTCTCGCCCGCGCTGCCCGCCGTCTGGGTGATGTTGTTCTCGAGGATGGTGGCGCGCCGGGTGCGAAAGACGCGGGTGAAGCCACGGAAGATGGTGATGGAGAGCACCGCCACCGGAATCGAGGCGCTCACCGTCAGGCCCACCTTCAGCACCAGGTACATGCTGGAGGCGCCGAAAAGGATGCCGAGGAGGGCGCCGACGATCAGCGGCACCGGCGTCAGCTCGGGGATGTCCTGGTCGGCGGAGATGAAGGGCTGGTGGGCGGCTTCTTCCGCGGCGACGGGCACGCGGTCGGCCGTGGCCGTCCGGGGCGCTTTGGACTCCGGCGCGTTCTCCAACGCGGGCATCTGCATAGGACCCGCAGAGGTAGCATGGAGCAGCCTGTCGGGTCACGGTTTCGCGTGCGCCGGGGTCGGGAGCCGGCGTATCCTCGCTGCCGTGTTCAGCGTGAAGCTGGTGGCGCGGCCCGACGCGCGCATGGTGGAGGTGCCGCTCGAGATCGAGGCGGAGCTTCCGCGCGAGTTCGAGGGGGTGGCCCTGCTCGCCGCCAGCGGCCTGCCCCGCAAGGTGCGGATCAAGGCGATGCGCGACGCGCTCAAGCTCTCCACCGCGTACCGGACCGACCAGCTGGTGGGCGACATCGTCCGCTCGACGCTGCGGGGCACCGCCCAGGACGTGGAGCGCGTGCAGGACGCGGTGACGCGGTTCGTCCGCACCCTGCGCGAGCGCCGGCAGGATGGCGCCACCCTGCTCGTCTCCAGCAACGGCAGGGGGAAGATCCAGGTGGCCGAGCAGTTGCCCGGGCGCGCGGGCCAGCCTTCGGCGCCGCCGCCGGCCGCCAGCGCTCCACCGCCTCCCGATCGCGGGCCGGCGCTGGAGTGGCGGATCCTGCAACTGGAGACGGCCCTTGCCCGCGCTGCGCCCGGCGGCGAGCTGGGCGATCGGGTCGCCGCCCTCGAGCAGCACGTCGCGGCGCTGGCCGAGCAGATCTCCCGGGCGCTCACCGTCTCGGCCATCGCCGGTCCGGGCATGGAGAAGAGCCCCGCGCCGGGGCCGCGAAGCGGGACGCGGCGGGCCACCGCGCTGGACGCGTACGCCGAGGGCCTGCGGGGAGAGCTTCGCGCGCGGGCGGAAGCCGCGTCGGCGCAGTCGCGCGCCGACGTGGAGCGATGTGACAGGGCGTCCGCCCTGGCGGCGGAGGCGGAGCTGCTCGGAGCGCCCCACGACGGCACCTCGCAGCGGCTGCAGGAGGCCTCGGCGCTCGCGGCCGCACGGCGGTCGTCGCTGGAACGGCTCGCGGGCGAGCTGGAGTTCTATGCGGCAGCGGACCTGCCGCTCGCGGCGCAGCTCCTGGCGCGGCTCGCGGAGTCGCCTGCGGCGCCCGATCCGGCGTCCTCGCTGGAGCCGGTGGCGCAGGCAGTGGTGAGAAACGCCAGGGGTTCCGACTGCAAGCCGCGAACCGCATGGCTGCGCCGCGCGGCCGCGCTCTGCGCGTGGGAGCTCCTCGAGCCCCGACGGGGCGAGCGGGTGAGCGCCGATCTGTGCAAGGCGGTGGATGCCGGCGGCGAGACCGTGGTCCGGCTGGCCTCGCCGGGCCTCAAGCGCAGCGACGGCACGACCCTGGTGCGCGCCCGCGTGCAGGTGGACCCGGCAGCCGCGAACGCGCCCGAGGAGCCGGACGAGCCGCCGGCGGTGGAAGAGCCGCTCGCAATCCCGGCGCAGGCGCTCGAGGGCGGCGAGGCGGCGGGACCGGCACCGGACGGGTCCGCTGGCCTCCTTCCTTCGACCGAGGTCCTGGCCGGCCCGGCGGCCGCAGCGGCTTCCGGGGGCGCGGAGGCGGCGCGGCCCTTCGGCGACGTGGGCGGAGAGCAGATCCAGGCCGAGGAGGCTGCCGCGGCGGCCGACGCCGCGAGGAGGATCCCGACGATCGTGCCGGACGATCCGGTCGACTCCGACGAAGCGCTCGCCGCAGAAGTTGCGCTGACGCTGGCCGCCGCCGAGCAGCCGGAAGACGTGCAGCACGAGCTTCACGACGAGGACATCGAGGAGCTGCCTGCGGCGTCCGCGCTGCCCGAGGACGGCGCGAAGAAGTAGCTGCGCCGGCGCGGGCGCTGGCGAAGCCGGTTGTGATTGACTTCGAGAGGTGGCTGGTCTATTCCGCGCCCGCCCGTTTCCGGGAGGGAACATCCCCGATGGCACGCGATCTCGGCAGCAAGTACGTCTGCTACAAGTGCGGCACGAAGTTCTACGATCTGAAGAAGCCCGTGCCGGCGTGTCCGAAGTGCGGGGCGGACCAGCGCGAGGCGCCGGTGGCCAAGCCGCTGTCGGCAAGGGCGGCGCGCGCTGCCGCCGCGGCGCCCAAGGAAGCGGAGGAGCCGGAGCTCCCTGCCACCGACGACGAGGAGACGGAGGAAGAGGAGGAGGACGAGAAGGACGAGGACTAGGGCTCTGAAGACGGAGTCTTCAGCGAAACGCTGCTGCGCTTTTCGCTACGCGGCGCGTTCCACGCGGCTGTTCTTCAGCCACTCCGGCACCCGGTCCTTGCGATAGATGAAGATGGCGTCGTAGGGGCACGCCTTCTCGCACTCGCGGCATCCGGTGCAGTTCTTCTCGATGACGCTGACCACGCCGAGGAAGCTGTTCGGGTCCTTGACGTGCACCATCTCCAGCGCCTCGAACGGGCACCGCTCCACGCACTTCTCGCAGCCGGTGCACGCCTGCTCGTAGACGAAGGCGAGCGGGCGCTCGTTCTTCTTGAGCATGTGCTGGACGTTGCCGTACTGGTCGAGGATGGCGTCCACCGGGCAGACGGGGCCGCAGGCGCCGCAGTCGATGCAGAGCTCCGGGGAGATGAGGTGCAGGGCCTTGCGGTCGCCGGTGATGGCGTCGGTAGGGCAGCGCTTGACGCAGGCGGTGCAGCCGATGCAGGTCTCGATGATGCGGAAGGCCATTGGCAGTATCTATAAGCGGTACAGCATGATGTAGACAAGGACGCCGGTCACGGAAACGTAGGCCCAGACCGGAAAGGTCCACACCGCGATGCGACGATGTGCCGCATACGAACGGCGGACTGCCGACAACCACAGGGTCCTGAGGATCAGCGGCAGGGCCAGGGCGGCGAGCAGCGTGTGGGTGCCCAACAAGACGAGGTAGAAGCCGCGCCCCGGGCCGGCGTAGTGGTGGATGCCGGTGAGCGCGTAGCGCGTCAGGTAGCCCACCAGGAAGAGCGAGGAGGCGATGAACGCGGCGGCCATGCACTTCCAGTGCAGCGACAGGCGCCGGGTGCGGATGGCCCAGTAGCCCAGGAACAACGCGCAGGCGCTGGTGGCGTTGAGGCTGGCGTTGATGCCCGGCAGCGCCTCGGCCAGGGTCACCCTCGGCCACCCACGGTGAGCAGGCGGGCGTCGCGCAGCACCTTGTCGGGCTCGTCCGCGTCGTAGAAGCCGCGGATGCGTCCCATCCGGTCCACCAGCACCAGGCGCTCGCCGTGCATGATCTCGAACGCCTCCATGCGGGGGTCGGCGCCTTCGCGCGGGATCTTCGCCATGGCGGTGTGGAAGCCCTGCACCACGGTGCGCTCGACCTCGTTCTGCTGGCCTGTCAACGAGCGCCAGAGGCCCTGCCGCGCGCCGAAGAGCTCCCCGTACTCCTTGAGCTTTTGCGGCGTGTCCCGCTCCGGGTCCACGCTGATGGAGAGGAGCCCGATGTTTCCCCCCTGCTCCAGCGGGATGAGGCGATCCTGCAGCTTCCTCATCTTCGCCTGCAGGCGCGGGCAGGCATCGCCGCAGGAGGTGAAGACGAAGTCGGCGATCCAGACGCGCCCGAGCAGATCGTCCCTGCCGAACGGCTTGCCGTCCTCGGCCACCAGCGAGAACTGCGGAAGCTGGGCCAGCACCGGCAGCTCCGGCCGCACCGCCTGCCGCAAGAGGAGCGCGCCCATCGGCACCGCCAGGACCAGCGCGGCGAAAGCCACCCAGGCAGGGTGGAGGATGAGCTTCCCGGGCGGCTGCTTGTCGGCGGCGACGGCCTGCATGGCCGGCAGTTATAGTCCGCCCCGAGGAGTCACGGCACATGAAAGATGCGGTGGTGGTCACCGGCGCCAGCCGGGGCATCGGACGGGCGCTGGCGGTGGCGTTCGCGCATCGCGGCCACGAGGTGGTGCTGGCGGCACGGTCGGGGGAGGAGCTGGAGAGCGCGGCGCGGGAGATCGGCGCAGCGGCGCGGCTGGTGGTGGCCGACCTCGCCACCCAGGAGGGGCGCGACAGCCTGCTCGCCGCGTCGCCCCCGCGCATCGCCGGCCTGGTCAACAACGCGGGCATCGGCACGGCGGGGGAATTCGCCGCGCAGGACCCCGCGCGCGATCGGGCGGTGATGCGCCTCAACTGCGAGGCGCTGGTGGACCTGACGCACCTCTTCCTGCCGCGCCTCGGTCCGGGCTCGTTCATCGTCAATCTCTCGTCGGCGGCGGCGTTCCAGCCCGTGCCGCTCTTCGCCGTCTATGCGGCGACCAAGGCCTTCGTGCTCTCGTTCTCGGAGGCGCTCGCGGACGAGCTTGCGCCCCGCGGAGTGCACGTGCTCGCCCTCTGCCCCGGCGTCACCGAATCGGGCTTCCAGAAGCAGGCCGACGTCGCGCTCCCCAGGAGCTATGCCACTTCGCCGGAGGTGGCGGAGTTCGCGCTGCGGGCGCTGGACGCGAAGAAGCGCGTGGCGGTGCACGGCATCGGCAACGCCGCCCTCGCCTACGGTGCCCGCTTCACGCCGCGATTCCTCACGCTCAAGGTCGCCCGCAAGGTGATGGAGCCGTGGCTGCGCGAGCGGGCCACCCGGAGCTGACCCGTCAGCCTTCCGACTTGCCGGGCGTCTTTCCCGGACCGCTCTTCTGCGCCGGATCCATCGCGCCGGATTCCGCCGAACCGGGCGTCTTCCCCGCTGCGTCGCGAGGTCTGGATGCCTCCGGCGCAGGCTCGCTGACGATGGGGTTGCGCGCATTGCTGGTCGAAGGCAGCGAGCCGTCGGCCCGGGTCTCGGGCGTCGTCCCGTCCCGCGTCTGCCCGGTTCCGATGCCGCGCTCGTTCCTGATCACCTTGATGTCGTCGGCCATGGATCGAAGCTGTGCACTTCGATCCCTCCGGCCACGGGCGCGAGCAGCCGTGGCGCCGGCGGGAAGACGAACCCGCCGCGGTGCTCCTGGCCGCCCGGCCGCTGGCGGGACCCGACCCGGCCGCTACCGGCGGTTACGCAGGCGACACATCTTTGCACGCATGCCCCCCACCGACGCGCGCGAGGCCCTCGCGCGCTGGACATCGTCTTCCCGCAGCAGCGCCGTGGCGATCCTCCAGGGCGGCGAGCTGCGGGAAGCGAACCCGCGCGTCCTCGAGCTGGACCGCGGGGAGGGCTGGCGCTGGCTGAACGGCCCTCATGCGCGCGTGCGCTACGCCAGCCTGGCCGAGCTGGTGCGGACCGAGGCAGCGACCCTGGCGCCGGCGCCCTACCTTGCCCGCTTCGAGCGCACCTCCCAGGTGATCGAGGTGCGGCTGGAGCGGCTGGAGGGCGGTGAGGCGGTGGCGCTGGTCCACGACGTGACCGGCGACGTGCGGCGCCAGCGCGAGCTGCAGCGCGACCGCGAGGCGCTCCTGCACGAAGAGCGCATGCACGCCATGGGCGTTCTGGCCTCGGGCGTGGCGCACGACCTCAACCATTCGCTCAACATCATCTCGCTGCGGGTGGCGACGCTGCGCGCCGATCCCGCGCTGGCCGCGGCCCGGCGGACGCTCGACGTGCTCGGACGCGTGGTGGGCGACGCCGCGCGGGTGGTGGCGCGGCTCCAGGATCTGGCCCGCAAGCGGCGCGACCGGCCCAGCGATCCGCTCGATCTGGCGGCGGTGCTCACCGGAGCGGTGGAGATGGCCCGCACCGAGAGCGACGTGGCCGGCGTGCGCATCGAGGCGGACGTCCCCCCCCTGCCGCTGGTGCGCGGATCGGCGGCGGAGCTGGCGCACGTCTTCGGCAGCCTTCTCGTCCACGCGCGCGAGCAGATGCCGGGCGGCGGAATCGTCCGCGTCCGCGCCCGCGAGGACCGGGGCCGGGTGGTGGTCACCATCCGCGACTACGGCGAAGGCATGCACGAGGAGGACCTGGGGCGCCTCTTCGATCCGTTCTCCGGCGTGGCCGGAGAGACGGCGCTGGGGCTCTCGGTGGCCTGGGGCGTGATGTCGCGCCTGGGCGGATCGCTGCAGGCGCAGAGCCGGCACGGCGAGGGCACCACCTTCATCCTCACCCTCCCCTGCGCCGCGCCGCCGCGGCTCGACCGGGCGCAGCCTCCGCCGCAGCCCGGCACCCGTCGCATCCTCATCGTCGACGACGAGGCGGACAACGTCGACGTCCTTCAAGAATTGCTCGAGCTGGAGCACCACCAGATCCGCACCGCCCGCAGCGGACCCGCGGCGCTGGACCTGTTCGAGCGCGGCGAGCGCTTCGACCTGGTGCTCTGCGACGTGGGCATGCCGGAGATGAGCGGCTGGCAGGTGGCCCGCGAGATCCAGCAGCGGGCACCGGGCACGCCGGTGTGGATGCTGACCGGCTGGGCGAACGAGATCGCCGAGTCCGATCCGCGGCGGCGGCTGGTGCGCGGCGTGCTGGCGAAGCCTCTCGACCTGGATCAGCTCCGCTCCCTGCTGCTGGCGGAGCCCCGGCAGCAGCCGGGGAGGCCGCAGGGCCCGGCCAATACTCCGGCCGTGCAGCATTGAGGCCGCTGGCTCAGAGACCGGCAGGGCACTGCGCCAGATTGCCGATCAGGCAGGGCGCGATGCCCAGGCACTGCGCGGTGAAGGCGAAGGGGTCGTTCACGTAGGTCAGGCAGGCCCCCGCGTCCCAGCACTGCTGGACGTCGCCCGAGACCTGCGCGCCGCAGCGCACGCGGAAGACGTCGCGCCCCGCTCCCTGCGCGGTGAAGCTGGTGGTCACCTCCACCGTGCAGCCGCTCTTCGGGTCGGGAAAGGCGTAGTCGAAGCGGCCGTGGCCGTCGGAGTAGCCGGCGAAGAAGTAGTCGAAGCTGATCAGGCCGAACCCGTTGGCGCCGGCGGTGAGATCGAGCGAGACCGTGTGCGGGTCGGAGCTGAGGTCGTAGAAGATGCGCGCGGGCAGCGCGGGGTCGCCCGGCTTGTCGATGGCGAGGCGCCTCGAGTTCTCGAAGTGCAGCGTCAGCCTGCCGATGCCGCTCTGCGCCTGCGCGCCGAAGAACTCGCCCTCGAGCAGCGGCAGGAAGGCGCCCGGCGTCCGCGACGCCGAGATGGAGTAGATGAACCGCCAGGGGATGCCGGCTGCGTCCAGCTCGCGCGACATGGTCACCTGCACCTGCACGCCCGCGTGGTCCTTGTCGGGAAACGGCCCCCAGGTCCGCGAATCCACGTCGCGCGAGGTGGGGGTGACGCCGCGGATGGTGTCCACCAGCGCGAGGATGGCGTCGACGCCGGAGTTGATGGAGTCGCCGGTGGTCTTCGCGTTCGTGTAGACGTCGGCGGTCCCGATCGCGCAGGCGTTCTGGGCGGCCGGCGCTGCGGGAAAGCGGACGTGGAGCTGATCCTTCCGCGGGAGGGCCACCTGGAAGGCGACGTCCTCGTTGGAGAGGTTGCCGCAGGCGCAGGCGAGCGCCAGCGCGAGCGCGCTACAGACCGAGCGCATAGTCCACCCCCAGCGCGAACTCGGCGTAGCCGAGGTTCTGCGATCCGTCGACGTTGTAGAAGAGGTAGTTCACCCTGCCCCGCGCCACCGCCGACCAGCGCAGCGCGAAGCGCCAGCTCAGCGCCGTCTCCAGGCCCGGCGTGAGGGTGAAGAAGTTCTGCCCGGCAAGCTCGGGGTGGTTCTGGAAATTCCGGTACAGGTAGAGGAACGCCAGCCGCGCGCCCAGGGAGACGGTGAGCGAGTCGGAGACGCCGAAGTCGCGCCAGAGCGACGCCCCGCCGCCCAGCTCGACGAAGCGCTCCGGAATCGGCGCCACCCCGGGCAGCTCCAGGGTGGCAGCGCCTCCGCCCACCGCCAGATCGAGGCCCCAGGCGAGCTCGTGTCCCAGGTCGTCGCGCGCCGCCAGCTCCAGCCCGGCGAGGCCCGCGGGAGGGAAGAGGCCGTTGCGTGCCGCCGCGTCGAAGAAGAACTGGCCCCCGCCGGAGGCGAGCAGGCTGAAGCGCGGCCCCGACGCTCCCTTCATCGGATCGGCGCTGAGCGGCCTGCGCGAGAGTCGCGCGTCGGCGATCTCCACCGGGCCGTCCGAGACGCTGAAGTCGCCGAGGAGGAGCGAGTCGCCCTCGCGCTTCTTCACCACGTAGGTGCCGGGAGCGAGCGCGAGCCGCCGCTGGTCGCCGCGCTGCTTGGCCACCTCCGCGACGGCCCGGCGCGAGCCGTCGAGCACCACGTAGACGCCCTCCGCGGCGGAGGGAAACACCAGCGCGCCGCGCGCCGGCGCAAGCTCGGTGAGCACCACGTCGCCGGCGCCGCCCAGGTCGTAGAGGTAGACCGGATGCTGCGCCCCGGCGCGCGTCTCGGCCGTCTCGCCCACGGTGCGCGCGTAGGCGTAGGCGTAGGCCTCCGCCAGGGTGACCTTGCCGTCGCCGCTCGCGTCGGCGTCGCCGAGCAGGCCGCTGGCGAGATAGTGGGTGAAGAAGGACGCGCCGATCTCGTCCGACTCCTGCGACTCCTCGTCGGCGCTGGAGGAGGCGATCAGCACCAGCCCGTGCGGCCGCGTGGACGACTGCGCCGCCTGCTGCACGTCGAAGGCGGGGACCGCGCGCACGCCCTTGCCGCGGGTGATGGCGCCGGACTGGCACGAGTCGAGCAGGCCGATGCGCACGTCGGCGGGCGCGTTCTTCAGCGCGTCGCGCAGGTCGGCGAGCGCCATGCGCGTGTCGCCCAGGCGCAACTCGCCGTCCTTGGCGTGGCCCGAATAGTAGACGAGGAGCACGGTCTGGTCGCCGCGCGCCTTCGCGGAGGCGGCGAGGGAGTCGAGATCGGCCAGGGCGGATCGGACCTGGGCCGAGGTGGCGTCCGTGAGCAGCCGCGCGTCGTCGGGGCGCACGCCGCCCAGCCGGGTGAGGATTGCGTACATGCGTCGGGCGTCGCGTTCGGCGTAGCGCAGCGGCCGGGTGCCGGCGCCGCCGCGGGCATCGCCCACCACCAGCGCGAACCGGCGCTCGGCCGCGGCGGCGGGCAGCGCGGCCAGGAGCGCCGCGACGCAGAGAGCGACAGGGGGCTTCATCGGCGCAGGGTGATGCGCAGGACGTCGGCGCCCGGAGGGGCGTCGCCGGCCGATCCGATCTTCGCCGCGTCCATCCTGGAGTCGGACAGCACGACCAGCAGCGTGGCCACGCCCTTTCCCGTCCATTCGAACGCCTGCGGGAGCGGGCCGTCCACCGCGGGGCCCTCGTAGACCACGCTGGTCTCGCCAGCCTCGATCAGCACCGCCGCGGCCTGCCTGCGGCCCGCCGGCGAAAGCTTGAGGAGCAGCCGCGCGCCGGGAGCCAGCGGCTCCTCCGGATCGAGGGCGCGTACGCCGGCCGCGTCCTGCACGAAGAGCTGCGCGGAGGCGCCGCCGCCCTTCACGCGCTCGCCGGGTTCGCGGCGGGAGAGGAGCCCCGCTCCGGCCACCATCAGCACCGACGCGGCCACCGCCAGAGGCGCCCAGCGCGCGGCCCATCGGCGCTGCGGCCTTGCCGCCAGCTTCTCCGCCACCCCGGCGGCGAAGGCGGGGAAGGGCACGTCGCGGCGCAGCGCCTCGCGCTCCTGCGCGATCTCCACTTGCACCCTCGTGCACCGCTCGCATCCGGCCACGTGCGCCTCGGCGCGCTCCTTCTCCACGCCGGAGAGCTCTCCCGCGGCCAGCCGGCGCACGCGCGTGGCCGAGCAGCCCTGGCCGGGTCCACCGAGATCGAGGCTCACAGCTCGCTCCCTTCGGGAAGGTCCACGCCCAGGGCGGAGCGCGCGCAGGCGAGGAACTCGCGCAGCCGCTTGCGCACGGTGGGCAGGCTGCGCCCCAGCTCCCGGGCGATCTCCGCCTGCGTCAGCTCGTCCACGAAGTAGAGCACGGCCACCTCCTGCGCCTCCTCCGGCGCCGCGGAAAGGAGCACCCGCACCAGCTCGCGCCGGTCGGGCGCCTCGGTCTCGTGCCTGCGCTCCTTCTGCACCGCATCCAGCTGCTCGCGCCAGAGCGCCTTGCGGGCGCGGAGCAGGTTCAGGCAATGGTGCGTCGCGATGCGCAGGATCCAGGTGCTGGGCGACGCCGCGGCGCGGAAGCCCCGCAGCGAGCGCAGCACCTTGACGAAGACGTCCTGGAGCGCGTCCTTCGCCTCCGCATCGTCCTTGAGCAGGTACCGGCAGCGGCCATACACCGCCGCCGCGTGCCGCTCGTACAGCTCTTCCACCAGCCCCGCGGACGAAGGACCGCCGGGCGCGGCATCCTCGCCGGCCCGGCCTCCTTCCAGCACGCGGAGCCCGCTCACCGTCACGGCGCGGTCTTGAGCGAGAACGACGCGTCGGCGTACGCGCAGGCGGTCACGCTGCCCGAGGTGGGTCCGCCCCAGGGCGGCAGGTTCAGGGTGATGTTGGAGTTGAAGTAGACCACGCTGAAGGGCGCAGCGCCCCAGCACTCGGAGATGCTGACGCTGTTGCCGCCGCCCAGGCCCTGCACGTCGGCGCGGCCCTGCCCGTCGTTCTTCCAGCGCGAGTGCACCGAGAAGCGGTCCTGGCTGGTGGTGTTGTGCAGGGCGAAGTCGAGGTCGCCGCCGCCGCTTGTGTCGTTGGCGTAGGTATAGAGGATGTTGTTCCTGGTGCCGGGATGGTCGGTGTCGTTCGCGCCCATGTACGTCACCGCGAGCTGGGCCGGGCCGACGTTGGTGTAATGGGTGACCTCGAGCTGGCCGGTGGCGTTCCCGGCGGTGCCGAGCGCCGCCTGCTTGTCGAAGTCGATGCTGAAGCTGCCCGAGCCGTGGTGGCGCTGTCCGCCCGGAGTGGCCACGCCGCTGGCGAAGTCGACGAACGCCGAGGTGGGCTGCGCCTTGGGCTGGCCCGAGAGCGTCCAGTCGAAGCTGACGCCGTCGGCATCGCGCGAGACCACCAGCTTGTAGACGTTCAGGTCGAGCGCGCCGGAGCCCTGCCAGGTGCAGCTCGAGGCGGTGCAGGAGGTGGGCTCGAAGTCCTCGGTGACGTGCTGGAGCAGGTCGAGGAAGGCGGCCACCGGCACGTTGAACACCGCCGCCACGGTGACGGTCAGGCCGAAGAAGGGCGAGCCCTGCCCCACCGTGGAGTCCTGCGCCACGGCATCGGTGCCGGGCGCCGACGCGACCGGCTGCGACCGCTGCGGCGAGCCCATCGACATGGTGTCCTTGCTCGGCATCGCGTCGCGCGCCTGGTCCTTGAACTGCCCGCCGCCACAGGCCGTGGCTGCAACCAGAAGGAGTGAAAGTAGCTTGCGCATGTGGGTTCGTCTCCTCGGCGGGCGACGGCCCGCTCTCTTCGCCCCTCTGGACACGGCGGGGCCCGAGGAATGGAAAACGAGCCAGGAAACCGGCGTGTTCCCGACAGGTTGCATGGCTGCCGGCGTGGCGGACAGCAGCATATGACATCCTGCGCGCATGTCGCGTTCCTGCCTGTTCTGCGCCATCGCCCGGGGGGAGGTGCCGGCCTCGTTCGTGCTGAAGGGCGAGGAGGTCTGCGCCTTCCTCGACACCCGCCCCGTCTTCAAGGGCCACGTGCTGGTGATTCCGGCCGGGCATGTGGACGACTTCCACACCCTGCCCCAGGCGGAGATGGGCGGCTTCTGGTCGGCCGTGCAGCGCGTCTCGCGGGCGGTCGAGTCAGCACTCGGCGCCGACGGCACCTTCGTGGGCGTGAACAACAAGATCTCCCAGAGCGTGCCGCACCTGCACGCGCACGTGGTGCCGCGGCGCAAGGGCGACGGGCTGCGCGGCTTCTTCTGGCCGCGAACGAAGTACGACTCGGATGCCGAGCGCGAGGAGTGGGCGGGGCGGATCAGGGCAGCGATGGGGCCGCCGTAGCGGAGGGCCGGCGTAGCGGAGTGCCGGCGTGTGCGTCGTGTCCGCCAGCCGGACAAATTCGTTCTGGTTCAACCGGATGAACCGAGTGTAGCGAACGGCGGTACGGAAGACCGCTTCGTCAGCGGACCGCTCTTCGCCGCGGCCATACGGCCCAAACGAGTAGCGGCGAAAATTGGAGCGCCTCGGTGAGCACGACGTGCAGCCCGCTCCGGCCCAGCATCCGCGCCCCGATGGGGGAGACGGGGATGGGCGTCCAGGGCGCGAAGTACCGCGCGTTCGAGAATGGCCATAGAAGCGCGATGCCGAGCCCGCGACGACGACGTGACCAAGACTCGGCACGTCTGGTGTTCTATCCCAACCTGACATGAAGCCGGGCGCTCGCTGGCAAGCACTGCTCGGCCAATCAAGGCTTCGCCACGGGACACGGCCGCCGGTCCTCGGGCGGCTGCCTTCGGCGGACAGGACCGCACGTCCGGTCCGCATGGAATAGGTTGATCCCATGCAGCGGATTCGCGGCGACAAGGTGGACATCCTCGCCTGGACCGACCCCGGCGGGATCGAGGGCGTGGCGCTCGATCAGCTGCGCAACATCGCTTCCTTGCCCTGGGTCTTCCACCACGTCGCCGCCATGCCCGACGTGCACTACGGCAAGGGCGCCACCGTGGGCAGCGTCATCGCCATGAAGGGCGCGGTCAGCCCGGCCGCGGTGGGCGTCGACATCGGCTGCGGGATGGCCGCGGTGCGGACCAGTCTCGCCGCAATCGATCTGCCCGACGACTTGCGCGGCATCCGGCGCGAGCTGGAGCGGACCATTCCGGTGGGCTTCAACCAGCACCGCGATCCCGTGGACCGGCCGGAGGACAAGGAGCTTTGGGACGAGTTCCGGCACCTCACGCCGGCGGTGAAGGATCTCCTGCCCAAGGCGCGGCACCAGCTCGGCACGCTGGGGGGCGGCAACCACTTCATCGAGCTGTGCCTCGACGGCGAGGACCGCGTCTGGATGATGCTCCATTCCGGCAGCCGCAACATCGGCAAGACGCTGGCGGAGATCCACATCCAGCGGGCGAAGAAGCTGGCCCACAACCGCGACCTGCCCGACCGCGACCTCGCCGTCTTCCTCGCCGGCACCAAGGAGATGGACGAGTACCGGCGCGACCTCTTCTGGGCGCAGCGGTACGCGATGAAGAACCGCGAGGCGATGCTGGGGCTGTACGAAGAGGTGCTGCGCCGCTTCCGGCCCGACGTGGAGTTCGCCGATCGCGTGCTCTGCCACCACAACTACGTGGCGGAGGAGACCCACTTCGGCGAGAAGGTGCTGGTCACGCGCAAGGGCGCCATCCGCGCGGGCAGGGGCGAGCCAGGCATCATCCCCGGGAGCATGGGGACCAGGAGCTTCATCGTGCGCGGCCTCGGGTCGGAACAGAGCTTCGAGAGCGCGAGCCACGGCGCCGGCAGGAGGATGAGCCGGGGCGAGGCGAGGCGGCGATTCTCGGTGAAGGACCTGGCGGAGCAGACCCGCGGGGTGGAGTGCCGCAAGGACGGCGGCGTGCTCGACGAGATCCCCGCTGCGTACAAGCCGATCGAGCAGGTGATGGAGAACCAGAAAGACCTGGTCGAGGTGGTGGCGGAGCTCCGGCAGGTCCTCTGCGTCAAAGGCTGAAGAGATTACCCGTCCGCGGCCGGACATTCCTGTCACATCTCCGGGGCCACACCGCCGAACGGCGGCCCTGCCGCCAGCGCAATCGCGCGGAATGACGCCGTTTTAAAAATTCCTGAAACTGGCACCGCCCTTGCTCGTCTATAGCTGCATGAGCTTCCTGCGGACCATCAGCCTGATCGTCGGAGGGGCGCTGCTCGCCCTCGGCGGCACGGCGCTCGCGTCGTTCCTGTAGCGCCACGGTAGCGCCCGGATGGCGCTACGCGGTGGCGCCCTGGCGCTGTTCGTGTAGCCCCAGCCTCCAGGCAGCCCCGAGCGCGATCGAGGAGAGCGCGGCAAGCAGCATCAGCGCCTGGAACACCGCCTGCCATCCAAAGCGACCCGAAATCCCGGCCACCAGCGCCCCCTGGGCGATGGCGCCCACCGAGCCGCAGCCGTTGATGAACCCGGCGACGGTGGCGGCCGCGAGAGGGCCTCCCAGATCCTGGGCGGCGACGCCGGAGATGAGCGCGTCGGGACCGAAGAGGCAGAAACCCACCAGCGCCATGGCGGCGAAGTTGATCCAGAGGCCCGCGCCCGCGACCCGGCCGTACAGGGCCAGGGACAGCGCCAGGGCAACCATGGAGATCCCGGCGATGGCGCCGCGGCGGCCCGGAAACCACCGGTCGCTGATCCAGCCGATGGCGATGGCGCCGAAGATGCCGCCGAACTGGAACGAGGTGGAGACGTAGGCTGCCGTGTCGCGAGCGTAGTGCAGGTCCCTCTCCAGATAGTACGGGAGCCAGAAGTCGATGCAGTAGCGGATCAGCTTCATCCCGAAGTAGGACGCGCCCAGCAGCCACACCATCGGATTGCGCAGCGCGGCCGACGCCTGGCTGGCGGCGAGCGCGCGGGTGGGGGTGGCGGAGGTCTCGCTTGCGTGCGGACCTTCCTGCAGGAAGAGCAGGACCGCGAGGCCGACCAGCGCGACCCACACCGCCGGCCCGAAAAAGGCCCATCGCCAGCCGAAGTGCGCCAGCAGCCAGGCCGCGAGCGCCGTGGCCAGAAGCGGCCCGACCTGGAAGCAGGTGGACCAGAAGCCCATCACGGCTCCGCGCTCCTTCGGACCGTACCAGGCGGCCATCGCCTTCACGTTGCCCGGCCAGCCGGTGGCCTGGAGGAAGCCGTTGAGGCCGAAGAAGAGGGCGAAGAGCGCGGCGGTGCTGGAGGCGCCGAAGGCACAGAGGAGGAGCGCCGAGCCGATCATCCCGAACCCCACCAGCCGGCGCGCGCCGATGCGATCGCCCAACCAGCCGCCCCCGAACTGGCCGATGGCGTAGGTGAAGAGATAGGCGGTGTCGATGAAGGCGAGCTGGGATGTGCCCACGCCGAGCTGCGTCTCGATGGTGCGCTTGGCGACGGGAAGGTTCTTCCGCGCGAAGTAGTACGTCGCGTACGAGACCCAGGTGAGGGCGAAGGCCCGTGCGCGGCGCATCCCGCCAGACTACAGCGCGCCTGCCGCCAGCACACGGAACGAGCGGCTGTCCTGCACGAACGCGACGATGCGCGGCTGTTTCCAGGACGCGTCCGTGGGGACCTCGACGTCGGCGCTCCAGTCGCTCGATGAGCCCGGGATGCTGCCCACACCCTCGAGGGAGCGCACCACCGCCGTGTGCGAGAGCGTCCGGCCGGCGTTCTCGCCGCGCGCAACCTTGCTGACGAGGCCGTCCTCGACGACCGCGAGCATGACCCGGGAGGGGCCGTGGGGAGGCAGCGCCGAGGCGGCGAGGTGGAGGCGGTGCCCGCCGGGGGCGCGGGTCACGGTGATGGTCCCGTGCGGCTCCAGGGCCGCCCCCCTGGCGGCGCGGACGATGCCCTCCTCGTCCGAGCCGAGCACGTCGATGTGGCCGTCGACGACGGCCTGGGGCGTGTACATGCGGTCGCCGTACCGGCCCTGCCGGGCGGTGAACTGCGCGCTGGAGAAGGGGTCCTTCCAGCCCTGGCCGTTCCAGTAGTCGACGTGCTCGGAGAGGACCAGCAGGCGCACCCCCGGCACGGGCTGGGCCTGGTGGAGCCGCGCCAGGGTGGCGTCCGCGGGGGGGCAGCTCGAGCAGCCCTCGGAGGTGAACAACTCGACCAGGATCGCCGCCGCCGCGAGCACGCTCATGCCCGCAGTCTACGCGCGACTTTCCCGGCAGGTTACGCCATACTGAACCGATGTCAGGGGGTGCTGGCAGGTTGTCCGCATGAGCGAACCCAACCTGCTCGAGCTTCCGTTCGCAGCGCCTCCGCCCCAGCCAGCGGGCCGCGTCCTCGTCTCCGACGCGTTCGATCTGCTCAAGGGCCTCGCTCCCGCCTCGGTGGACCTGGTGGTGACCGATCCGCCCTACGAGTCGCTGCAGATCCATCGCGCGCGCGGCACCACCACGCGGCTGACCACCGACTGGTTCGCCACCGTGGCCAACGAGCGCCTGCCGGAGCTGTTGCGCGAGGTGGCGCGCGTGCTCCGCGACGACCGCCACTTCTACCTCTTCTGCGACGAGGTCACCGCCGACGTGATCAAGCAGCAGCAGGGAATCGGCGCCGCCCGCCTGCCCAACGGCGCGCGCAGGTGCGCCTGTGGCCTGACGTACTGGAAGGAAGTGCTCTGGGCCAAGACCACGCTCGACGGCAGGAGCATCCGCGGCGGCACCGGGTACCACTACCGCGCGGCCAGCGAGCGCATCCTCTTCTTCGAGAAGGGCAAGCGCGCCCTCAACGACCTGGGCATCCCCGACGTGCTGATGGCGGCGCGCGCGGGCGTGCCGGGCCCGGCGGTGAAGCCGGCGTCCCTGGTGCGCACCCTCATCGCCCAGAGCACCTCGCCGGGTGAGCTGGTGGCGGATCCGTTCTGCGGCTCGGGAGTCGTGGGGGTGGAGGCGCGGTCGCTGGGGCGCCGCTTCCTGCTCGGCGACATCGACCTCGCCTACCTGGACCCGTCGCTCTCGGAGTTCGCGCCGGAGCACGCGGTGGTGGCGCGTGCGGCCCAGGTGCTGGAAGACCCGGTCGAGCCGCCCTTGCTGGAGAGCCTGGCCGACGGCACCGCCGCGCCCGCCGATCTGGAAGCGGCGCACGCCTGCGGTTGGCTCGACGACGGCGGCGCCAGCGCGAGCCTGGAGAAGCTCCTCCTGGTGCGGCCGGTGGAGCGGGAGCCTGCGGTCCGCCGCTTCCTGCGCATCGAGCCGTTGCGGCCGCGCGAACCCGACCGGCTGCGCGCGTGGCGCGCCTGGGCGCTCGGGGGGAGACCGAAGACATGAGCGAACCCACCCTCCTGCAGCTCGTCTCGCCGCCCCGCCCTGTCCCTGAGCTGGTGACCGCGCTGCGCGGCTGGGAGCCCGCGGGCATCGGATCGTGGGTGCTGGCGGCAGAGGCGAAGCTTCCGGTGACGGCGGAGGAGTGCCGGCTGCTGGCGCAGCGGATCGACGGGTTCGAGCTCTCCGCCCTGGAGTTCGAGCGGGTCATCGCGCTCACCGGCGCCGCCCTGGGGCTCGATTACCGGCGGCGGCTCACCGTGGGCAAGACCATCTACGGCAAGGACCGCGAGGTGGACGTGCTCTTCCGCGACGCGCGCAACGGCAACCGGCTCGCGGTCGAGGCCAAGTACCAGCGGGTGGCGGGAACGGCGGACGAGAAGCTGCCGTACGCGGTGCTCAACCTCGCCACCCTGCCGCTACCCGGCGTGATCGTCTACGGGGGCGGCGGCTTCCACCAGGGCGCGCTGCACTGGCTCTGCGCCAACACGCGCGCCACCGACGTTTCCCGTCTCGCCGACTGGCTGACGGTGTTCTTCGCCCTCTAGTAAAGTGCGAGGGCGGCCCCCGTGCGGCCGCCCTCGCGCTGCTTCACCCGACGTTGGAACATACGAACGCGCGGGATATTTCGCCAGTTCCGGGTTTCTTCGGCCGATCAGCCGGCCGTCACTTTCACCCGGCGGTACCGCGGCTTCGCCGGGGGCGCGCGGCGGCGGCGCTCTCGCGCCTCGTCGTCGAGCGTGGCCAGGGTGGCGTTGCCCAGGGCGCGGAGCGCGGCGCGGTCGAGCACGAAGGAGACGGGAGCGCCGAGCAGCGGCCAGAGCTTCGCCGTGCGCGGCAGCCAGCCCAGGCCAAGGCGGCGGAGGATGGCCTTGAGCAGGGCCGGGTTGAGCCGCCGGATGATCCGCACCGGGACCGAGCCCTCGAGCACGCGGCCCACGGCGCGGGCGCCGGTGCGGAGCCCGGCGCTCCTGGCTGCGCCGGCGAATCCGGCGCCGGCCCAGAGCGTGTAGAGCTTGAGCCGGCCCGCCTCGCCGGAGGTATCGAGCTCGTACAACTCGAGGAGGGCGAAGATCAGCTCCGCCTCGACGAAGAGCGACACCGCCATGCCGGCGGGCAGCCCGAGCGGCAGCGCGAAGAGCGCAAGTGAACCCGTGGCCGCGCCCGCGAGCCCGCCGCGCAGGGCGGAAGAGGCAACCAGCCGGCGTCCCAGCGCCACCTGGTCTTCGCCGGGGTGCGAAAGCCGCAGCGCCGCGACGCGGAACCTGGCGCGGTCGCGCGCTTTTTCGGTGGCCTGCTCGAACCACTCCATGCTTCGCTCCGCAGTAGAAGCGGGATTGTATCGCGCCCGCTCAATGGCTGCAGAAGCCGGGCGGCGTGGCGTTGGGGCCGGTGCAGGCGGCGCGGCGCGGCACGGGGCCGGATGGGTCGGAGAGGTCGTAGCGCCGAGGCAAGGCACCACCGCCGCCGGCCTTGTGGACGTAGCTGCCCAGCGCCTCCCACTCCTTCACCTCGCTGCCGTCGGCGCGCCTGACGATGGTCAGGTTGGGGTCGTTGCCGGGTACGGGCCTTCCTGTGTCGGCGTCCTTGAGCACCACGCCCGCGACGGTGGCGAAGGAGGCGATGAAGAGGCTGGCGGCGGCAGGAACGATCTTCACCGGGTCGTCGAGCCAGCCGGGAGGGATGCCTCCGCCGGCGCTGGTGGAACGAGACGCGTCGAACTTCGGCTCCCAGGTGCCGTCGAAATTCCCTGCGGCCAGATCGGCGGCGCTGAGCTGCCAGATCCGGGTGACGCGGCCGTTGTTGCGATCGAGCGGATCGCCTCCGGCGTTGAAGGCGGGGCGCGAGGTGTCGTACTCGAACCGGAACCCGGACGGCACGAGGAAGAAGTCCTCGTGCCCGCCGCCGTAGGCAAACCCGGCCGTGACCTCGAAGGCGGCCTTCACCTCGGCGAGGAAGACGCCGAACCGGCAGAGCGGGTAGCCCGGCGTGCCCGAAGGCGACGCGCCGAGCGGCGCCACCCGGAACACGTCGGCGAATCCCAGCGTGCCGGTCCGGCCCTTCTCCAGCGTCGAGACGCGCAGGGCCCCGGAGGCTTCCACCGCCAGCCCGGTGGGCGCGATCTGGTTCGCCGCGGCGAGCTGCGCGTCGGAGACCAGGTCGAGCAGCTCCGTCTCCTCGAACCTGCCGGCGTTGTCCACGTCGTAATCGAGGGTCGCGAGCGGGAAGTTGTAGAGGCTGCCGTCCCCCTGGAACGGCGGCGGAGCAGAGCGGAGGATCTCGGCGAGCGTGAGCCCGAGGAAGGAGGGCTTTCCCGGCGCCGCCGGCTGCTGCTCGAGCGCCTGGATGGTGGCGAGCACCAGCGCGTTCACCCTTGCGTCGGCGGCGGGGCGGGTATCGTCCACCGCGACGAGGCAGGAGGCCTGCGTGTCGAAGGAGACGTTGCGGCTCTCGTCCACGCTCAGCGAGATGCGCCCCAGGTTGTCGCCGAAGCGGCCGGCCTGCTGCACCAGCACGCTCCTGCCCGTGCGCTCGTTCTTCACCAGCGTGGCGCGCACCGCGCGGTGGGTGTGGCCGCTCACGATCACGTCGATGCCCGCCACGTTGCGGGCGATGGAGAAGTCCTCGCTCCCTGCCACCCCCTCCTCGGAGCCGGAGTGACTGAGGGCGACGACCAGGTCCACCTTGTCGTCGCGGTGGAGCGAGTCCACCAACGGCTGCACATCGTCGTAGATCTGCGCCAGCGCGGCGATGCGGTTGTCCTCGGTGGTCCCTGCAGGAACCGAGAAGCGCGTGGGCGCCTTGAGCGGCGCGACCGCGGCGGCGTCCGCGCCCATGATGCCGATGAAACCCACCCGCAGGCCATTGGGCGTGACGAGCACGAGCTTGCGGTGCACCGCCTTGCCGGCATCGGCTCCCGACTCGTCGAAGAGCGCCTGGAGGTCGGCGTCCCCGGCGGTGCCGCTGAAGTGGATGTTGGTGGCGACGATGGGCGGAATGCCCTCCGCGCTGGCGTGCCCGGCGGAGATGATGGCGGCGAGGCCCGCCGGCCCGAAGTCGAACTCGTGGTTGCCGAGCGTGGTGACGTCGTATCCGAGGAGAGTCATCACCCGGTAGTCGGGCGAGGTGGCGGGCGCCGCGATCTGCGTCAGCGTGCCCATCATGTTGTCGCCGGCCGAGACGGTCAGCGTGTCGGCGCCGGCGGCCCTGGCGGCATCGCGCTCGGCTGCGAGCACCGCGGCGCGACGGGACGCGCCGCCCTTGATGGCGCCGGTTCCGGCGGCGGGCGTGGCGCCGCCGAAGGTCCGGGCAAAGTCGTCCGCTTCCGGACCGGCCCCGAGCAGGTGCGAGTGCTCGTCGTTGGTGTGGAGGATGACCAGCTTGCGCGGCTTGCGGCTGCCGCAGGCGAGCGCGAGCGCGCAGAGGAGCGGAAGGGCACCACGCGTCATCGGATCCTCTCGGGCGGAGGCGCGTCCAGAAGGCCCGCTCGCGGCGCGGCTGTCAAGGCGAAGGCGGGTGACCGCCGGGGTCGCGCTCGCCGGCGCGGACCGCCACCGGCAGGACGTTCTCGCGCGGAGGGATGGGACAGTTGTACAGGGTCGAGAACGCGCAGGTGGGGTTGTAGGCGCGGTTGAAGTCGAGGAGGTAGCGATCGCCGCCCAGCGGCACGGCGTCCACGTAGCGGCCCACCGGGTAGCTCTCGTGGCCGGTGGTGCGGTCGCGGAAGAAGATCGAGACCGCCGACTCGTCCACGCCGGGTTCGAGCAGCCGCATGGCGGTGAGCCGCAGCGGCTGTCCCTGCAGGCTGAACTCCAGCGTGCCGAGGCGCAAGGCGCGGCGGCGGTTGCCGCGGGTGGAGAGGACGATCTCCTCGCGCGGGGTGGCCTCGGGAACCAGCCTCGCCTCGACGCGGAAGGCCGGCGCCGGGTCGAACCAGACGGGAAAGGGCCCGGCCGACAGGCGCGGGCTCCGTGGATCCAGCACCACCACAGCAGGGAAGTTCTGGTGCGACAGCCGCAGCGTGTAGCGCCCCACCCTCACCTTCGCGCCCGGACGCAGGCGCTCGGTCTTCCCCTCGCGCACGAGCTCGAAGCCGTCGGGGAGGGCGCGCAGGCGCACCTCGTGCTCCACGCCTTCGAGCTGCACGTCGCAGCCGGGGCCGCTGCCGAACGAGAGGGGCCGGTCGCCGGCGAAGTCGTGCCGCGCCACCGCGGCCAGGGGGCTCGCGTGGGGATCGTGGAATCCAGCCAGGGTCCGCTCGCGCTCCTTCAGCAAGGCATCCAGATCCAAGGGGACGAGACCTCCGCCGGGTGGAACGTCCACTCTACCGGCGGCGCGGCGCTTGCGGATCTTCTCGGCGAGGCGCCCCTCCTGCTCGGGATCGCGGACGGAGCCGGCATCGGGGTGCGGGGCGGGCGCGCAGAGAAGCGCTGCGAGCACGAGCGCGGTCATCTCCAGGACCTCCTTCCGGGAAGACGGAGCGGGTCGTGCCGTTCGGGAGAGAGGGCGGCGAGCGCCGCGACGTGATCCGGAGTGGTGCCGCAGCATCCGCCCGCGATCAGCGCCCCCCGCTCGAGCCAGCGGGCGGCCCGCCGCGCGTACTCGCGCGGAGGGAGCACGGGCCCGGGGGGCCATCCTGCCGCGGGGTCCACCTCGCCCATGTGCGCGTAGCCGCCGAAGGGCAGGCCGGACGCGGCGGCCGCCTCCAGGCCCAGGTCCACGCCCTCACAGGGCACGCAATTGATCAGCGCGGCCCGCGCGCCGGCGTCGGCAGCCGCGGAGAAGAACGCGCGCAGGTCGTCGCCGCTGCGCATCCTGCCGTCGGGCATGGCCATGGCCGACACCCAGACGGGAAGGCCGGTGGCGCAGGCCGCCTGCACCGCGGCAAGGCCCTCGTCCGCGGCGGCCACCGTCTCCACCAGCAGGAGATCGCACCCGGCCCGCGCCAGCGCATCTGCCATCTGCCGGTGCTCGCGCAGCGCAACCTCCGGGGTCGGCCGCAGCTCGGGCCGGTAGCAGTCGGCGACCGGCGCCATCGAGCCCGCCACCAGCGCGCCGCCGGCCCGCGCAGCGCCGGCCGCGGCGCGGGTCAGCTCCTCCCAGCGGGCTCCGGCCTTCCGCGGGTTGGTGCGGAAGGTGTTGGCGGTCACCACCTGGGCGCCGGCGCGGACGTAGTCGAGGTGCACGCCGCGCAGGCATTCGATGCCGCGCGCGTCGAGCAGCGCCGCCGCGGAGAAGAGCTCGGTGCGCGTGTCCACGCCGCGCCGGCCCAGCTCCGTTCCGGTTGCGCCATCGAGAACGATCATCCTTTGCAACCTTCGCCCTCTTTTGCTACTGCGCCCCCATGGCACTCCTCAACGTCGGCGACATGGCGCCCGACTTCTCCCTCCCGTCCAGCGAGGGGAAGACGGTCAAGCTGAGCGATCTCCGCGGCAAGAACGTGGTGCTCTGGTTCTACCCGAAGGCAGACACCCCTGGTTGAACGGTGCAGGGATGCGGGCTCCGTGACCGAGCCCGTGACTTGTCGACGAAGAACGCTGCCGTCCTCGGCGTGAGCTTCGACACCGTGGAAGAGAACAAGCGCTTCGCCGAAAAATTCAACTTCCCCTACCCGCTCCTCTCCGACACGACCCGCTCCATGGGCGTGCAGTACGGCGCCGCCGACTCCACCGGCGCGGGGAACGCCAAGCGCGTGGCGTACGTGATCGGGCCCGACGGAAAGGTGAGAAACGTCTTCCCCAAGGCGAACACCGCCACCTTCGCGGCGGACGTCCTGGCGCTGCTGTAGGGAGCCCATCGTGGCCGGTACGCGGCGGAGCACCATCGTCAGGTAGCCGACTGGCGAGGCGCCCGCCGCGTGCATGCGGGCGGACGTCCATGGGATCTGGCAAGGGACATGCCCGACTCCCGCCTCTCCGAAATCCTTGGCAAGCAGCAGCAAACCATCCTCTCCGAATGGATCGCCGACCTCAAGGCCGCGTTCGGACGCAAGCTGATCCCCGACCCGGAGCTGGAGCAGCAGTGCAACTCGTTCCTGCACGAGCTGCAGAAAGGCCTCTCCGCCGGGGGCGGCGGCATCGAGGGTCCCGCCTGGGCCGAGATGAAGGAGCTGCTCTCCTCCATCTCGCGCTCCCGCAACCTGGCCGGCTACAGCCCTTCCGAGACGGCGACCTTCGTCTTCTCGCTGAAGAAGCCGCTCTTCTCGCGCGTGCAGCGCGACCTGCCGGTCGCGGAGCAGCCCGCCGAGATGTGGGCGGTGACGCAGTTGCTCGATTCGCTGGGCCTCTACACCACCGAAGCGTACCAGAAGGCGCGGGAGGAGCTGATCAACCGCCAGCAGCAGGAGATGCTGGAGCTCTCCACCCCGGTGGTGAAGCTCTGGGACGGCATCCTCGCGCTGCCGATGATCGGCACGCTCGACTCGGCCCGCACCCAGGTGGTGATGGAGACGCTGCTGCAGCGCATCGTCTCGAGCGGCAGCGCGGTGGCCATCCTCGACATCACCGGCGTGCCCACCGTGGACACGCTGGTGGCGCAGCACCTGCTCAAGACCATCGCGGCGGCCCGGCTGATGGGCGCTGACTGCATCATCAGCGGCATCCGCCCGCAGATCGCGCAGACCATCATCCACCTGGGCGTGGATCTCGGCACCGTCACCACCAAGGCGACGCTGGCGGACGCGTTCGCGCTCGCGCTGCGGCGGACCGGTCGCACCGTCTCGCGGATGCAGCCGCAGAGGAAGGAGAAAGAGGCGGAGAAGGACCGGAAGGAGCGCGGCTAGCGTGGAGCGAATCCCCATCCTGCGCATGGGCAGGTATCTCCTGGTCACCATCCAGGTGGACATGCACGACCGCCTCGCCATGCAGCTGCAGGAAGACCTGACCACCCGCATCGCCGACGACCAGGCGCGCGGCGTGCTCATCGACATCAGCGCCCTGGACGTGGTGGACTCCTTCATCGGCCGCATGCTCTCGGACATCGCGGGGATGAGCCGCATCCTCGACGCGCAGACGGTGGTGGTGGGGATGCAGCCCGCGGTCGCCATCACCCTGGTCGAGCTGGGTCTCTCGCTGACCGGCGTCCGGACCGCCCTCGACGTCGAGCGCGGCATGAAGCTCCTCGAGGCCTCCGTCGCCGACGACACCCCCCACCACGACCCGGACGAGGACGATGGCGCAGGTGTCGAGGAGTGAGGTGCTGCAGTTGCGCGCCGAGAACGACGTGGTCGCGGCCCGCCAGGCGGTGCGGACGTGGTCCGTGCAGCAGGGCTTCACGCTGGTGGACCAGACCAAGATCGTGACGGCGGCGAGCGAGATCGCGCGCAATACGGTGGTCTACGGACGCGGCGGGACCGTGCGCATCGAGGCGCTGGAAGAAGGAGCCCGCAAGGGGCTGCGGCTGACCTTCGAGGACCAGGGGCCCGGCATCCCCGACGTGCAGCTGGCGCTGAGCGACGGCTACAGCACCGGCACCGGCCTCGGCATGGGGCTCGGAGGCGCCCGGCGGCTGGTGAACCAGTTCGAGATCGACTCGCGGCCGGGCCAGGGTACCCGCGTCACCCTGACGAGGTGGAAGTGATCGGCCAGGTGCGCATCCGCGTGGAGGACGCGACGCAGGTGGGCGAGGCGCGAAGGGCCGCGGCGCTGCTGTCGGCGCGCGCGGCGCTCTCGGAGACGGAGTCCGGCCGCCTCGCCATCGTCGTGAACGAGCTGGGCAGCAACCTCGGCAAGCACGCCCACGACGGCGAGCTGCTTCTCCAGGAATTGCGCTGCGGCGCCCGCAGCGGCGTCGAGGTGCTCTCGCTGGACCGCGGTCCGGGCATGGACCTCGCCGCCTCGCTGCGCGACGGGCACTCCACTGCCGGAACCCGGGGCGAAGGGCTGGGCGCGGTGCGCCGGCTCGCCGACGAGTTCGACGCGCACAGCGAACCGAAGGGCAGCGTGGTGATGGCGCGGGTCTGGTCGGGCGGCACGCCGGAGGGGCCGCTGGAGATCGGCGCCGCCTGCCAGCCCCTGCAGAGCGAGCACGCCTGCGGCGACGCCTGGGCCTGCCGCGCGGCGGCGGCGAGGACGCGGCTCCTGGTGGTGGACGGGCTCGGGCACGGTCCGCTCGCCGCCAGCGCCGCGCAGGTGGCGCTGCAGGCGTTCGCCGGCACCGACGCGCTCCCCGGCCCCGAGGCGGTGGTCCACGCGCTCCACGCGGCGCTGCGGCCGACGCGCGGCGCCGCCCTGGCGGTGGCGGAGGTGGACCTGGTGTCGCGCACGCTCCGCTTCTGTGGGGTGGGAAACATCGCCGGCCTGCTCCAGGATCCCGCCAGCGCCGGCCGCGGCCTCGTCTCGCACAACGGCATCGGCGGCCACGAGGCGCGCCGCATCCAGGAGTTCAGCGCCCGCTGGCCCGCAGGAGGCATCCTGGTGCTGCACTCCGACGGCATCACCTCGCACTGGACGCTGAAGGGCGATTCCGGGTTGCGCGCGCGGCACGGCGGAGTGATAGCAGGGGTCCTCTTCCGCGATTTCCGGCGCGCCTCGGACGACGCGACGGTGGTCGTCCTCAAAGAGCCATGACGCCGACGCTGCTGCCGCTCTCGAGCCTCGCCATCAACTCCGAACGCGACGTGGTGACGGCGCGGCAGCGGGCGCGGCAGCTCGCCTCGCTGCTGGGCTTTGCGCCACAGGACCAGGCCCGGATCGCCACCGCGACGTCGGAGATCTGCCGCAACGCCTTCCGCTACGCGGGCAAGGGACGCTGCGAGTTCCTGATGGAGGACGGGCCGCGCGGGCAGTTCCTCGTGCGCACGGTGGACAAGGGCCCGGGCATCCGCAACCTCGAGGAGGTGCTGGCCGGGCGCTACCGGTCCAGCACCGGCATGGGCCTCGGCATCATCGGCTCGCAGCGGCTGGTGGACCGGTTCAGCATCGAGAGCTCGCCGGAGCGGGGCACCGAGGTGCTGTTCGGCAAGACCCTGCCGCGGCTTCCCGCCGGCGCCGCGCGGACGCCCGCGCGCATCGCCGAGCAGCTCGCGCGGGCCCAGCCGGAGAGCATCGAGGAGGAGGTGCGCCAGGCCGACCGTGAGCTGCTCCGCGCCATCGCCGAGCTGCGCGCGCGGAACGAGGAGCTGGAGCAGATCCGCGGCGAGCTGGAGGAGACCAACCGGGGCGTGGTGGCGCTCTACGCCGAGCTGGACCAGAAGGCCGAGTCGCTGCGCAAGGCCACCGAGCTGAAGAGCCGCTTCCTCAGCAACATGAGCCACGAGTTCCGCACCCCGCTCAACTCCATCCAGTCCTTGGCCCGCATCGTCCTCGAGGGGTCGGAGGGCCCGCTCACCGACGGGCAGCGCAAGGCCGTGCACCTGATCCGCAAGTCCGCCCTCGACCTCGCCGACATGGTCAACGACCTGCTCGACCTGGCCAAGATCGAGGCGGGCAAGATCGCGGTCTGGCCCACCGAGTTCGAGGTGGCGGAGCTTCTCGGATCCCTCCGCGCCGTGCTCCGGCCGCTGATGCAGGAGGGAAGCCCCGTCCAGCTCGTCTTCGAGCCGCCGCCTCCGCTGCCGCCCCTCTACACCGACGAGGGCAAGCTCACCCAGATCGTCCGCAACTTCGCCTCCAACGCGCTCAAGTTCACCGAGCGCGGCGAAGTGCGGGTGGGCGTCCAGGAGGCCGTTCCCGGCACGGTGACCTTCTACGTCAAGGACACCGGAATCGGCATCGCCCGGCAGGACCAGGAGCTGATCTTCGAGGAGTTCACCCAGATCGAGGGCGCGCGGCAGAAGAAGGTCAAGGGCACCGGCCTGGGCCTGCCCCTCTCGCGCAAGCTGGCGGCCCTGCTCGGCGGCGAGATCTCGGTGGAGAGCGAGCCCGGACGCGGATCCATCTTCTCGATCACCATCCCGAGGCGCTACGCGCCGCAGAACGCGCCGGCGCCGCAGGCGACCGCGGCGGTTCTGGGCATGCTGGACGACGCGGCGCTGCTGACGCAGTGGGACCGGTTCCTCGAGGGCTCGCGCTTCCGGCTGGTGGCAGCGCGCACGCCGGAGGAGGTGCGCGCAGCGGTTTCGCGCGAGCGGCCGGCGGCGCTGATCGCCGGCGCGTTCCTGGGCGGGGCGCCGACCCGCCCGCTCCTGGCGGAGCTCCGCAAGGACGAGACCACCCGCGGGATCGCGGTGATCGGCTACGTCCGCGCCCCGCACGAGGCGCGGCTGCTCTCGCTGGGAGCGGAAGTGATGGTCGAGCGGCTGGAAGAGCGGCACCAGTTGCTCGAGGCCATCTCGCGGGCGCTCTCGCCGCCGCGGCGAGTGCTGCTCATCGCGCAGGAGGGCAGGGACGAGCTGCGGGCGCAGCTCTCCGACCCGCGCGTCGAGGTGCTGGAGGCGCGCGACGGCCCCGAGGGCGTGCGGCGCGCGCGCGAGGAGCGGCCCCGCCTGGTGGTGCTGGACTCGGGAGCGCCCGGATTCGCGGAGCAGGCGCTGGAGTTGCTGCGCCAGGACCCGGAGACGAAGGCGCTTCCGGTGCTGGTGCGCGCCGCGCGGCAGCTCGAGCCGGAAGAAGCCCGCAGGCTGCGGGACGCGGGCGGGCAGGTGGTGAACGTGCACGCCATGCTCCGCGACGACGCGGTGCGGACGCTGCGCGCGGCGCTCTGGGAACCGGAGGGCGCGCATGGCTGAAGATCAGCCCCTCCTGCTCTGCGTGGACGACAACGATGGCGCCCGCTATGCGCTGACCCGCACCCTGCAGCGGGCCGGCTTTCGCACCATCGAGGCGGCCACCGGCGGCGAGGCGCTGCACAAGATGGAGGAGCGGCCCGACCTGGTGGTCCTGGACGTGCAGCTCCCCGACATCAACGGATTCGAGGTCTGCCAGCGCATCAAGGCCGATCCGCTCACCGCGGCCACGCCCGTGCTGCAGATCTCCGCCGACTTCGTGGACGTGGAGTACCGCACCCGCGGCCTCGAGCTGGGCGCCGACGCGTACCTCGCCCATCCCATCGAGCCCCCGGAGTTGATCGCCACCATCCGCGCTCTCTTGCGCGCCCGCCGCGCCGAGGAGAGGGCCACCGCGACGGCGCGGGACCTCCAGAGCACCTTCGACGCCATCAGCGATGCCATGTGCCTGCTCGACCGCGAGGGGCGCGTGGTGCGCTGCAACCAGGCGATGACGCGGCTGCTCGACGTGCCGGTGGAGGAGCTGATCGGGCGCGTCCACGAGTCCTTCCTGCCCGCCGCCGGCGCCGGCGCGGAAGCCGGCAACGATCCCTTCCGCCGAATGGCCGCGAGCCACCGCCGCGAGGTGCAGGACCTGCAGCACGGCGGCCGCTGGCTGCGCCTCACCTGCGATCCGGTGCTGGACGAGCGGGGACAGCTCAGCGGGGCCGTCTACATCTTCTCCGATTTCACCGAGCGCCAGCGCGCGCTGGAGGAGCGCGAGCAGCTTCTCGCCCGCGAGCAGGCGGCGCGCACGGAGGCGCAGGCGGCGGTGGTGGCGCTGGAGGCCGCCGACCGGCGCAAGGACGAGTTCCTCGCCATGCTCGCGCACGAGCTGCGCAACCCGCTCGCGGCGGTGACCATCGGCATGCACGTGCTCGACGAGGTGGGCGGCAACGACCCGCGGGCCAAGCAGACCCGCGCCACGGTCCTGCGCCAGGCCGGAGTGCTCACCCGTCTGGTCGACGACCTCCTCGACGTCTCGCGCATCACCCGCGGCAAGGTGGAGCTGCGCAAGGAGCCGGTGCCGCTGCGCGACGTGCTCGAGCACGCGGTGGCCACCTCGCGGCCCCTGGTGGACGAGCGCCGCCACCAGCTGGTGCAGGAGCTGGCCTTCGAGCCGCTCTGGGTGGAGGCGGACTCCACCCGGCTGGAGCAGGTGGTCTGCAACCTGATCAACAACGCGGCCAAGTACACCGAGCCGGGCGGCAAGATCCTGCTCACGCTCCGTCGCGACGGCGACTTCGGCGTGCTCAGCGTGCGCGACAGCGGCATCGGCATCGAGCCGGAGATGCTGGAGCAGATCTTCGAGCTCTTCGCGCAGGCGGACCAGTCGCCGGCGCGCTCGCGCGGCGGGCTGGGCGTGGGCCTGACGCTGGTGAAGCAGCTGGTGGAGATGCACGGCGGCAGCGTGCGCGCCCGCAGCGAGGGGTTGTCGCGCGGGTCGGAGTTCGAGGTGCGGCTGCCGCTCCTGCGCGAGGAGGCCCAGTCGCTGGAGCGGCGCGCGGCCACCGCCGCTCCCGCGCGCAAGCGCCTGCTCCTGGTCGAGGACAACCCGGACATCGGCGAGACGCTGCGCGATCTCCTGCAGATCCTGGGGCACCGCGTGGAGTTGGTGGGCGACGGGCTGCGCGCGGTGCAGACGGCGCTGGCGACGCGGCCGGATGCGGCCCTGGTGGACATCGGCCTGCCCGGCATCGACGGCTACGAGGTGGCCCGGCGGCTCCGCGCCAACGAGGGGGCAAAAGGCATGATCCTGGTGGCGCTGACGGGGTACGGAAGGCCGGAGGACCGCGACCGGGCGCTGGCCGCGGGCTTCGATGCGCACCTGGTCAAGCCGGTGGATCCCGAGGAGCTCAACGACGTGCTCGGCGCGCTCGCCGCGCGAGGGCGGGCTTCCGGGCAGGCGCCGGACCGGCGCGGTGCGTAGCTTGCCGTTGCATGGGGCGTGCGCAGTTGATCGATTCCATCCGCGACGCGGCACAGCTCCTCGGGGGAACGCGCCGGGACTACGATCCCCTGCTCGAGATGGCCGAGGGGACCGGCTTCGTCCTGCTCGGGGAAGCGACCCACGGCAGCCACGAGCTCTACCGGGAACGCGCCCGGATCACCCAGCGGCTGATCTCGGAGCAAGGCTTCAACGGCGTGGTCGTCGAGACCGACTGGCCGGATGCCGACCGGGCCAACCGCTGGTCGCAAGGCAGCTCCGACGACGGGAGGGCCGAGGACGCGCTGGCCGGCTTCCAGCGCTTCCCCGCCTGGATGTGGCGCAACACGGTGGTGGTCCAGTTCCTGCGCTGGCTGCGCGCGCGCAACCAGGGCTCGCGCCTGGGGCCCGCCGTCTTCCACGGAATGGATCTCTACAGCCTCTACACGTCCCTCGACGTGGTGGTGAGGATCCTGGAGCGGCGCGACCCGGAAGCGGCGGAGCGGGCCCGCGCCCGCTATGCCTGCTTCGGCGCCGGCGACGACGACGGGCAGGCCTACGGCCATGCCACCCGCCTGGACCTCTCGCGCTCCTGCGAGGACGAGGCGGTGGCGCAGCTCCTGGAGATGCGGCGCAGGGCGGCGGGCAGCCTGGACGCGGAGCTCTTCTCCGCCGAGCAGAACGCGCGCCTCGCACGCAACGCCGAGGCCTACTACCGGGCCATGTTCGGCTCGCGCATCTCCACCTGGAACCTGCGCGACCGGCACATGGCGGAGACGCTGGAGGCGGTGGCTGCCTTCCTCGAACGCCGCGACGGCTACGCGCGCGTCGTGGTCTGGGCGCACAACTCGCACCTGGGCGACGCGCGCTTCACCCGGATGGGCGACGAGGGAGAGCTCAACGTCGGCCAGCTCGTCCGCGAGCGGCACGGCGACGCCGCGCTGCTGGTGGGCTTCACCACCTTCGAAGGCGCCGTGACCGCGGCCGACGACTGGGGCGGCGCGCCGCTGCGCATGGCGGCGCGGCCGGCGCTGGAGGGCAGCGTGGAGGAGCTGTTCCACGAGGTGTCGCTGCCGCGGTTCTTCCTGCCGCTGCGCGGCGCGGGCGAGGCGCTCGGGGAGCTGCGCGAGCCGCTATTGGAGCGGGCCATCGGCGTGGTGTACCGCCCGCGCACCGAGCGGCACTCGCACCTCTTCGAGGCGTGCGTGGCGCAGCAGTTCGACGCGGTGGTTCACGTCGACCGGACCACCGCCCTGGAGCCGCTCGAGCGCGCGCAGATGTGGACAGCCGAGCCGCCCGAGACGTTTCCCTCCGCGTTGTAGGCGCCGTAGAGTCCGCCCGTGTACGACGTGGTGGTGGTGGGAAAGGCCAACGTCGACTACCTGGCCCGCGGGCCGCGGCTGCCCGGCAGCGGCGAGGGTGTGAACGGGGACGCCTTCCAGGAAGGCTGCGGCGGAAAGGGAGCCAACCAGGCGGTGGGGGCCTCGCGCCTCGGCGCCGCCGTCGCGCTGGTGGCGCGCGTGGGCAACGATGCCCGCGGGGAGTCGGTGCTGGCGGCGCTCCGGGCCGAGGGCGTGGACGTCCGCCATGTCTCCCGCGACCCCGACGCGCACACCGGGGTGGCGCTCTGCCACGTCGATGCGCAGGGCCACAAGCAGATCCTCTCCGCGGTGGGCGCCAACGCGCGGCTCGACGCGAGGCGCGTGCGCGAGGCGGCGGAGGCGCTGGGCGCAGCGCGGGTGGTGCTGACGCAGCTGGGCGTGCCGTACGACGCCTTCGCCGAGGCCGTGCGCATCGGCCGGGCCGCGGGAGCGCGGGTCGTGCTCGATCCCGCGCCGGGTCTGCCGCTGCGCGACGAGATGCTGGCGCAGCTCGACCTGATCCGTCCCAACGCCCAGGAGGCGGAGGCGCTCACCGGAATCGCGGTGCGCGATCACGAATCGGCGCGGGAGGCGGCACGGCAGCTCGTCCGCCGCGGCGCAGGGGCCGCCGCGGTGCAGGCTGGCGGCGAGGGCGACGTGCTGCTCTGGAGCGGCGGGGAATGCTGGCTGCCGCGGTTCGACGTACCCCGGGTGGACGTCACCGGCGCGGGCGACGCCTTTGCGAGCGCCCTCGCGGTGTGCCTCGCCGAGGGCCGGCCGCTCGAAGAGGCGGGGCGGTTCGCCAGCGCCTCGGCCGCGCTCGCGACGACGGCGCTGGGCGCGCAGGCCTCGCTGCCGCGGCGCGAGGCGGTGCTGGCGCTGCTCGGCCGCGGCGGTTGAGCGGCGGCGCGGCCCGACAGGAGGGTCTCCGTATTCACGGAGACACCCAGGGTCACTCTCCGCGTGTGGAGCCACGAAGCCCGCCTTCGGCGGGCAGCGGGGAGTGTGTCTCCGTATTCACGGAGACAACCAGGGTCACGCTCCGCGGGTGTAGCCGCAAAGCCCGCCTTCGGCGGGCAGCGGCTATGCGCTGCGAAGGGCGATCATCGGATCGACTTCCGCCGCCCTCCTCGCCGGCACCAGGCAGGCCAGCGCCCCCACCGCCGTCAGCACCGCCGCGCCGGCGAGAAAGGTGACCGGATCGCGCGCCGCGATTCCGAACACCAGCCCTGCCATGACTCGCGACAGGGCGAGCCCGCCGAGAAGGCCGAGCGCCAGGCCCAGCGCGATCAGCGCCATTCCCTGGCGCAGGATCATGCGCAGCACCGCGGAAGGCTCCGCGCCGAGCGCCATGCGGATGCCGATCTCCTGCGTGCGCTGTCCCACCGACCAGGCGATGACCCCGCCGATTCCCGCCGCGGTGATGCCGAGCGCGAGCAGCGCGAAGGCGCCGAGCAGGAACGCCGTGAGCCGCGGCGGCGAGAGCGCGTCCGCGCGCACCTGCTCGAGCGTCTTCACCTCGGTGACCGGCTGATCGGGGTCCAGCTCGCGCACCGCCTCGCGGACCGCTCGCTCGAGCGAGAGCGGCGCGGCCCGGCTGCGCACGATGACGCGCATGTCGCGATTGGGCGAGAACGCCAGCGGCGACCAGATCTCGTCGGCGGGCTCCTTCTCGAGGCCGTGCTGCTTGATGTCGGCGACCACGCCGACGACGGGGACCCACGTCTTTCCGCCGTCGGCGCTCAGGCGCTTGCCGATGGGATCGGGCCCCAGCCAATGGCGCGCGAACGACTGGTTCACCAGCGCAACCTGCGGAGCCGGAGGCCGGTCGGCCTCGCCGGCGTCGCGGCCGAGCAGGAGCGGAATGCCCATGGCGCGGAAGTAGCCGGGCGTGAAGGTATCGATCTCGGCGTGCGGCTGCGCCGTTCCTTCCTCTGCGCGCCCTTCGATGCGCAGGTTGAGGCCGAAGGGATTGCTGTTGCCGTCCAGGGGAACGCTGCCGCCGATGCCGACCGCGAGCGCGCCGGGCATCTCGCGCAGCTTGCGCAGGAGCGCATCGGCGAAGGCCCCGCTCTTCTCCCCTTCCCGGTAGCGCGTCCAGTTCAGGTCCACGCGCGCGGTGAGGACGTTGCCCACGTCGAACCCGACGGCGACCTGCTGGAGCTTGAACAGGCTGCGCAGCATCAACCCTGCGCCGGTGAGCAGCGCGAACGAGATCGCCACCTGAGCGACGATGAGCGCGCTGCGCGCCCGCAGCGGCCCGTGCCCGGCCGTCGCGCCCGCGCCTTCCTTGAGGTCGGAGGCGAGGCTCGCCCGCCTCGGCAGCGCGGGAAGGCACCCGAGCAAGAGCCCGGTGAAGAGCGACATGCCGGCGGCGAACGCGAGCACGCGCCCGTCCAGCCGGATCTCGGTGGCGCGGGTGGTGAAGCGCTCGGCCAGCGCAGCCAGGCCGTCGAGGCCCCATCGAGCCACCAGGAGCCCCAACGCGCCGCCCGCCAGCGCAAGGATCAGGTTCTCGGTGAGCAGTTGCTGGACGAGGCGCGCCCGCGTGGCGCCCAGCGCGGTGCGCACGGCCATCTCGTGCTCGCGCCGCACCAGGCGCGCCATGGTGAGGTTCGCGACGTTGGCGCAGACGATGACGAGGAGGAACGCGGTGGTGGCGAGCAGCGCCAGGAGCGTGGGGCGCGCGTGCCGCGTCAGCTCGTCGCGCAGCAGCGCGGCGCGGGTCTGGTAGCCCTCGGAGGCCGGGTACGCCGCGGGATATTCTCCCCGCAGCCGCGAGGCGACGGCGGCGAGATCGGCCTGCGCCGACTGCAACGATGCGCCGGGACGCAGCCGCCCGAACACGGTCAGGCCTCGGGCGGTGCGGTCGTGCGGCCAGTGCGCGCCGTTGCGGAAGGGGCAGGCGGTGGTGGGCATGTAGACGTCGTTCACGCCCGGGTATTGCGGCATGGGCGGGAGCACGCCGACCACCAGGTGCGAGCGGTCGTTCATGGTGAAGCTCTTGCCCACGATGCCCGGGTCGCCGCGGTACACGCGCTGCCAGTACTCGAAGCTGAGCACGAGGACCGGCATGGCGCCCTGCTCCTCGTCCGCGGGAACGAAGGTGCGGCCGTGCAGCGCGCGCACGCCGAAGGCATCGAAGAACCCGGCGGAGACCACGCCGGTCTGCACCCGCTGCGCCTCGGCGCCCCCGAGCAGGGTGAAGGGCATGGAGTGGTACTCGACCACCGCATCCAGGGCGCGCGACTGCGTCCGGTAGTCCTGCACCTCCAGGGGAGAGAAGCCCACGTCCTCCACCCCGGCGCCCTGCGCGGGCTGCAGCAGGTGCACCAGCCGGGGACCGTTCGCGTAGGGCAAAGGCCGCAAGAGCACCGCGTCGACGACGCTGAAGAGGGCGGTGTTGGCGCCGATGCCCAGCGCCAGGGTGAGCAGCACCGCGCAGGCGAAGCCGGGATTGGCGCGGAAGCCGCGCACGGCATGCCGCGCGTCGTTCCAGACCATGCCGACGAGCCGCTCGCCGCGCCCTTCCCGGACGGGCCGCTCCAGCCACTCGCCGAAGGAGCCGGGCGCGCGTCCCAGGCGCTCCATCAGGCCGTTCCAGAGCAGATCGCCCATGGCGCCCACGGAGAAGCCATCTCCGTAGACTTCGTGGCAGAGGCGCAGCAGCTCCTCGCCGTGCCGCTCGCGGAACTTCTTCGGGTAGGCGCGCAGGAAGACGCGAAGCATGACGTCTCCTTCAGGTGGCGAGAAGCTCTTCGAGGACGCCCGCCAGCAGCCGCGCTTCCTCTTGCGCGACACGCCGCCCGAGCTGGGTGATGCGGTAGTAGGTGCGCCGCTCGTCCGCCGCGGAGCCGCGCTCGTAGAGCTCGATGAGCCCGCGGTCGAGCATGCGGTCGAGCACGCGGTAGAGGTTGCCGGGGCGGATCTGGATGCGCCCGCGCGACCGCGCCGCCACCTCCTGCACCAGGCCGTAACCATGCAGCGGCCCGGCGCGCAGCACGGCCAGGACGAAGAGCTCCGCGGGCTTCAGCGGCGGTGTGCTCTGATCGAGTATGCTCATAACGAGCATACTAGCTGGCGCTCCGCCGCCCGTCAAACGCGCGGCCGGTTCGAACCGCCCGAAGGGCGGATGCGGCCGGGACTAATCCTCGAGAAGCTTCGCCGCGACGATCAGCGTGGCGGCGGCAGCCGGGACGATGGCGGCGAGCTTGACCAGCCCGGCGATGCGGTGCTCGAGGCGGTCGACGCGGTCGGCCATCAGCAGCAGCATCCAGTGCCGGGTGCGCGTCTCGTGGAAGGAGTACGCGATGCGCCGCACCAGCCCGGAGATGCCGTGGAGCGGCTGCGCCGTGCCGAAGACCGGCGTCATCTGCCGGATCTCGCTGCGGTGGGTGAGGCCGCGGCGCGGGCGCATGCGCTCGAAGTGGCCGGGCGCGGTGGGGGTGAGCGGCTGCTGCGGGCTGCGCTCCATCGGGACGCCGGGCCGCTCGCCAAAAGAGAGATCGGCGCCCACCACGGGACGGCTGGTGTGCTCGTGACGCTGGTGATGACGGTCGGTCATGGCAGGGCTCCTCAGGCGGCGGCCGGCGTGATCACGCACTTCACGCAGCCGTCCTTCTTGTCCGAGAACGTCTTGTAGGCCCTGGGCGCCTCGCTGAGCGGGAACCTGTGCGTGATGATTCCCTTCGCGTCGATGCGCCCCTCGCGGATGTGCTTGAGCAGGTGGGGCATGTAGCGGCGCACGTTGCACTGGTTCATGCGCAGCGTGAGGCCCTTGTTCATGGCGGTGCCGATGTCCACCAGGTTCCAGGGCGGGCCATAGACGCCGATGATGGAGACGTTGCCGCCCTTGCGGACCGCCTGGATGGCCCAGTTGATGGCCACCGGGACGCCGGCCTGCATGAAGGTCTTCCCCAGCGCCCGCTGGAACCGGCTGCCTTCCGCCTCCATGCCCACGGCCTCGATGACCACGTCGGGACCGCGGCCCTCGAACTGGTCCTTGAGGTGCACGACCAGGTCCGGCACCTTCTTGAAGTTCACCGTCTCCACGCCGGCGTAGCGTCGGGCGAAGTCGAGCCGGTAGTCCACGTGGTCGACGCCGATGACGCGGCCGGCGCCGAGCAGCCAGGCCGACTTCATGGCGAAGAGGCCCACCGGGCCGCAGCCGAGCACCACCACCGTCTCGCCGCCCTTGATCTCGCCCATCTCCGCCGCCTGGTAGCCGGTGGGCAGGATGTCGCTGAGGAAGAGCACCTCCTCCTCGCTCATGTCGTCGGGGATCTTCATCGGCCCCACGTCGGCGAAGGGCACCCGCACGTACTCCGCCTGGCCGCCGTCGTACCCGCCGGTGGTGTGCGAGTAGCCGTAGACGCCGCTCGCGACGTCGCTGTTGGGGTTGGTGTTCTCGCAGTTCGCCGAGAGCCCGCGCGAGCAGTAGAAGCAGGTGCCGCAGGAGATGTTGAAGGGCACCACCACCCGGTCCCCCTTGCGCAGGTTGCGCACCGAGGGGCCGGTCTCCTCCACGATGCCGGTGAACTCGTGGCCGAAGGTATGCCCGATGCGGGTGTCGGGGACGAGGCCGTGGAGCAGGTGCAGGTCGGAGCCGCAGATGGCGGCGCGGGTGACCTTGAGCACCACGTCGTTGGAGTGTTCGATCCTGGGATCGGGCTTGCGGGTGACCTTGATCTTGTTGGGGCCGAGATAAGTGAGCGCGCGCATGGCGGGAAAGTGCGGATGAAGCGCCGCGGCGTCAAACCGCCGCGGGCGCCCGGAAGAGCGGCTTCCCGTCCGGGAATGGGACGGCCGGCGGCGCAACCGGCAGGCGGGCCCTCGCATTCTGCAATCGACGTAGCGCGTTAATGCAATGGCACTTGTAAGACGTTGGGCTCGCGTGTAAGAAAACCGCCACGACGGCAATTGGGGAGAGCCGCCGCGATTCCACCCGGACCCCGACAAAGAGCATCCATCCATGAATCGAATGATCGCGTTCCTCGTCGCTGCGTTCGCCGGCTCGGCCGTTGCCGCGCCGACCCAGTACCTCGTGGTCAGCAAGGGCAACGACACCGCCGCCGCGGTCGCCGCCGTCACCGCCGCGGGCGGCACCGTCAAGTACGACCTCTCGAAGATCGGCGTGGTCACCGCGCTCTCCGACAGCGCCACCTTCGCCGCCAGCGTGGCCGCCAATCCCGCCGTCCTCTCGGTGGACGCGGATCCGGACATCCAGTGGTTCCCCCCGGGCGAGGATGCGGTGGAGATCCCTGCATCGCTCGCGGACACCGCCCCCAATCACGAGACCTTCAGCGCGCTGCAGTGGAACCTGCGCCAGATCCACGCCGACCAGACCGCGGCCGCCGGCTTCCTCGGCCAGGGCGCGGTGGTGGCGGTGATCGACTCCGGCATCAACACCGGGCACGTCGACATCCATGACAACATCGACTTCGTGCACAGCCGCGCCTTCGTCCAGACCACGGCGCCCGGCGCGGTGTTCCCCTTCGAGGACGACAACTTCCACGGCTCGCACGTGGCCTGCATCATCGCCGCCGAGGTCAACGGCGTGGGCGTGCAGGGCGTGGCGCCGAAGGCCACCCTCATCTCGCTCAAGACGCAGAACGCCGCCGGCAGCGGCAGCTTCTCCAACGTGATCGCCGCCATCGAGTACGCAGCCAGCCTCGGCTTCGTCGACGCCATCAACATGAGCCTCGGCGCCACCTTCGACCGCATCAACGCGGGCGGCAACGGCGGCGGCGGCCCGGACAACTCGTTCGGCCACTTCCTCGCCGCGCTGGGCCGCGCCATCAACCACGCCACCCAGTCGGGCATCCTGGTGATCAGCGCCGCCGGCAACGACGGCCTCGACCTGGACGGCTCGCCCGTGAACGGCGGCGGCCGCATCTGGACCGTCCCGGCGCAGTCGGGCAACGGCATGGCCATCGGCGCCACCGGCCCCATCGCGCAGGCGAACTTCGACCGACTCGCCTCCTACAGCAACTACGGCTCGT
This sequence comes from Myxococcales bacterium, assembly GCA_035702105.1. Lineage (GTDB taxonomy): Bacteria > Myxococcota > Myxococcia > Myxococcales > 40CM-4-68-19 > 40CM-4-68-19. Next base: position 20,964 of record DASSQZ010000062.1, on the reverse strand, counting down.
CGGTGCTGAGCGTGGTGGCCCCCGGCGGCGACCTGGTTCCCCCGAACGGCGTGGTGCAGGACCTGGTCCCGAGCTGCGGCAACAAGCGCGGCACTACCGTGAACACGTTCTTCTTCGCGGCCGGCACCTCGATGGCGACGCCGCACGTGGCCGGTCTCGCGGCGCTCCTGGTGGGCAAGTACGGCCACGTGGGCCCGGCGAAGCTGCGCGCGCTCATCTCCAACTCGGCGGTGAACATCCTGCCGACCCCGCAGCAGGGCAAGGGCCGCATCGACGCGGCCGCCGCGCTGAAGTAGCGGGATTTTTTGCTCCGTTCCGCGGAGCCCGCTGGCCTCGCGCCGGCGGGCTCCTTTTTTTTGGCGCGCTGACGCGCCGCAACTTGAATCCGGCCCCATTCCCGTGCATTGGGCTTGGCGTTTGCGTTCCGGCTGGAGGGGCCGGAATCGCGGCGTCGTCAATCCCCCTGGAACTCCCCCCGGAAAGGTGAGCCCCGTCATGACTCGTGCGTTGCTCTTCGCCCTGTGCTTCGCGTTGCCTGCCGTTGCCGCTCCCGTCAATTATCTCGTCGTCGCCACCGGAAACGACACCTCCAGCGCCACGGCCGCGGTGGTGGCGAACGGCGGCACCGTGGTCGCCGATCTCGGCGCCATCGGCGTCGTCGCCGCCAGCGCCGACAGCGCCAACGCGGGCTTCGCCGCGGCGGTGGCCGCCTCGCCGGGCGTTCTCTCGGCCGACGCCGATCCCGACATCAACTGGCTTCCCGCGGGCGAGCCGCTGGTGTCCATCGATTCCGACCCTGCCGCCCGCGGGGTCAATACCGAGCCGCTCTCCGGGCTGCAGTGGAACATGCGGCAGATCCACGCCGACCAGACGGCCGCGGCAGGCGACCTCGGCGCCGGCGCGGTGGTGGCCATCATCGATACCGGCCTCAACAGCCAGCACCGCGACCTGGTGGACCGCATCGACACCGCCCGCAGCGTGGCGTTCGTCGACTCCATCGCCGGCGCCGGATTCCCGGCCTGGGAAGACGACGTCTTCCACGGCTCGCACGTCGGCTGCATCGTCGCCGCCTCGATCAACGACTTCGGCGTCCAGGGAGTGGCGCCTTCCGCCACGCTGGTGGCGGTCAAGGTGCTGAACTCGCGGGGCAGCGGCAGCTTCGCCAACGTCATCCGCGGAATCGAATATGCCGCCAGCATCGGCGTGGACGTGATCAACATGAGCCTCGGCGCCACCTTCGACCGCAACAACGCCGGCGGCAACGGCGGCGGCGAGCCGTTCGGCCACTTCCTCGCGGCGCTGACCCGCGCCGTCAATCACGCCACGCAGGCGGGCGTCCTGGTGGTCAGCGCCGCCGGCAACGAGGCGGTGGACCTGAACAGCCGCATCATGTCGGTGCCGGCGCAGTCGGGCAACGGCGTCGCCGTGTCCGCCACCGGCCCCATCGCGCAGGCGAACTTCGACCGCCTGGCCTCCTACAGCAACTGGGGCGCGTCGGTCATCGACTTCGCCGCTCCCGGCGGCGACCTGGTGCCGCCCAACGGCGTGGTGCAGGACCTGGTTCCGAGCTGCGGCAATCGCCGCGCCGGCAACCCCAACACCTTCTTCTTCGCCGCCGGCACCTCGATGGCAACTCCCCACGTCGCGGGCGTCGCCGCGCTGCTCGTCGGCAAGCTCGGCCACGTGGGCCCTGCGAAGCTGAAGGCGGTGATCGGCAACACCGCCGCGAACGTGCTGCCCACGGCCTTCCAGGGCCGGGGCCGCGTGGATGCGGCTGCGGCGCTGAAGTGATCGGCTGTCTCCGGATTCACGGAGACACCCAAGGTCACGCTCGCGCGTGTGTAGCCGCACGGCCCGCCTTCGGCGGGCGGCCACTAGCTGTCGTTTCTCATGACGTTGTTCACGCGGCGCGCTCGAGCTTCTTCATTGGCGTGAGCGCGCCGCATCCGGCGTGCGGCCGCTTGCGGTTGTAGTAGCGCAGGTACGGCAGCAGAGCTGCCTTGCGGATGCGCGATTTCGGGTAGCTCTTCACGTACGCCCATTCGCGGAGCAGCGTCTGGGTGAGGCGCTCGGCCTTGCCCGTCGTCTGTAGGGTCTCGTCCGGAGATGCCAGATCCCGAGCTGCGCGCAGGCGTTCGTGAAGCGGTCCATGTAGCAGGGGCCGTTGTCGCTCAGCACGCGCAGGATCTCGATGCCATGGCGCGCGTACCACGCCTGTGCCTTGCGCAGAAACGCGATCGATGACCGGGCCTTCTCGTCGCGCAGGATCTTTGCGTAGGCGAGGCGAGTAGGGTCGTCGATGGCGACGTGCAGGTCCTCCCACCCGACGCCGCGGATGCGCGTGGTGCGGTCGCCGTGCACGCGGTGCCCGGGCCGGATGAAGCGGCCGAGCTTCTTGGTGTCGACGTGCAAGCATGTCTCCGGGCCGCGGCCACTCGCAGGAGCGAGGCTCGACCAGAGGCAGCCGTCCGGGGTCGTTGCGTTGAGGAGCCGAGCAACCGTCGACCGCGCCAGGTGCAGCACTGCCGCGATCTTGGCGGCGGTCATCCGTTTCTTCCGGCGCAGCTCGATTACGATGTCCGCCTTTTCAAGTTCAAGGCGGCGTGGCGACTGGTGCGGTCGCGAGCTCCGGTCGAGCAGCCCGACCTGGCCCTCAAGCTTGAATCGCTTCAGCCACTTGTACGCCGTGCGCCGGCTGATCCCCGCGGCCTCTGCCGCAGCGGGCACAGACCAGCCCTGGTTGAGCACGCGGTCCACCAGCAACGCTCGACCTGCGGCGCAGCTTCGGGCACAGGATGGATGTTCAGCCGGTTTTTCCCCTCGTGGTTGGGTGCTGCCCTTGACAAGCTGCAGTCAGCCACACGAAAGGCCGGATGAACACCGCTCCTCAGTGAACAACGTCCTGGGACTTCACAACTAGCGGAAGCGGCCGGTGGCGGCGAGCAGGTCCACCCGGGCCTGCCGCGCCGTGTCCTCGGCAACCAGCCCGGCCGTGTCCGCGTCGCGGGCGCGCCGCTGGGCGTCCACCACTTCCAGGTCGTTGGTGGCGCCCTCGCGGTAGGCGAGCATGGTCATGTCCAGCGCCTCGTGGGCGAGCCGCGCCGCCTCGCGGGCGGAACGCACGCTCTCGTCCGCGCGGCGGACGGCGTCGAAGGCGGTGCGCACGTCCGAACGGGCCTGCCGCAAGAGTCCCTCGAGCTGCGCCCTGGACTCCTGGTAGAGCGCGCTGCGCTCCCGGCGCAGGCCGTAGCGCGCGCCGCCGTCGAAGAGCGGGATGCTGAGCACCAGCGACGCCTGCCACCCCGTCTCCGGGGTCACGGCCGTCGCGGGATGCTGGTAGAAGGGCTGCACCACTCCCTGGAGCAGCGGCAGGTAGTCCGCATAGCTGTCGCGCAAGACCCGCCGCGCCGCCTCCGCCCTCTCCTTCTGGGCGCGGACGTCCGGGCGCAGCGACTGCGCGTCCTCCATGGCCCGCGCCTCCGACTGCGGCTCCGGCAGCACGAGGTCGTCCTCCACGTCCACCGGCCCCTCTTCGCCCACCAGCGAGCCCAGCGCCTCCATGGCGCGGACCAGGTTCGACCGCGCCAGCGCCAGCGAGGACTCGTCGGTGGCCAGCTCCTGGCCGGCGCGCACCTCGTCGAGGCGGTTGCCGCTGCCTACCTCGTAGCGGGCGTGCGCGTCGTCGAGGTGCGCCTTGGCCGCGTCGCGCGCCTGCCCGTCGATCTGCACCAGCCGGTGCTGGGCCATGACGCCCAGGTAGAGGCGCGCGGTGAGCACCGCCACCTGGCGCCGCGCGTCTTCCGCCGAGAGCCGGGCCACGTCGACCTGATCGCCGGCGTGCGACCAGATCAGCCACCGCTGGGGAGCGACCAGCGGTACGGTGACCACCGCGTTCGCGGAGAGCTGGTCGCGGGAGGTCGTCGGGCCGGTGGCGCCGGTGCCGGCGGAGAGAACGCGGTCGCGGTCGAACCTCGTGTAGGTGCCGTTCAGGGCGATGGTGGGCAGCGAGAGCGCCCGGTCCTCCTGGAGGATGCCCTGCGCGCGCACGATCTCCTGCTCGGCCACGATGGAGGTCACGCTGCGCAGCACCGCGCGGCGGACCGCCTCCTCCATGGAGAGCTTCTCCTGCGCAAACGCCGGCGCGGCGAGCAGGAACAGCGCGGCGGCATCAAGCAGGCGCATGCGCGATTTCCTCTTCCTCTTCTGCGGAGTGGGGCCTGCGCCACCGGTCCGCGATGGAGTACAGGGCAGGCACGAGGAACAGCGTGAAGAAGGTGGAGACGGCGAGCCCGCCGATGACGGCGCGCGCCAGCGGCAGGTTGGTCTCGCTGCCTTCGCCGATGCCCAGCGCCATGGGAACGAGCCCCACGATGGTGGCGATGGTGGTCATGAGGATGGGGCGCAGGCGGGTGCGGCCGGCGCGCACCGTCGCCGTCACGATGTCGAGCCCGTCGCGCTCGCGCAGCACGTTGGCGAAGTCCACCAGCAGGACGCCGTTGCTGACGACGATGCCGACCATCATGATGATGCCCATGCCGCTGTTCACCGAGAGGGTGGTGCCGGTGAGCCAGAGCGAGAGGGCCACGCCGGAGATGCCCAGCGGCACGCTGAACATGATCACCAGCGGGTCGAGCAGCGAGCGGAACTGCGAGGCCAGCACCATGTAGACCAGCGCGATGGCCATGATGCCGGCCAGCGCCAGGCCGTTGAAGGCGTCCTTCTGCGCCTGGGCCTGCCCGGAGAGCGTGGCGCTGAAGCCTTCCGGCGCGCGCACCTCGTGCAGCGCGCGCTCCACCGCCGCCGCCGCGCTGCCCAGGTCCTTGCCCGGCGCGACGTTGGCGGTGACGTCGATGATGCGCTGCAGGTACTTGCGGCTGATCAGCACCGGCCCGCTGGAGCGGCTCACGCTGGCGATGGCGCCGAGCGGCACCAGCGGCCCCGCCGGCGTGCGGATGCCGATGTCGCTGACGTCGTCGATGTGCGAGCGGTAGCGGTCGTCCATGCGCACGTTGATGAAGTACTCGTTGCCGGTCACCGGGTCGGTGAACTGGGTGGGCTGGAGCTGCGAGGAGCCGGTCAGGCTGGTGAGCACGCTCTGCGCCACCGCCTGCTCGCTGAGCCCGAGGCGCCCCGCCTTGCCGCGATCCACCTCGACGTGGAGCTCGGGATAGTTCTCCTCGCGCGAGATCTGCACGTCGGTGAGCAGCGGCCTGCCGTCCTTGTCGTTGATGGCGCGCATGGCCTGGTAGAGCTCGCGCGCGTAGCGGCTGCCCTGCTCCAGGTCGTAACCCAGCACCTCCACGTCGATGGGCGCGGCGGAGCCGAAGTTGAGGATGCGCTTCACGATGCCGCCGACGAAGAAGTAGAGCTGCGTGCCGGGGAGCGCGCCCTGGATCTCGCTGCGCAGCTTCTCGCTCGCGACCACGTCGCTGATCGGCCGCTCCCCGCGCGGCACCAGGTTCACTTGCAGGGTGCCGGCGTGCGGCCCGGTGTTGGCGCTGAAGATGGCGGTGCGCCCCACCGGCAGGCCGCTGTCGGTGATCATGGTCGTGTAGTCCTTGCCCAGCGCCTTGTTCACCGCCTGCTCCAGCCGCTGGGCGATCTGCTCGGTGCGCTCCACCCGGGTGCCGATGGGCGCCTTGTAGGTGACGCTGAACTGCGACTCGTCGGAGTCGGGGAAGAACTCGGTGCCCACCCGCTTGAAGAGCAGGAGCGAGCCGGCGAAGAAGGCGAGGATCACCGCGATGGTGCGGAAGCGGTGGCGCAGGACTGCGCCGAGCGCGCGCGCATAGGCGTCGTCGAGCTTCTCCAGCCTGCCCAGGAACCAGCCGGCGAATCCGCCGGAGTGCTGCGCGGCCTGCCCGCCGGGCAGCACCATCAGGCAGAGGAGCGGCGTCACCGTGCGCGAGACGAAGAAGCTCATGATCAGCGCGAAGGAGATGGTGAGCGCCAGCGGCAGGAAGAGGTTGCGGGCGATGCCGAAGAGGAAGAGCACCGGGAAGAACACCACGATGGTGGTGATGGTGGAGACGAGGATGGGCATCGCCACTTCCTGCGCGGCGGCCAGCACCGCCTGCCGCCGGCCCTGCCCGAGCGCGAGATGGCGATGGATGTTCTCCAGCTCGACGATGGAGTCGTCCACCAGGCGGCCCACCCCGAGCGCGAGCCCGCCCAGGGTGAAGACGTTGAGGGTCATCCCCGAAAAGAAGAGCAGCACGAAGGTGGCCACGATGCTGAGGGGAATGGCGATGGCGACGATGGCGGTGGCGCGCAGGCTGACGAGGAAGATGAGGATGACGAGGATGGCGAGCAGGCCGCCCTGCACCGCCTCGTGCTCCAGCGCCTTGACCGCGGCGCGGATGTAGCTCGACTGGTCGAAGGAGATGGCCAGCTTCACCGTGGGGGGCACGCCGCGAAGCTTCGGCAGCGCGGCGCGGACCGCGTCCACCACCGCGATGGAGTTCGCGCCCGGCTGCTTGAGCACGCGCAGGTAGACGCCGCGCTGGCCGTTGATGCGGACGATCTCGTTCTGGTCGGCGGTGCCGTCCACCACCCTGGCGATGTCGGTGACGCGCACCGGCGGGGCGAAGTGGCTGCCGATCTGGATTCCCGGACGCACCACCACCTCGCCGAGCGGCTTGGCGCGCTGGAACTGGGTGTTGGCGAAGACGTTGTAGTCGCGGTCGCCCACGCGGAGATTTCCGCTGGGCATGAGCAGGTTGCTGGTGCGCACCGCCTCCACCACGTCGAGCGGCCCGAGCCCGCGCGCGCGGAGGGCCTCGCGCTCGAGCTGGACCTCGATCTCGCGGACCTTGCCGCCGCCGGGGTTGGCGGAGGCCACCCCGGGAATGCGCTCGAGCTGCGGCTCGATGGTGTTGAGGGCCAGGTCGTAGAGCTGCTTCTCGTCCAGCTCGTCGGAGCCCACGGCCACCTGCACCACCGGGATGTTGGTGATGTCGAACTTGATGTTGAAGGGCTGCTGGATGCCCGGGGGCAGCGTGTTCATGATCTGGGCGATGCGCTGCGAGACGTCGAACTGCGCGTTGTCCAGGTTGGTGCCGTACTGGAACCAGACCGAGACCAGCGAGACGCCCTGCTTGGAGACGCTCTCCACCCGGTCCACGCCGGGCGAGGCGGAGACGGCGCGCTCGATGGGCATGGTGATGGACTTCTCGATGTCGGTGGGGCCCGCTCCCGTGTAGAAGATGGCCACGCGGATGAGCGGCACGCTGATGTCGGGGAAGAGGTCGACGCTCAGGTTCTTGAGCGAGACGAACCCCAGCGCCAGGGTCATCAGCGACATCATCAGGATCAGGACCGGGTTGCGGAGCGCGAGCCGCGTCAGCCACATGGCCGCTTACTCCTGCACCGTGCGCGGCACCTTGACCTCGGACCTGCCCGCGCCGCCGAACGGATCCACTCCCCTGCTGGGACGCACCTGCGAGCCGTCGGAGAGCCCTTCCAGCCCCGCCACCACCACCTCCTCGTCCGGGCGCAACCCGGAGAGGATCTCCAGCCACTCCTCGCCGTCCACGCCGGTCTGCACCTGGCGGCGCTCCACCTTGTCGCCGCGCAGGGCGTAGACGAAGTTGCGGCCGTTGCTGATCTGCACCGCGCCGACCGGGACGGTGAGCGCGCCGGGGTGCACGCCGGTGACGATGGCGGCGCGGCCGTACATGCCCGCGCGCAGCTCGCCGGACCGGTTCTGCAACTGGACCTCGGCATCCAGGGTGCGGGTGGCGGGGTCGAGCGAGGGCGAGAGCCGCACCACCTGGCCCTCGAACCTGTGCCCGGGTACGGCGTCGAGCTCGACGTGGGCGACCTGGCCGAGCTTGAGGCGCAGCACCTCGTTCTCGTTCACGCTGACGAAGAGGCGGAGCACGTCGATGCGGTCGACGGTGAGGATGGCGGAGGAGTTGGCGCCGGGGCCGACCAGCGCGCCGGGGTCGAGCCGCCGCGCGGAGATGACGCCGTCGAGGGGAGAGGTGATGCGCGTCTCGCCGAGCTTCACCGCCAGCGCCCCCACCTGCGAGCGCGCGCCGGACTGCGCCGCCAGGGCCGCCGCCAGCGCGGTCTCCGCCTGCTGCAGCTCCTGCCTGGAGACGCGCCCCGCGGGCGCCAGGGCCCGGGCGCGGTCGAGGTTGGCCCTGGCCAGCGCAGCCGCGGACTCCGCCTGCGCGGCCACGCTGCGCGCGGCGGCGAGCTGGTCGGGCAGGTCGCTCGGACGCACCAGCGCCAGGAGCTGTCCTTTCTTCACCGCGTCGCCGCGGTCCACCAGCACCGCGTCGAGGTAGCCCAGCGTCTTGGCCCCGACGTCCGCCTGGAGCAGCGGGCGCAGGTCCACCGGGGCGTGGACCGTCTCCTCCACGTCGCGCACCTGGACGCGCGAGACCGCCACCAGCGGCGGAGGCCGGGTCTTGGGGAGATTGCCGGAGCCCCGGGTGCAGGCTGCGGCGCAGAGCAGGATCAGCAAGGTGGCGTTGCGCACGGCCCCGCCTTCTAACCCGTTTTCGCTTGCGAACGCAACCGTTGCTCCTGCAACGATTGCGGTGTAAAGGAACTGCCGTGGCCGCCCGCCCCCAGCCCCTGCTCTCCGAGGAGATCGCCCGCGGCATCGTCCGGGTGAAGAAGCGGCTGATCGCCGAGGCCGACCGCCGCCTGGCGGAGCGCGGCGAGGGCGTGCTCCACTTCCAGGTGCTGAGCGCGCTGCGCAGGTCCGGCCCCTGCGCCCAGAACGAGCTGGCGGAGAGCATCGGGCAGCACCCCACCGGGATCTCCCGGCTGCTGGAGGAGCTGGAGCAGGCCGGGCTGGTGCGGCGCGCGCGCAACCGGCTCGACCGGCGCAAGCTGGTGGTCGCGCCCACGGCCCGGGGGCGGTCGTTCCTGGCGGAGCGGCAGCCCCTGGTCGACGCGGCGGTGGAGCACGTGCTCTCGCCCCTGGCGCAGGAGGAGCGGGTGGCGCTGAGGGACCTGCTGTGGAGGATGCTGGAGGGGTGAGAGGTGCCGGCCGGTGTCGCTCCCTTCAAGCTCCGCTTCGCTCGGGAGAGTAGAGGTAGAAGCGGTTCTGATGCGGTCTGCCCGGCGCACATACCCGATCGCGAACGCTCGCGACGTCGGATCGCTGGAGAGAGCCATTCGCGGCCTCGTCGGCTTGCGGATGGTCATGGCAATACCGGCCTACGCCGAAGAACATCTCGGCTTCGGCAGGTTGCGGAAGGTGAAGGTCGCGTGGAGCGAGCAGCCGCGGCCCCGTGCCAGTTGGAGCGTTTCGACCCGCGGGACGAGAGTCCTGGCCAACGGACGGTACGCGGCGATCCCGAGGCTGAAGATGCTCGTCGGACGCCGGGTTGAAAGTCTCGAGGTCACCTATCCGCGGTTGTCGCTCGTTCTCGGGCTCGAAGGCGGAGAGCGCATCGAGGTGCGGCCGGGCCGTTCAGATGCCGCCTCGGGAGTCGCGTATTGGGTGATTCGCGCTCCTCGGCGCAGGGAAATCACCGCAGGCCCGGGATCAGTATGGTATCGGGCGAAGTTGCCACGCTTCATCGACGACAAGTGGCGCTCCCGCGTCGCGAAGCGGAAGCGCGCTTCAGTCCGGGCCGAATCGCCGCCCTCCCAGCGCAAGAAGAAGCGCCGCGACCCGGCGAACTGACCTGCGCGGGCCGAGCTTGAGCACGCCGGCCACCGCCCTGCGATCGGACCGACGCAACAGAAGCAGCCTTGGCACCGTCGCCGGGATCAGCCCGCAAGCCGCGGCGGGCCCGCTCCGACTTGCGCCCCGACGCGCAACATCCACCACTGTGGCCGGGCCACCAGCGCCGGCGCGTGCCCGGAACAGGCGGCGGAGCAATACGGGTCGATTCCTGCGGGAACCGCCCAGTGCCCGCGCTCGCCGTGGACGCGCCAGTTCTCGAAGACGTACCGCACCGCCCGCGCCGCCTCGCGCGGCGATTCGAGCAGGCGCGAGTGGTAGCGGTCGGCAAAGACCGGTCCGCGGCGGCGCATCACCCGGTTGAGCGCGCGCGCCATGCGGACCTCCAGCCCTTTCATCGCCCGCCCCAGTGACTGCGCATCGGGCGCCTCGACGATCATGTGCACGTGGTTGCCCTGGACCGAAAAGTGGACCAGACGGAAGCCGAACCGCGCGCAACCGCGGGCGAACGCGCGCCGCAGGGCGCGGAAGCACCGGTGCGTGCGGAGGTTCCAGACCTCCTCTCGCACCCTCACCGTGACGTGCAGCGCGCCGCGCTGGAAGCGCCGCCGCCCGCGATGAGGAACGTTGCGGCGCGGAGACTTCCGCTTTCGCCCCGCTCCGGGCCGCGCGCCGCCCCATTGCGGCAGAGGAAGCTCCTGCTGTTCTGCTTTCATTTCGAATGAGCGTAGCGGAGGGGTCTGACATCGAGCCGCCGGCGCCGCGCGAAGGCAGGTGAAGTGCGAATGCCGGAGGGCCGGCGGTCCCCGGCCTGTTCCGCTCGCGAGCGATGTCCGCCCATTCGAGTTGAATGGGCAGACAATTCGCGCCGACCCACGTGCACCACGACGTGGACCTCGCGCGAACGAGCTTCGGGATGATGAGGTGCAACCAAGAGCGCCCGGCCGCTGCTGTTTGATGCGCGAGTGAGCAGGCAGGATAGATCGCGTGTCGCAGTCTTCCACTGAGGATCATCTGGCTCGGCTGGACGCTCTTGCCAGCAGGCCTGGATCGGAAGACTTTCTGGTCGTGAATCCGGTTTTCGAGCTGGTGGTCGCGTCTGGTCGATCCCGACCCGCCGTCCTGGTCACAGTGGTTCGTGAAGACGATGGGATTCATTCCTGATTGGGCGGACAATGCGAGGCCCCTTGCGCGAGCCCACGGCGCCCTTCTCTCGGTGGCCGAGCTGGTGAGGTTTGTCCGCCCATTCAACTTGATTGAGCGGACAAGTGCGGAGCGTGCCTGGAGTGGACCCCGAGGGAGGATGTTGGAGCGCGGGCGACGACAGCTCGCGCTCGCGGCGGGTGGTCGTCGCCCCAGCGGGCCCCGCGGGTGGTCGGCCCCACGGCGGGTGGTCGTCGCCCCTGCGGGTCCTCGGCGTCCCCGCAGGTGTTCGGCCCCCGCAGGTGTTCGGCCCCCGCGGGTGTTCGGCCCCCGCGGGTGTTCGGCGCCGCGCGCGTCAGTCGTCCCCGCGCTGCGGCGATCAGTCACGCCCGGCTCCATTCGCGGTGCTGCCGGGGCGCCCCGTCGCACGGAGAGTCGCCCCGCTCTCCCTCCCAATGTTGCGTCCGTGTTTCGGGCGCGCGGCTTGCATTGACGGATCGCGCGACCGGCCGTTACGGTCTGCCGCGCACCCTGGAGGAACCAACTTGAGACGTCTCCTGCCCATCGCCCTCGTCCTTGCAGCAGCCTGTGGCCGCAAGAGCGCCGCGACGTACCGGACCGATGCCGTCAGCCGCGGGCCGGTGAGCGAGATCGTCAATGCCACCGGCGACGTGTCCGCCATCGTCACCGTCAACGTGGGCTCGCAGGTCTCGGGCATCATCGACAAGCTCTTCGTCGACTTCAACAGCCTGGTCACCAAGGGCCAGCTCCTCGCCACGCTGGATCCGCGCCTCTTCCAGGCTCAGCTCGAGAAGGCCACCGCCCAGCTCGAGTCGGCGAAGGCCAACGTGGAGAAGGCCCAGGCGGCGTACGACGACTCGGTCCGCATCGCCGGGCGCGTGGAGAACCTGCGCAGCTCGGGGCTGGTCGCGCAGGCGGACGTGGACACCGCGGTCGCCACCCGCGACGGCAACAAGGCCGCGCTCTCGGCGGCAAAGGCGGCGGTGCTCCAGGCCAGGGCCGACCGCGACATGGCGGCGACCAACCTCGCCTTCACCCGGATCACCAGCCCCATCGACGGCATCGTGGTCTCGCGCAACGTGGACGTGGGCCAGACGGTGGCCGCGGCCTTCCAGGCGCCCACCCTCTTCCTCATCGCCAACGACCTGACCAAGATGCAGATCCTCGCCAACATCGACGAGGCCGACGTGGGCAAGGTGCACGAGGGGCTGGCGGCGAAGTTCACCGTGGACGCGTATCCCGGCGAGACCTTCACCGGCACCATCAGCCAGGTGCGGCAGGCGCCCAACACCATCCAGAACGTGGTCACCTACCAGGGCGTGATCTCGGCGCCCAACCCCGACCGCAAGCTGCGGCAGGGCATGACCGCCTCGGTCACCATCACCACCGCCCACAAGGACGACGCGCTGCGGGTTTCCAACGCGGCGCTGCGCTGGAAGCCGGAGGGCGCTCCGGCGGCATCGGACGCGGCTCCGGGCGCGGCCCGGGCAGCCGCTCCGCCGCAGGCGCGCAACCCTTCGGCGGCGGCGCGGGGAGCGCGGGAACCCGGCGCGCAGCAGGGCCCGGGCCGGCCCGGACGCGTCTACAAGGTGGTGAACGGCCAGCCCTCCGCGGTGATGATCCGCGTGGGCCTCTCCGACGGGCAGCGCACTGAAGTGCTCGACGGGCTCTCGGAGGGAGACGAGGTCATCGTCGGCGGTGGAGACGGCGGAAGCGCGCCGCAGCAGAGGCGCCGTGGACCGTTCTGACGGCGAGCGCAGGGCGCCGGTCGTGGAGACGCGCGCCCTGGAGAAGGTCTACCGCATGGGCGACGTGCAGGTGCACGCCCTGCGCGGCGTCTCGCTCATCATCGAGGCGGGCGACTTCGTGGCGGTGATGGGCGCGTCGGGCTCGGGCAAGAGCACCTTCATGAACCTGATCGGATGCCTGGACCGCCCCACCCGCGGCGCGTGCCTGGTGAGCGGCCAGGACGTCGCCAGGCTCTCGCGCGACCAGCTCGCGCGGGTGCGCGGGCAGCAGATCGGCTTCGTCTTCCAGGGCTTCAACCTCCTGCCGCGCACCAGCGCGGTGGAGAACGTGGAGCTGCCCATGCTCTACCAGGGCGTGAGCGCGCGCGACCGCCACCAGCGCGCCGCGGAGGCGCTCCAGCGGGTGGGCCTGGGCGACCGGCTCGATCACACGCCGGCGCAGCTCTCGGGAGGGCAGCAGCAGCGGGTGGCCATCGCCCGGGCGCTGGTCAACCGCCCCACCCTGCTGCTCGCCGACGAGCCCACCGGCAACCTCGACTCGCGCACCTCGGTGGAGGTGATGGGCATCTTCCAGGAGCTCAACGACCAGGGCCTCACCGTCCTGCTGGTCACGCACGAGCCGGACATCGCCGACCACGCGCGGCGGGTGGTCACCTTCAAGGACGGCATGGTGCTGAGCGACGTCCGCGTCGGGCGGCGGCGCATCGCCCGCGACGAGCTGCGGGAGGAGGCCAGCGCATGAACCTGGTCGCCTCGCTGCGTACGGCGCTGCGCGCGCTGCGCAAGAACCTGCTCCGCTCGCTGCTGGCCATGCTCGGCATCGTCATCGCGGTCGGCGCGGTGGTGGCCACCGTGGCCATCGGCCAGGGCGCGCAGGCCAAGGTGGCGCAGCAGATGGAGTCGCTGGGCTCGAACCTCTTGATGGTGCTCCCCGGCAGCATCGCCATGCACGGCGTGGCCACCGGCTCGGGCGCCACCCAGACCCTCAACCGCGAGGACGTCACCGCCATCGAGCGCGAGCTGACCGGCTCGGTGGCGGCGGTGGCGCCGGTCAACCGCACCGGCGCGCAGGTGGTCTACGGCGACCAGAACTGGTTCACGCAGGTGCAGGGCACCACCGCGGCCTATCTCACGGTGCGGAGCTGGAACGTCGCCCAGGGCGAAACCTTCGGGCGCGAGGAGGACGCGTCGGCGGCCAAGGTGTGCGTGCTCGGCAAGACCGTGGTGGACAAGCTCTTCCTGCCCAACGCGCCGGTGATCGGCGAGCAGATCCGGGTCAAGCACGTGCCCTGCAAGGTGATCGGCATCCTCGCCACCAAGGGGCAGACCTCGTTCGGGCAGGACCAGGACGACATCATCCTCATGCCCTGGTCCACGGTGGTGCGGCGGCTGATCGGCACGCAGTCCGACACGGTGGGGCAGATGATGATCGCGGCCCGCTCGCCCTCGCAGGTGGACGACGCCGAGCGCGAGGTCACGGCGCTCCTGCGCCAGCGGCACCACCTCGGCGACCAGGCCGAGCCCGACTTCCAGATCCGCAACCTGGCCGAGATGCAGGACGCGATGAAGCAGAGCACGCAGACCATCGCCTACCTGCTCGAGGCGGTGGCGGTGATCTCGCTCATCGTCGGCGCCATCGGCATCGCCAACGTGATGCTGGTCTCGGTGACCGAGCGCACCCGCGAGATCGGCATCCGCATGGCGGTGGGCGGGCGCGGGCGGGACATCCTGGTGCAGTTCCTCACCGAGGCGGTGGTGCTGGCCATCGTCGGCGGCCTGATCGGGCTGGCGGTGGGAATCGGCGTCTCGCGCTGGATGTCGGTGCGCTTCCAGTGGCCGGGGCTGCTCTCGCCCATCGCCATGGCGGGAGCGCTCGTCGGCGCGGGCTTCTCCGGCATCGTGGCGGGCTTCTATCCCGCCCTGCGCGCTTCGCGGCTGGACCCGATCGAAGCCCTCCGCTTCGAGTAGACCTCAAGAGGCGTGGCGGAAGTGGAGCGCCACGAGAACGACGGCGATCGCCGCCAATGCCCAGGCGGCGGCGACCCACCAGCGCGCCTTCGAGGAGGTGATCAGGAGCACCGATGCGGTCCAGGTCGGCGCCAGGTCGAGCGCCGGCACCACCTCGGCCGCGAACGCCGGCAACAGCGCCCAATGGAAGCCGAGCAGCTTGATCAGCGCCGCCGCGACGGCGAGGTCGAGAGCGTCGTTGAAGGGCGACGCGAAGCCCTCGCCGAAGAGCGGGGCGGCCAGAAGCTGCACGGCATCGGCGCAGAGCGCGACGGCGCGCGCCAGCCGGACGCGGGAAGCCGGCATCGAAGGCGCGCTCGAGTCCGTCGATTCGATCGGGTGGTCTCCTCGCGCGAGGTTTGTGCCTCGCCGTCAGGAAATGTACAGCACTTGCGTGGGCAGGCTCGCGGAGATTGCTGCGGTGTTCTTGCGGCTCGGGCTGACCGCCTTCGGCGGCCCCGCGGCGCACATCGCCTTGATGGAGCGGCAGGTGGTGGAGAAACGCGGGTGGGTCACGCGCGAGGAGCTGGTGGAGCTGTACGGGGCCGCGAGCCTGATGCCCGGTCCCAACTCCACCGAGCTGGCCATCCACCTCGGGTACCGGCGCGGCGGCGCGCCGGGGCTGGTGGTCGCCGGCGCCTGCTTCATCCTTCCTTCGGCCCTGCTCACGGCCGCGCTGGCGTGTGCCTACGTCCGCTACGGCGCGCTGCCCGCCGCGGGAGCGCTCCTGGCAGGGCTGCAGCCTGCGGTGATGGGGGTGGTCGCCGCCGCCGTGGCGCGGCTGGGGCGCTCGGCGCTGCGCGGCGCGCAGGAGATCGCCCTTGCAGCCGCCGCCTGCGCAGCGGGCGTCCTGCGCGTGCACGAGCTCTGGGTGCTGCTCGGGGCCGGCGTCCTGCTCGCCGCGGCGCCGCTGGTCAGGCGCCGCGGCGCGCCCGGCGTCCTGCCCATGCTGCCCGGCGCGGCCATCTCCGTTCCAGCCGCGGCCTCGGCGCCGGGCCTTGCCGGCGTCTTCCTCGCCTTCCTCAAGATCGGAAGCGTCCTCTACGGCAGCGGCTACGTGCTCATCGCCTTCATGCGCACTGAATTCGTCACCGCGCGAGGATGGCTGACGGAGCGCCAGCTCCTCGACGCCATCGCCGCGGGACAGGCGACGCCCGGTCCCGTCTCCAGCACCGCCACCTTCGCCGGCTATCTCATGCACGGCTGGACGGGCGCGGCGCTGGCCACGCTGGGCATCTTCCTGCCCGCCTTCATCTTCGTGGCGGTGAGCGCGCCGCTGCTCGGGGTGCTGCGCCGCTCCGCTGCGATGGCGGCATTCCTGCGCGGCGTGAATGCGGCCTCCATCGGGCTGGTCGCGGCGGTGCTGGTCGATCTGGGAAAGGCTGCGCTCGGCTGGCCGCCCTCGTGGGCCATCGCCCTCTCGAGCGCCGGGCTGGCATTCGGCACCCGCCTCGATCCCACCTGGCTCCTTCTCGGGGGCTCGCTCGCCGGATTGCTGCTGGCGCCCTGAGACGGCGCCGCGACCTTTCCGCCGCAGCGCGCGATGGCGATGTTTCGCCCGGAGGTGTGGAATGCCAATCCGCCGGAGCTGGTGGTGGGCCGCGGGTGCGGCCGGCGTCCTGGTGGGCCTGCGCTCGTTTCCGCGTCAATCTTTTGCCGGAAAGGTGTGCGTCATCACCGGCGCCTCCCGGGGCCTCGGCCTGGTCCTGGCCCGCGAGCTGTCCCGCAAGGGCGCGCGCCTCGCCATCTGCGCCCGCGACGCCGCCGAGTTGGAGCGCGCGCGCGCCGAGCTGGCGGGCCGCGGCGCCGACGTGCTGGCGGTCTCTTGCGACGTGAGCGATCCGTCGCAGGCCGCGGCGCTGATCGCACAGGCGCTCGAGCGCTTCGGCGCCATCGACGTCCTGATCAACAACGCCGGCATCATCCAGGTGGGGCCGCTCCGGTCCATGGGCCTGCACGATTTCCGGGAGGCCATGGAGATCAATTACTTCGGCATGGTCCAGACCACGCTCGCCGCGCTGCCCCACCTGCGCCGCGGGGCGCGCATCGTCAACGTCTGCTCCATCGGCGGCGCAGTGGCGGTGCCGCACCTGTTGCCCTACGTGGGCTCCAAGTTCGCGGCGGTGGGCTTCTCGGAAGGACTGACCATCGAGGCCGCGCGCGACGGCATCGGCGTCACCACCGTGCTCCCCTTCGTCATGCGCACGGGCTCGCACTGGAACGCGGTCTTCAAGGGCCGCCGCGAAGAGGAGGTGGCCTGGTTCGCCATCGGCGCGTCGCTGCCGGTCTCGTCGGTGGCGGCGCGCGCGGCGGCGCGGCGGATCCTGCGCGCCTGCGCCCGCGGCGAGGCGTACCTGAGCGTGGGCGTCCTGGCCAAGACCTTGCGCGTGCTGCATGCGCTCGCCCCCGGCCTGGTCAACCGCGCGGCGGCGCTGGTCAACAGGTTCCTGCCCGCGCCCGGCGGCGCCGGACCCGACGAGTTCGCCGAGCCCGGCTGGCTGCACCGGCCGGCGGTCGCGCGAGGCCCGCTCACCCGGCTGGGCGACCTGGCCGCGCGCGAAAACCGCGAGGTGCCCTGGGCGCCGCCTTCGGGGAGCTGAGGCTTGCAGGTTCCGCTGCTGCGCATCCTCCTCGTCTCCGCGGTCACCATGGGGATGTCGCACACCATCGCGAAGGAGAAGCTCTTCGAGCCGCTGCGAGCGCGCTGCGGAGGGATGAGCACCTGGCGCGGCTATCTCGTCTCCTGCCCCTACTGCGCCTCGCACTGGCTCGCGTTCGTGCTGGTGCCGCTGACGGGCGCCTACGGCATCCGGGTGGTACCGCGCTGGCCGGTGATCTCGCCGCTGCTCGACTGGTTCCTCTCCTGCATCCTGGTGACGGTCATCGCCGCGGTCCTGCGCGTGGGCTTCTACTTCATCGACGAGGAGGCACGCCTCGCCAGGACGAGGAAGCGCGCCACGCAGGCGGACGCGGAGCATTCCGCAGGAAGAGCCGGCTCTCCCGGCGACGGGCCGAGCCCGCAGGGCGGAGCACCCGGAAGTCAGCACACGGTACAATGAAAGAATGTTCCGTTTCGTGAACCAGGACGGCAGCGGGCCCAACGCCGGAGCGATGGTCTTCCGCTGGGCCGTGCTCGACAAGCTCGCGGGGCGCAGGCGGAAGAGCCCGCGCAGCGCGGAGGTCCCTTCGGTGCCGGCCGACGTGCAGCGCCTGGCCGCGCCGCCGGCGCCGGGCGAGCCAGCTCGCCTGACCTGGCTGGGCCACGCGAGCTGGCTGGTGCAACTCGACGGCGCATCGCTCTTGGTCGATCCCGTCTTCGGCGATCGCATCTCCTGGATCATTCCCCGCAACGCCCCGGCGCCGCTGCGGCCGGCGCAGCTTCCGCGCATCGACGCGACGCTGGTCACGCATTCCCATTACGACCATTACGACCGCCCCTCGGTCCTGGCTGCGCGCGCCAGGGTAGTGCTCGGCGAGGGCCTGGGCAGGCGCCTGCCCCTGCCCGTCCGCGAGCTGCGCTGGTGGGACGCGGAGCGCATCAACGACCACGTGCGCGTGACCTTCGTGCCCTCGCAGCACTGGAGCCGGCGCGGCCTCTTCGACACCAACCAGACCCTCTGGGGCGGGTTCGTCATCGAAGGATCGCGCTCGCGCCTGTACCACGCCGGCGACACGGCGTGGTTCGCGGGGTTCAGGGAGATCGGCGAGCGCTTTCCCGGCCTCGACGCGGCGCTCTTGCCGATCGGCGCGTACGACCCGGGCTGGTTCATGGAGACGCAGCACATGAACCCGGAGCAGGCGGTGCAGGGTTTCCTCGACCTGCGCGCGCGGCGCCTCGTGGCCATGCACTGGGGCACCTTCAAGCTCACCGACGAGCCGTTGAACGAACCGCCCCAGCGGCTGCGCGCCGAGTGGCGGCGGCGCGGGCTTGCGGACGACGGGTTGCGCATTCCCGCCATCGGCGAGACGCTCGAGCTGTGAAGGCGCCGCGCCGGCTCTTCGAGGTCCTTCCCGCGGAGTTCACTGCGGCGCGCAATGCGCTGGCGCGCGAGCTTCGCGACGCCGGGAAGGCCGGCGAGGCGAACGAGGTGGCGGCGCTGCGCAGGCCTGCGGCGACGCTGTGGATCGCAAACCAGCTCGGGCCGCGGCATCGGCGCGAAGTCGAGGCGCTGATCGCGGCGACCCGCAAGCTGGAGAAGGCGCAGGCCGGCGCGGGTGGGGACCTGCGCGAGGCGATGCAGGAGCAGCGGTCCGCATTGCAGGGGACGATGGAGAAGGTGGATGCGCTGGCGCGCGAGGTCGGCGCGCACGTCACGCCGGAGCTGCAGCGGCGCGTGCAGACCACGGTGACCTCGGCGGCGGCGAGCGACCCGGACGGGCTGCTCGAGGGGACGCTGGCGCACGAGCTGGAAGCGACCGGGTTCAGCGAGCTCCTGGGCAAGGGGCCGGCGGCGAGAACGCTCGTGCCGGAGCCGCGCGGGGCGCAGGTGGAGAAGGCGGGCGCCAGGAGCGACGACAAGGCGGCGAAAGCGGCAGAGAAGCGCGCCGAGGCCGCCGCCCGCCGCGCCCGCGCCGGGCACGACCGCGCGTTGAAGCGCGCCGAAGCGGAGGCGATGCGGCTCGACCACCGGGCGCGGGCGCTGGAGAAGAAGGCCGCCCGGGCGCAGGCCGCCGCGGAAGATGCCGGCCGGGCAGCGACGCAGGCACGAGAGCGCGCCAACGCCGCCGCCGCGCAGGCGCTGCACCTCCGGCAGCAGCCGTCCGGCCGGTGAGGTGTGGAGGGCGGCGCTCACCCGCGGCAGCGCCGGCCACGGGGCGTCAGCTTTGCGTCGCCACCACGGCGTGGGGATCCCGCGCCGACGCCTTTCCGCCCTCGAAGATCGCGAACCGCGTGCCCAGGGCGCCGAGAGTCCCGAGGGCCCCCGCGGCGATCCACCCCCAGCGCGGCTTGCGCGGCCAGAGCGAGAGCAGGAGGCTCGCGGCCTTGCAGATCTTCGCGCCGCGCCAGAGGACGCCGGAGACCCCGTTCTCGAGCGGCAGCGCGACGCGCTCCACCCGCTTCAGCTCGCGCTCCATGGCGAGGTCGTTGAGCAGCTCCGCCATCTTTCCCGCCACCGCCAGGCGCCGCACCACCCGCTGCTCGCGCCCGCGCAGCGGCAGGAGCTCCATCGCGCCGGCGGCGCTCGCGGCGGCCGAGGCCACGAACACCGGCGGCAGGGTCGTGCGCGCCTCTTGCCAGAACGGAACCGCCGTGTTCGCCAGCAGCACGCCGGTATAGCTCGTCAAGGGCAGGCCGACGACGCCGGCGGCCACCGATGCGACGTCTCCGACCCGGCCCGGCAACAGCGCCGCCGTGGCAGCGCCGCCGAAGGCGGTCAGGATCCAGCTCCCCAGGCTCATCGGCGAGGTGGGCCGGAACACCCGCAGCATGTAGATGAACCTGCGCCGGATGCCGAGGTCCTGGATGAGCAGGCCCGCGCTCGCCACCGCGCCGCCCGCCGCGATCAGCCGCCCTGCCCGCGCCACCCGCGACAGCGCGCGGCCGCGCACCAGACACGCGGCGGAGAGCGCCGCCGACGCTCCCGCGAGGCCGCCGACGTAGAAGTAGGTCGGAATGGCCCATTTCCAGACCGTCTCCTTCAAGAGCGGCAGGCCGTAGTACGAGTCCCGCTCCGCGGTGGCCTCGCTCCGGCGCGGGCGCGTCTCGAACGGCCGCGCCTCGTCGAGCTTCCCGATCTCCTGAAGCGCGCCTTCGCCGCGCAGCGCGCCCAGGGTCTGGTCGATGTTGCGCCCGTCGGTGGGGCGCGGCTGAACCCGCTCCGGCTGCGGAAGCTCCCTCTCCATCATGGCGTCACCACCGTGGCCAGCATCAGCGCCGCCAGCCCCGCCGCCGCCGCGCCCATGGAGGCCCAGCTCCGCTTCGACCTCTTCGTCGGCACCACCGGATGCGGCGGCAGGTTGTATTTCTCCGGCTTGTCGCAGAGCAGGAAGAAGGCGTTGAGGCCGCCCGTGCCCGGCTGGCTCTCGGCGCTCTCGCCGTAGAGGTACGCCTCCTTCACGCCGCGGGCCTGCAGCTCGTCCACGCGCTCGCGCGCCCTCACCCGGAGCTCCACCAGATCGCCGTACTGGATCGACGCGGTGGGGCAGGCCTTGGCGCACGCCGGCGTCAGGTCCGCCTTGAGCCGGTCGTAGCAGAGGGTGCACTTCCAGGCGCGGCCGTCGTCCTCGCGGCGATCGACCACGCCGAAGGGGCACGCCGAGACGCAGTAGCCGCAGCCGTTGCAGATGTCCGGCTGCACGTACACGCTGCCGAACTCGGTGCGGACGATGGATCCGGTGGGGCACGCCTCCAGGCATCCGGCGCGCTCGCAGTGCTTGCACACGTCGGACATCATC
>DASSQZ010000061.1:0-30189 GCA_035702105.1 Myxococcales bacterium | reverse complement strand
GTGATCGTCGAACAGATCATCCGCCCGACGGGACTGGTGGACCCGCAGGTCGAGGTGCGGCCGGTGGCGCAGCAGGTGGACGATCTCCTCGAAGAGGTGCGCAAGCGCGCGGCGAAGGGCGAGCGCGTGCTGGTGACCACGCTCACCAAGCGGATGGCGGAGGACCTGACCGAGTACTTCGCCGACCTGGGCGTGCGGGTGCGCTACATGCACTCCGACATCGACACGCTGGAGCGGCTGGCGCTGGTGCGCGATCTGCGCCGCGGGCTCTTCGACGTGCTCATCGGCATCAACCTCTTGCGCGAGGGCCTGGACATTCCCGAGGTCTCGCTGGTCGCGGTGCTGGACGCGGACAAGGAGGGCTTCCTGCGCTCCTCCGTCTCGCTCATCCAGACCATCGGCCGCGCGGCGCGCAACGTGGAGGGGCGCGTCATCCTCTACGCGGATACCATGACCGATTCGATCAACCTGGCGCTCGGGGAGACCGAGCGGCGCCGCAACAAGCAGCTTGCGTACAACAGGGAGCACGGGATCACGCCGCAGTCGGTGAAGCGGGCCATCCTCGACATGGCCCTGCACGGCATTGCGTCCGGCGCCGACGACGCGCTCGCGGGCAAGGAGGAGCTGGCCGGGTACCTGCCCGACGATCGCAAGGACGTGCCCAGGATGATCGCGCAGCTCACGAAGGAGATGCAGGAGAAGGCCGAGGAGCTGGACTTCGAGGGCGCGGCGATGATTCGCGACAAGATCCAGGCGATCAAGGATCTCGACCTCGGGATCATGCCCAAGCGGCCGGAGGTGCTGAAGCAGGAGGCGCGCGCGGCGGCGGGGCTGCCGACCCGCCCCGCCGGGCAGAAGCGGCGCGGGCGTCCCAACGGGAGGCCCGGGTCGCAGCGAAGGTAAGATGCTCTCCGAGGAGCTGAAGCAGAAGCTCGACACGCTGCCCACCCAGCCCGGCGTGTACGTGATGAAGGACAAGGCCGGCGAGGTGGTCTACGTCGGCAAGGCGGTGAGCCTGCGCGCGCGGGTGGCGCAGTATTTCCAGGAGCGCTCGAGCGACACGCGCTACTTCATCCCCTTTCTCGAGGACCTGCTCGGCGACGTGGAGGTGATGATCACGCCGTCCGAGAAGGACGCGCTGCTCCTCGAGAACGAGCTGATCAAGAAGCACCGGCCGCGCTTCAACATCAAGCTGCGCGACGACAAGAACTTCATCTCGCTCCGGCTCTCCACCACGCACCCCTACCCGCGGCTGGAGGTGGTGCGGCGGGTGAAGAAGGACGGCGCGCGCTACTTCGGCCCTTTCGCCAGCGCCTCCTCCATCCGCGAGACGCTCAGCATCGTGAACCGGCACTTCCAGCTCCGCACCTGCACCGACTCGGTGCTGCAGAACCGCAGGCGGCCCTGCCTGCAGTACCAGATCAAGCGCTGTCCGGCGCCGTGCGTGTACAGCGTGCCGCAGGACGAGTACCGCCGCTCGGTGGACGAGGTGGCGCTCTTCCTCGAGGGCAAGGCGGACGAGCTGACCGGCCAGCTCCACGGCCGCATGAAGGACGCAGCGGGAAAGCTCGAGTTCGAGCGCGCGGCGCAGCTCCGCGACCAGCTCCACGCCATCGAGCGCAGCCTGGAGAAACAGCGCACCGTCCTCGGCGACCTGCTCGACCAGGACGTGCTCGGCTTCCACCGCGAGGGTCCGGCGCTGGAGCTGCACCTGCTCTTCTTCCGCAACGGGCGGCTCACGGGCGGCCGCAGCTTCGGCTTCTCCCGGCAGGAGTTCCCCACCGGGGAGCTGCTCGAGTCCTTCCTCGACCAGTACTACGAGTCGGGCGCGTTCATTCCCAAGGAGCTGCTGCTCCCGCTGCCGCTCGGCGACGAGCACCTGCGCGAGGCCTGGCTCTCCGAGAAGAAGGGCGAGCGGGTGCGGGTGCACGTGCCGGAGCGCGGCGAGAAGGTGCGCCTGGTCGAGATGGCGATGGAGAACGCGCGCCAGAGTTTCGAGGAGAAGGCGCGCACGCAGAAGAACCAGCACGAGGCGCTGGCCAGGCTGCAGTCGCGGCTGCGCCTGCCGCGGCTGCCCCGGCGCATCGAGTGCTTCGACATCTCCACCTTCCAGGGCCAGCTCACGGTGGGCTCGCAGGTAGTGTTCACGGACGGCGAGCCGGACAAGGCGGGCTACCGTCTCTTCAAGGTGCGCGGCGATGCCGCGGGCGACGACTTCGCGGCCATGTTCCAGGTGCTGACCCGCAGGCTCAGGCGCGGCATGGAGGAGCAGAACCTGCCCGACCTGCTCGTCATCGACGGCGGCAAGGGGCAGCTCAACGTGGCCCGCGCGGCCCTGAAGGAACTGGGGCTGGCCCTGGCCCAGGTGCCGCTCGCGGGACTCGCCAAGAGCCGCGTGCTGGAGGACGAGCAGCGTTTCGCCGCCCGGCAGGGATTCCGCCTCTCCGATGCCTGGGCGTCGCGCGCCGGACCGGAGCCGGAGGTGCCGCAGATCGCCGAGGCCGAGGCTGCCTATCCGGCGGCGGGCGGGTCCGCGCCTCCGGCCCCGGCTTCGCGCCTGGGCCGCTCGCGGCGGAAGGGCCGGTTCGTCAAGGGCGAGATCGAGCGCAGCCCCGAGCGCGTCTTCCTTCCCGGCCAGAAGAACCCGGTGGTGCTGAGGCAGAACACGAGCGAGCTGTTCCTGCTCGCGCGGCTGCGCGACGAGGCGCACCGGTTCGCCATCACCTTCCACCGCAAGCTGCGGCGCGAGCGCAACTTCCGCTCCATGCTGGAGGAGATTCCCGGCGTGGGCGACAAGCGCAAGCGCGCGCTGCTCTCCCACTTCGGCTCACTCAAGCGCATCCGGGCCGCCGCCCCCGAGGAGATCGCGCAGGTGGAGGGGTTCAACCTCCAGCTTGCGGAGCGGGTGCAGCGCTTCCTCGCCTCGCAGTCCGCGGAAGCCGACGCGCGGGAGGCGGCGGAAGGCGGCGCGGACCTCGACGGCGGCGCTGCGCCGCAGTCCGGTCCGCAGGACGGCGCGCTTCTCCACGATCGCGACGACGTGGCGTTCGACGCGGCCGCCGCCGAGCTCGAGGCGCTGGAGGAGGAAGATGCGCCCGAGCCGGTGGACGCCGAGGCCTGAAAAGGGCCCCGTCCGCTGCACGCCGGAACGCAACCTTTTTCCTTGCCCGTCGCAGACACCTGTCCTACAAGGTCGCCTCCGCAGGCGCTCAGTCGAAAGGACCGAGAAGCAAATGAGGCCCTACCCGAAGATCATCCCCGCCATTGCCCGCGACGTCATCGCATCGTTGATGGCGGACGGCGACATCGAGGTGGAGACGATGCGGGTCGCGGACGCCGAGATGGACATGGCCGCCATCCTCAAGGAGTACCTCGCCTCCGAGGAGCGGGTGAACCAGGCGACCCGCGAGGCGCTCGAGCGCCGCGGCTACGATCACTCGCGCTTCAACCAGGTCAAGCGCGAGATGGCGGACGTGCGCGGCTTCAAGATGGGCGACGAGGGCATCGACTACATCATCAACCAGATGATCGAGTTCCTGCTCATCTCCCGCAACGTCGAGGAGGTGTTCGCGGAAGACAACTCCATCCGCCGCAAGATCTACCAGGTGTTCAAGAAGCACCTCGAAGTCGACGAGGAGATCGACCGCGAGGCGCGCTCCCGTCTCAAGCACCTCTCCGAAGGCACCCAGGCGTGGGAGGTGGAGTACCAGAAGACGGTCGAGCAGATCCGCCGCAACAAGGGGCTGCTCTAGGCGCGGCCGCCGAAGGCGGCTTGGCGCCTACGCCTGTGGGCCTGCATTTGCGTTCCAGCTCGAGACGCTAGCGTTTGCCGCGCCGCACGCGGGGCGCCGAGACGAGTTGGGCGCGGATCACCTTGCCGCGCACCTCTCCCACTGCCACCAGCGGCAGGCGGCGATCGTCGTCGCTCACCCACACGTGCGCCGTTCGCTTGAGCCGCGGATCGTCGATCCAGACGGCATCGCCGTCGAAGCGCAGCGTCTTGAAGCGGCCCAGCGGCGTGTCGATGGTCTCGCGCGCCGCCATCTGCCCCGAAAGTCTCCACACCTTGCGGCCGGCGAACACCTCCATGCAGACCGGCTGCCCCAGGGGGAGCAGGCGCAGGACGTAGAGGGTGGAGATCATGTCGCGCACCCCGAGGTCGGCCCGGGCCGCGACCGGCTCGGGCTCGCCGTTCTTCGTCGCCTTGACCGGCAGCGGTCCCGCCTCGCCGGGGAACTGCACCTCGGTGCCGCGGTGGATGTCGTTCTCGTCCACGTCCTCGCGGTAGTGGAGCGGGGTGAAGTCGCGCGCCACCAGCGCGGTCGCGTACGCCTCGTAGCGCGCCACGTTGGTGGAGATGAAGGCGCTGGTCTTCGCCCGCGAGCTGAGCTGCGCCACCGCGCGGTCCTTCTCGGACTCGGGCGGCGGCTCTGCGCGCACCTCGAAGGTGCCGACGTCGGCGCCGAGCGCGTCGAGCCTGTACTGCAGCACCTCGCCGGCCGAGAACCTGGCCGCGGGCAGGCGCTGGGGCGGGCAGAGCGTCGCGAGGAGAAGGGCGAGCATCGCAGGCATACCTGGAAGAGACGGCCCGGGAAGGTCCGTCATTCACCTCGCGCCGAGCTTGCGGCTGGAGAGCAGCGTTTCGATGCGTGCCGCGAGGTGCTCGCGCATCTGCGCATAGGCGCGAGGATCGCGCGAGAACCCGCGCAGGGAGGGAGCCACCGCGCGCGCTTCCGCCCGGGCGAGAGGCCGGTCGCCCAGCTGCGCGCAGAGCGACAGGTAGGCGTGATCGGCCAGCGAGCGCGAGATCTGCACCAGCCGCAGCGACTCGACCGGCACGTCGTGCC
Organism: Myxococcales bacterium; assembly: GCA_035702105.1. Lineage (GTDB taxonomy): Bacteria > Myxococcota > Myxococcia > Myxococcales > 40CM-4-68-19 > 40CM-4-68-19. The sequence continues at coordinate 25,342 of DASSQZ010000061.1, read as the reverse complement.
GCCCGCCGATGCGCTCGGGCGTGCCGGGATAGTAGAGCGTGCCGTCGCCGTTGCCCCCGAACGCCCACTGCGACTTCCAGGGGTCCGCGCCGTCGTAGGCGTAGACCACGTCGAAGTACAGCTCGCCCGAGACGTCGCTCGCGAAGGCGAGCGCGCCCATGGCCCGCGCCGCCGTGGCGGGCGCGTCGATCATGTAGCTGGGCCAGCCGTGGAAGGCCGGGTCGAGGACGGGCTTGCCGTCGCTGCTGCAGCCGTGCGACAGGCAGCTCTGGTACCACCACAGCCTGGCGTACCTGGAGCGCGGCGCCGCGCGCGAACAGGTTGCGTTCGTCTCGCCCAGGCAGTTGAGCACCGGCGTCCAGAGATCCACGTCGGGAAGCGCGTCGGTCCACGAGGTGGTGACGAGCCTCTGCACCCCCGGGGCGTCCTCGCGCATTTCGCGCGCCCTGGCCTCCACGCGCGGGAACGCGTCCGGCGACGGCTCGTCCTCGACGTAGCGGAAGAGCCGGGAGAGCCAGCCGCGGGCGCGGAAGTGCTCCTGCCACTGGCGCCGCCAGGACCGCCGCTGCGCCCGGGTGAGGTCTCCCGGTTCGCGCAGCTCCACCGCCGTCCAGCGCGCGCCGTCGGGCAGGGCGGTGCCGTCGAGGAACGGTCCGACCTCGGCGTCGTACGCGCTCCAGTCGATGCGCACTTCGTCGCCGTCCTTGCGGAAGGCGGGCGGGTCCTGGGTGCCGCCGAAGAGCGTGATGCCCCGGCGCAGCGCCATCAGGTCGTAGGCGCGGGTCAGCGCGCGGGCGGCCTCGGGACCGCGCCCGTGACCCTTGGCCGCGGAGTAGCCGGAGAAGCCGAAGGCGGTGGCGAGGGCAGGTGTGGCCGGCAGGTCGAAGGCGCGCGCGTGCACCTCCACCGGCACCTCGAGGCTGCCTTTCGACCAGGAAAGGCGGACCGCGCCGGACAGTCGCGCAGGCCCGGCTCCGCGCGGCAGGCACGTCTCCACGAAGAGCGCCTGGGACCGCCCTTCGGGAACATCCACCGGGAACGCGCGGCGCTCCTCGCCATAGAGCGCATCGCGCGCCGGGATCAGCGCGTCGGGCCACTCGCCCGCCTTGCCATCGGGCCCCGAGGGGTGCTCGAGCGCGATCGTCGCCACGCGGTAGAGGTCGAGCTTCAGCTTCCCGCGCGAGCTCGCCGACAGCGCCGTCGCCGGGCCGCGCACCACGAGCTGCGCACCGACGCACTCGCCTCCCGCCGCCGAGAGCCGGATTCGCGGCGCCTGCGCCACCGCGGGAGGGCGCGCATCCGGGCGCACCTTTTCCGACTCGTCCGCGACCCAGATCTGCAGCACCGCAAGCAGGAGCAGCATGCGCGGTCAAGGTGCGGCTCGGCGGCGGGAAGGGCAACCGGTCCCACGCCCGGGTGTGCCGCGGCGGACGAGGCGCGCGCGATCGGGTTAGACTGGGCACATGCCCTCGAGGACCGATCCCAGCTTCTGGGACGACGACGACGAGAAGAAGAGCGAGGCCTCCCTGGGGACGAGGCGCCGGTTCGGCGAGTTCGACTGCCCCGGTTGCAGCGCCAACAACCCGTTCGACGAGTTCGGGAACGGAGACGAGGTGCTCTGCAACTGGTGCGGCATGCAGTTCAAGGCGGTGGTGGACGAAGAAGGCAAGCTGAGATTGAAGGAACTGTGAAAGGCGTCGCGCGCAGGGAAGTGCGCAGGGTGGCGCAGGGCGTGCTTTCCCCGCCCGCCGAGGACGACATCGTCGCCGAGGAGCCGCTGGAGATCCGCGCCCAGGGCGAGACCCTGGCCATCACCATGCGCACGCCGGGCGCCGACCGCGAGCTGGCGGTGGGATTCCTGCTCTCCGAAGGCGTGCTCCGCTCGCGCGACGACGTGGGCCGGGTGGCGCACTGCGGCCGCCCCGATCAGGAAGGATTCGGCAACACCATCGACGTGGCGCCGGCGGGCGGCTCCGACTTCGACATCGACCGCCTCTCCGCCACCCGGCGCGGTACGCTCACCACCGCGGCATGCGGCGTGTGCGGGCGCCGCAGCGTGGACGACGTGATCGCGCGCTGCTCGCCCCTGCCGGTGACTCCCGGCTTGCTCGCTCCCGCCACCATCGCGTCGGCGGTGGAGGGGCTACGCAGCCGCCAGCCCAACTTCGCGCGCACCGGCGGAGTCCATGCCGCCGCGTTGCACGACGCGGATGGCGCCGTGCTGGCGGCATTCGAGGACATCGGCCGTCACAACGCCGTGGACAAGGTGGTGGGAGCGCTGGTGCTCTCGGGACGGATCCCCGGCGCCGGCGCGGCGTTGCTGGTGGTCAGCGGGCGCGCCTCCTACGAGGTGGTGCAGAAGGCGTCGGCGGCGGGCGTGCCGGTGGTCGCGAGCGTCTCCGCCGCCTCCTCCCTGGCCGTCGACCTGGCCCGCGCCGCGGGCATCACCCTGATGGGATTCGTGCGCAACGGCTCGATGACCGTGTACGCGCACGCCGAGCGGCTGGCGTCACCGGATCGAGCGGCGGCGCGCCGGTAACGTCGCGGTCCCCGTCAGAAGTGCGCGCCATAGACGGGCACCGACGACGAGAAGCCGGTGGGCCGCTGATCCGCGACCGGTCCCATCATGTAGGTGCGGTCGGCGTAGGAGGCCGCGCTCGCCACGCCCACGATCAGCCCCACGCCGAGGCCGATGCCGGCGCCGATGAGCACGTCTCGCTGCCAGTTGCCCCAGCCTTCGTTCTGAACGTAGTTGCGGTATGCCGCCACCGCGCCGCCGCCCAATGCGCCCAGGGCCGCGCCGCCCACCGCGTCGCCGATGATGACGCTGCCCGCGGAGCGGTGGCCCTGCACCTCCACGACCTCGTCCGGAAGCGCCTGCCGCGGCCTGGCCTGGGAGCTCCGCGCCGCGGGGTTGACCACCCGGACCTCGTCTGCGCGCGCCGCCACCGGAAGGGCCAGCGCGCACGCGCAAGCCACTGCTACGACTCTGGTCATCGCTCGTCTCCTTGTTCCTTCTGAAGCTGCTGACCCCGGGGCCGCCCGGGAAGCCTCAGGCAAGGGAGCGAGCGCTATCTCTTCACGGTTGCGCGGCGCTGGGCGCGCGCCGCCTTGGCCCTCCGCTGCCGCTCGAGGAACCCGACCGGTTCGGCCCTGGGAACGGGTGGCCCGGCAGGCGGGGGCGGCGGGGCGGCCGCTTCTTCCACCGGCCGTCCCAGCGCGCGGCCCACCGGCGCCTCCGAGCCCCGCGACTCGACCGCGAACCAGAGCACGCGCCGGACCACCAGCGTCGCGTAGGCCCCGGGCGGCAGCGTGAAGGAGAGGTTCACCTTGAGCCGGCCCCGGTTCAGCTCGTCGCGGCGCGGCTCGTTGACGCGCAGCTTGCCGGGAACGACGAAGAGCGGACGCTCCTCGTGCTTGAAGAACAGGGTCGGCGTCTGGGGAACGCGCAGCTCGTCGAGCTGGAGCTGCTGCGAGCGCAGGGCGCCCAGCGCCGCCTCGCGCACCTGCTCGTCCTCGAAGGTGGAGTCCGGCGCGAGCAGCGGGAAGGTCTTCGACCACAGCTCCTCGCGCAGCTCCCGCGGCAGGGCGCGGGGAAACACCAGCGCGCCTGCCTGGTAGCGCAGGCCGATCAGCTCGGCCGCGGCCACGCGGCTCGCGAGATAGCGCTTCACGCCCTCGTTCCAGAGGAAGCTCTGCAGCTCGTAGAGCGCCATGGTCCGCACCCGGCGGTCGATGTGCAGGAAGGCGCCCTTGAAGTCGGTGGGGTCCTCGCGCAGCCGGCGCAAGACCGGCGCATAGCGGCGCGCGGCGTCCTGCGGCGCGCGCTCCTGCCATTGGCCCCAATGGTCGCGCCAGAATGCCTTCACCCTGGCGTCGTCGCTGCGGTCCAGCTCGCTGGGCGTGGCCAGGAACGCCTTCAGCGCCGCCTCCCAGTTGCCGCGGAGCAGGTGCTTCGCCAGGAAGCCCTGGCCGTGCTTGAGGAATCCGAACCGCTGCGAGTCGAAGTAATTCACCACGCCCGCGCGCTGGACCTCGGCGATGCTCTCCGGCACGCGCGCCGCCTCCGCGGGCGAGAGGTCGCGGACGGTCACCTCGAAGCGGTTGGCGGTGATGTTGCCGGAGGAGAGCGGCTGCGGCGTCCGCCCGAGCAGCTTGAGCCGCAGGTCCCCGGCCTGGACCACCTCGGCCGGACCGAGGGCGCCGCCGAGCACGCCCACCAGTTGCTCGGTGCGGCCCTGCTTGTCCTTGAGCCCGCAGATGGAGAGGTTGCGGCGGCGCACGGCGAATTCGCGGGAGATGCGCTCCAGAGCCTGCAGGGTGGACACTTTCTGCTTGTCCATCCGGTACACCCAGACCTGTCCCTCCGGGTCCGGATCGAAGCGGTACCCCTCGCGAACGACGAAATCCTCCGGCCGCTGCTTGATCTTCACCGGCCGCGGTTACCAGAAGCGCGACCCGGCGTAAAGGACGTGGCGCCGGGGGCCGAGTTGACAGAAAACTTGCGCTCCGGATCCCGTGCGCGACACTGCCCCACATGGCTGATCCGACAGCTCCGAAGTCGCAGCCGCCTCTTCAGAAGAAGCGCGCCGTCCAGCGCTGCCCCAACTGTGACATCCGCTGCGACGTGAGCCTGTTCGTCGACGGCTCGCTGGCGCGCTGCGGCCACTGCGGCGTCCGCTTCGAGGTGCACCGGGAAAGGACGCCGCCGCCCCCCCAGCAGCAGCCCAAGGCCCCCGACGGACCCTTCCCCAGGCTCGACGGCTTCCTCGTGCACGAGCGCATCGGCCAGGGCGGCATGGGAGAGGTCTTCCGCTGCACCCGCAACTCCGACGGCCTGCCCGTGGCGGTGAAGATCCTCACCGCGCAGATGGCGGCGGTGCCCGATTACGTGCGCCGGTTCGGCCGCGAGGCCGCCGCCATGGCCCAGCTCGATCATCCCGGCATCGTCCGCCTGCTGGGCCGCGGCAAGGCGGGGCAACACGTCTACATCGCGATGGAGCTGATCGAGGGCGAATCGCTGCGGACCTGGGCGCACCGGATCCGGCCCACGGCGCGAGACCTGGCTGCGCTGCTCGCCCAGGTGGCGCATGCGCTCGCCTACGCCCACGCCCGGGCGGTGGTCCACCGCGATCTCAAGCCCGACAACGTGCTCGTGACCAGGAACCTGACCACCAAGGTGCTCGACTTCGGACTCGCGGGGCTCCACGCCGAAGGCGCCGAGTGCCTGACCCAGAGCCACGTCTCGATGGGCACGGCCAACTACATGGCTCCCGAGCAGCGCAAGGACGCGAAGCGAGCCGACCACAAGGCCGACATCTACTCCTTCGGCGTGATGACCTATGAGCTCCTCACCGGGGAGCTGCCGGTGGGAAAGTTCGCGGCGCCATCGAAGGCGGTGCCGGGCCTCGACCCGCGCTGGGACACGCTGATCGAGCGATGCCTGGAGCCGCACCCGCTGGCGCGGCCTCACAGCGCGCTGGAACTGGCCCATGCGCTCGAGGCGCTTTCGGGCAGGGCCGCGCCCCTGGAGCTCGCGCCGCGCACGAGGAAGAACGCGGCCCGTTCGGGGATGTGGTCCTGGCTCGGTCTGGGCACCGCGGTGGCAGTGCTGGCCTGCGTGGTGGGCCTGAGAATGTCCGAAGATCACAAGGCGCCGCCGCCGGCGCCCGCTGCGGCGCGCCCGCTCGCGAACCGGGCGCCGCGCCGCTAGCCCCGGCCGCCATTGGCGGCTCAGGGCTTGGCCGCGCCTCCGTTCCGTGGCTTGTAGAAGAGCACGACGCTGAGGCAGTGGAACTCGTTGTCGCTCGACTGCATCACGACCCGGTCGACGATCTCGAGATCGGCGTTGGCGCGCAGCCAGCGCGTCACCTGTTCGCCCAGATCGTCACGCTCCTTGGCCTTCGTCGCCGAAAACACCTTCACGCCGGTGAACATCCCGCCCCCTCCGGTGCCTTGTAGAAGATCATCCACCCGCTCGACAGGATGTCAAATCGCCGCCTTGCGAAACGGCCGGATAGCCCCCACCGTTTGCCGATGGCAACGCCGGCGGAGAGGGTGGATTCAGCGCACAAGCGCGATCTCGCGATCGAATTCATCCGCCGGATCCGCAGCATGGAGCGCGACAAGCTTCACGACTTGATCCTCCTCCAGGCCGGCGAGGAGCTGGCGCAGTTCTTCCTCGCCTACGCGAGCGATCTCATGCACCGCGAACCGGCGCGCGCGGCCGAGAACGCCTCGTCGCTGCTGCTGATCGGCTATCTGATCCGCTGCTTCGAGGAGGACCCTGCGCAGAAGGCTTCCCCGCGCGCGGCTCCCCTGCTTCACTGAGCGGGGCGCTGGCGCCGGGAGCGGGCGGTGCCTACCTTGGCGCATGGCGCAGGTGCCACCCCCGATGCCGTCGAAGGATGCCTTCCAGCGGCTGATCGACGGCCTGCAGACCCTGGTCCGCGAGCACATGGCGCTGGCGCGGGTGGAGCTGAAGGAAGACCTGCGCGGCATGGGCCGCGACGTCCTCGCCGGGGCGGCAGGCGTGCCCGCCCTGGCGGCGGGCTATCTGCTGCTGATGATCGCCCTGGCCTACCTCCTTGCGGTCTGGCTGCCGTCCTGGGCCGCGTTCGGCATCGTCGCGCTGGCGAACCTGGGCATCGGCGGCTTGCTGAGCGCCGGCGGCGTCCGCAAGGTCCGTTCCAGGCGCGTGGATCTGCAGCGCTCCGCGGAGGAGCTGCAGCAGGACAGGCGCTGGATCGCCACGCTGGGCGATGGTCCGCGCGCCGACACCGAAGGCCAGCTTCCCGCCCGGCCCATGGAGGGAGCGCGGCAGCCGCCGCAGCCCGCGTCGCACTGATGGCTTCTGGAGGGGCTCATGCCTGAGAAACCCAGAGATCCCGCAGCGATTCGCGCTGGAATCGAGCGGGCGCGGCAGGAGATCGAGCAGTCCGTCCACGACCTGCGCGCAAACGTCTCCAACACCCTCAACTGGCGCAGCGCCGTGCGCCGGCATCCCGGGCTCGCGTTCGCGGGGGCGGTGGCGGTGGGCGTGCTCGTGGCCCGCTCCACCTCGAGGTGACGCATGGGCGAGATGCAGGGCAAGGCGCAGCTCCCGATGGCCGAGATCACCGCCGCGCAGCCGCCCGCCGGAGAGACGACCGCGTTCGAAGAGGGGCTCGAGCTCGGGCGCAGGTACGCGGAGCAGGCCAGCCGCCGAATCGCAGCCTGGGCCGAGGAGCACCCGGGGCAGCTTCTCCTCGCCGGCCTGCTGGCCGGATTGGTGGTTGGCAAGCTGCTCTTCCCGCGGAGGAGCGCGCAGTTGCAGGATTTCGACTGACCGTCGCACTCCTCAGTGCGTCATGGGCGTGGGCCGCACCAGCGGCTCGGCGCGCGCCGCGGGAGAGAGCCCCACGCCATGGCGGTAGACCAGCGCCGCGCCGAGGATGGCTTCGGCCGCGAGCACCGCCGCCGCGGTAAACGATGCAGCGAGGTACAGCGTTCGCGCCCGCAGGGGCAGGGCGAGCCTGGAGGCGGCCCGCCAGCCTGCGACGGGAACCCACGCCGCAAGCGTCACCCAGCCGAGCCGTCCGTGCAGGCGCAGCAGCGCTTCTCCTGCCGCGCTGTGGGGCCCGAGGCCGTGTTCGGCGCTCCAGCCGCTGGCGAGCGCGAGGGCTGCGAAGAGGGTTCCGAGCAGCGTGGCCCACCGGCCGGTGTCGAGGAGCGCCTCCCGCCGGAAGAGAAGCCCCAGCACGTCGGCGACCGGCGCGATCAAGAGAAGCCCGATCGCGAAGTGCACCAGGAATGGGTGGAGCTCGCCAGCGGGCACCGCGCCATCCTGCCGGTCGCGGCCCAGGCAGGCAAACTTACCTGTCGGGATGGCGGGCGACCACGACCGTGTGGATCCCGCCGCGGACGAGGAAGTCGCCCACCACCTCGCACCGCCGCGGCCGCAGCACCGAAACCAGGTCGTCGAGGATGCGGTTGGTGACCGCCTCGTGGAACGTGCCCTCGCCGCGGAAGCTCCACAGGTAGAGCTTCAGGCTCTTCAGTTCCACGCAGGCCCGATCGGGAACATACGCGATGCGGATGGTGGCGAAGTCCGGTTGTCCCGTCATGGGACACAAGCAGGTGAATTCGGGGCACTCAAAGCGGATCTCGTAGTCGCGCTCCGGGTTGGGATTGGGGAAGGTCGCCAGCTCCTTCGAGGGGCGGGTTGCACGGCGCCGGGCCAAATCCGCCCTGATTCTGCGTGCCATCGTCCGGCGCTCGTAACAGGAAACCCGCCCTGGCGCCAGCCGCACAGTTTGCGCGGTTCGCCGGTTGCGGAGGGGGGTGAGGTCGGGTAGAACAACGCGCCATGTCGAGAAAGGCAGACCCCAGCAGTCGCCGCTCTCCGCGCCGCCGCCCGCCCGCGGACGCTCCCAGCGAACCCGAACCACGTCCGGTACGCAAGGATCCAGCGCCCTCCGAGGAGTCCGTGGATTCGGACTTCGGGCTCTGCCTCGCTCTTGCTCCCGCCTTGAGGCGGCGCCCGCTCGCCTAGGGCACAACAGCAGAAAACGTCGACCGTTCAGGGGCTTCCCTTTCTGTCGGGCCATGAGGATCGTCCTCCCATGGCTGACACCGTGACGGATACGCGTCCGACGTTTTCCCGGCTGACCGAAGGCAAGGCAACGCAGTCGTGGCGCTCGGCGATTCCCATCGTCGTGATCCTGGTGGCGATCGTCGCCCTGCTTGCCTACCTCGCGTCCAACATCAGCTCGTCCTCGCAGCGCGCCGCGCTGGCCGAGCGCGACGCCAACCAGTACCGCGAACAGATCACCTCGATGACCAAGCAGGTGGGAGACCTGCAAAAGGAAGTGACGCTGGCGCGCAGCCCTGGCCGGACTACCGTGGTGCTGCAGGCGGCGCAGCCCGCCACCGCGAAGGGCGCGAAGAAGTCGAGGAGCGCGGCCCCGGCGGCGAGCTCCGCCTGGGCGGCGGTGACCTGGGGTGAGATGCCGAACGGCAAGTCGTGGATGCGCGTGAACGCATACGGACTGCAGCAGAACCTCGAAGGGAAGACCTACCACGTTTGGATGCAGCCGGCCTCGGGCGACCCGGTGGACGTGGGCGCGCTGGACGTCGACCAGAATGGCGATGGCTTCGCCATGGGCTCCGACCTGCCGGCCATCGACCAGGGCAAGGCGGTGATGCTCACCACCGACGCTTCCGGCGCCAAGCAGCCCGGCGACACCGTCGCGAAGGCGGACCTGCCCAAGCTCCAGCCGACCATGCAGCAACCCGCCACTGGCCAGGCCCAGAACGCGGGGCAGGGACAGGGCCAGGCTGCGCCGCAGGGAGAGAACCAGGCGGCGACGCCGGCGAAGCCGCAGGGTGACAACCAGGCGAAGTCCAGCGGCGACACGCAGCGCATGCACCAGAACGGCAAGTAGTCCGCCGGCGGGCCGCGAGAGCTCGTCCGGCTTGGCGGGCGTTGCGCAAGCCCGCCTGATCCTTGACCGAAATCGTGCCCGCCCGTACGCTTGCCACCCTCTTGTGCCCGCGGACGGGCCGGCTCTGACGGGAGGTAGGTTTGGCGCTGGTCTGGGTGGCCTGCGCGCTCGCCGCGGTGCTCGCGGGCAGCGTGGTCTTCGTCGGCGCGCGCCTGCGACGCCGGCACCAGCGCTTCTTCGCCGCGGCGCCGCATCTCGCTCCCGACGGCAGCCCGGTCCTCTCCCAGCCTCGCGCGCTCTATCACGGGACGCGGTTCGCCGATGGCTTCGCGCTCGGCGCTCCCGCGTGGAAGGATCCCTGCGTGTGCGACCTCTGGTGCACCGAAGCCGGCCTCTTCGTCCGCCGCGAAGGAGGGGGAGCGCTGCTCTGCATCGCATTCTCCGAAGTGCGCGAGGCTGCCCTGCACCGCGCCTTCGCGCCCCTCGCCGGCAAGGACCTGCCCATGCTGCGCCTGCGCTGGCGCCGCGGCGGGGAGTCGATGGAGACGGACCTGTCGGTGCGCGGCGGCATGGCAGGGTTGGAGTCGCTGCGGCGGGAGATTCATCTGCGCCAGGGAAACATCGCCGAGCAGCTCGCGCCGCTCCTTGGCCGGCCCCTCCCATGAGGGTGACGGCTCTCGGCACGGGCGACGCGTTCTGCGCGGCCGGCCGCGGGCATACCTGCTGGCTGATCGAGGACGGGCAGGGCGCGTGCGCGGTGGACTTCGGCGCCACCGCGCTCCTGGCGCTGCGCAAGCTCGGGCGCGATCCGCGCCAGCTCGACGCGGTCCATTTCACGCACCTGCACGGCGACCACACCGCGGGCTGGCCATTCCTCCTCGTCGATGCCGTCTACGGAGCAGAGCGAGTGGCGCCGCTCGTCGCCAGCGGGCCTACGGGCACCCGCGACCGGCTCCAGGCGCTCTGGGCATCGTGCTACGCGTCCGCGGCACGGCGTCCGCTGCCGTTCCCGCTCGAGGTGGTTGAGCTCCAGCCCGGCGAGGCCGCGCGGATCGCCGGGCGCGAGGTGCGGGCGTTCCCGGCCCGCCACATGACGCCGCCGGACGTGGCGCTCTCGCTGCGGATCGGGCCGCTGGCGTTCACCGGCGACACCGGCGAGATCGCCGAGGGGCTCTGCGACGGAGCGTCGCTGCTCTGCGCGGAGTGCACCTTCCTGGGCGAGGGAGACGACCGCCACCTCGGGTGGGAGACACTGCGCAGCGCACTGCCGCGCGTTCCCCGCATCCTGCTCGGCCACCTCGGGGCCGAGGCGCGCAGGGGAATCGTCGCGCCGCCGGGTGTCCGTGTGTGCGACGATCTGGACTTCGTCGAGCTATAACGCGGGCATGGACCGCATCGACCAGCTCCGCAAGTTCATCGCCGCCTCGCCCGACGATCCCTTTCCCCGCTACGCGCTCGCGCTGGAGCTGAAGTCGAAGGGAGACGCGGCGGCGGCGGCGGTCGAGATGGAGGAGCTGTTGCGGCGAAAGCCCGACTACCTGGCCGCCTACCTTCAACTCGGACTGCTCCTGCAGGCGCTGGGGAAGGCGGAGGCCGCGCGCGGCGCGTTCGTGCGCGGTCAAGCGGTGGCGCAGCAGCAGGGAAACACCCACACGCTCTCGGAGCTGACCCAGGCGCTCGAATCCCTCTGAGCGGTAGGTGTGGGTAAGAACGAGCGATTCCTTGACTCGCCCTGCTGCCGCGAGCAGGATCGCACAGGCAATGAAACCCAAAAAAGTTCTCGTCGTAGACGATTCCAAGCTGCTGCATCGGATGTTCGAGATGATGCTGCGCGGCTTTCCCCTGGTGCACGCCTACGACGGCCGCGAGGCGCTCGATCGGCTCGCCGAGCACAAGGACGTCGAGCTGATCCTGCTCGACATCAACATGCCGCGGATGAACGGGCTCGAGTTCCTCACCGCGGTGAAGGCGCACCCGGAATTCGCCCGGATCCCGGTGGTCATCATCACCACCGAGGGCACCGAGGACGACACCCAGCGCGGCATGCAGGCCGGCGCGGCGGCGTACGTGAAGAAGCCGTTCCGCAACGAGGAGCTGCTCGGGGTGATCAACAAGCTGACGGCGAGCTCCGCGGCGTGAAGCGGATGGCTGCTCCCGAACAGCTGCCGCCCCGCGTGGGGTCCGCGCTCGACGAGCTGCGCTCGACGCTCGATCGGGCGGCGGAGCTGGCCCGGGAGATCGAGAAGGCCAGGCCGCAGATCGTCTCGCCGCCCGCCGACCTGCAGGCACGCCTGCTCGACGTGGAGTCGGATCGCGAGGAGCTGTCCACCAAGCTGGCGGAGTACGAGCAGCAGGTGGGCCGGCTGATGAACCTGTACGTGGCCACCTACCAGCTCCACGCCACCCTCGATCCCGCCGAGGTGCAGGCCACCATCGCCGAGATCGCCATCAACCTGCTCGGGGCGGAGAGGTTCGTCCTGCTCTTCTGGAAGAGCGAGTCGGCCGAGAGCTCCGGCGAGTGCGAGATCGCGCTCTCCCAGGGCATGGAGGAGGACGCGGGCGGCCTCTACCAGAACGGCGTCTATGCCGGCGGCGACCCCGCGGTGGACGCGACGCTTTCGGACGGCGTGCTGCGCATCGGCCCCATCGACGGATCGGACGCGCTCGCCTGCGTGCCGCTCACCGTGCAGGGCGCCACCGTGGGCGCGCTGGTCATCCTCAGCCTCTTCCAGCACAAGGACACGCTGCGGCCCGAGGACCGCGACCTGCTCGATCTGATCGCCGCCCACGCCGCCTCGGCGCTCTTCGCGGCGCGGGTCTACTCCAACACCGATCGCAAGCTGAAGACGCTGGAGAGCCTGGTCGCGCTGGTGCGCAGGCAGTAGCGCGATGAGCCTCTCGGGAAATCTGGAGGACGTCTCCGTCGCCGACGCGATGCAGTTCATCCACCTGGGCGCGCGGACCGGCACCCTGACGCTCAAGTCGGGGGAGAGCACCGCGGAGATCGGTTTCCACCAGGGAAAGATCGTCAACGCCGTGGGGCCGGGCACCCGCCGGCTGGGCGATCTGCTCCTCGAGGCCAAGGTGATCGACGCGGCGCTCCTGGCGAAGGCGCTGCACACGCAGGAAGAGGAGACGCCGCGCCGCTCGCTCGGGCAGATCCTGGTGGGCATGAACGCGGTGACGCCGGAGGCGATGTACCGCGCCATCGAGCAGCAGATCGAGCGCACCGTCTACGATCTCGTCACCTGGACGCACGGCACCTTCCAGTTCGCGCTCGACGACCTGCGGCCCATCGACGACATCGCGCTGGTGCCCGGCGACGTCATCCGGCACCTGAACCTCGACACGCAGATGGTGCTGCTGGACGCGCTGCGCATCTTCGACGAGCGCAACCGCGACGCGCGCCCCACCCCTTCGGGTGGCGTGCCCGCCGCGGGCAGGCCGGTGGCTGCGGCTGCGCCGGCCTCGGCGAAGCCGGCGCCGACCCCGGCCGCCGGCGTTCCGGCGCTGGCGGCGGACGGGGCGGTGGAGAAAGTCCGCCTGCAGGTCGTCTCCTCCGATCGGCAGATGGCGGAGAAGCTGGCCCAGGCCCTGCCCGACGCCACCGTGGTGCGCGTGAACCTGCGCGACGCCGGCACCCCCCCGCCCGGAGAAGGCCCGCCCCTCGTGCTGCTGGATCTGCGGCAGGGCACGGTGGCGCTCGACGCCATCGCCACGCTGCGGCGGGCGCGGCCGCGCGCCACCAACCACGCCCTGATCGACGCGGGCGTGCCGGTGGCGCAGGTCTACCAGGCCGGCGCCATCGCTGCGGTGCAGGGAGACCTCACGTTGCTCGCCGCCTGCTTCCGCTCGGTGGCGCAGAACCGGCGCGATCTCATGACCGGCGGCCTGCGGGCGGACCGCATCAACGCCAACTTCGCCAAACTGCGCCGGATCGTGGGCGACCTTCGCAGCGGCCTCATCTCCACCACCATCTCGCTCAGCCTGATGAACATCATCAGCGAGTCGGTGGAGCGCGCCGTGCTCTTCCTCGTGCGGCGCGACGGCCTGGTGGCGCTGGGCGCCTTCGGCAACAGCCCCGGCGGCCAGCCGCTCGCGCAGCTCTCGCGTGGCCTGCAGATCTCGCTGAGCTCGCGCAACGCGCTCACCGACAGCCTCAACGACGGCCAGGTGCGCGCCATGACCTTCGAGGAGGCGCGCTTTCCCGACCCGCTCAACGCGCTGCTCGGCAAGCCGCGCACCGGACAGTGCGCCATCTTCCCGGTGATGGGCGGGCAGCGCGTGATCGCGCTGGTGTACGCCGACAACGGGCATTCCAACCGCGTGATCGAGGAGCTGGACATCCTCGAGCTGGCTGCATCGCAGGCCGGCCTCGCGTTCGAGAACGAGCTGCTGCGCCGGCAGGTGGCGCAGCCGCATTGAGGACACCTTGAGCACAATCGACATCGAGAAGGCGTTCAAGAGCGGATCGAGCGACGCGGAGATCAGCGCGGCGCTGCAGGAGGCGCAGCCGGTGCTGCGGGAGCGGGCCATCGCGCTGGCGGCGCGGCACCTGCCCCCGGAGACGCTGGGCCGGTTCGTCGGCAACGACGAGAACGCGGTGCTGCGCAACGCCGCGCTCTCCGCGCTGGAGCGGCAGGGGCCCTACGCGGTGCCGCACCTGGTCGCGCTCTCGCGCGGCGAGAACCCGGAAGTGGCGATGTTCGCGGTGCAGATCCTCTCGCGGATCAAGGATCCGGCCTCGGCGCAGTCGCTGCTGCCGCTTCTCGACCATGCCGACTCCAACATCTCGCAGGCCGCCATCGAGGCGCTGGGAGCGCTGAAGGCGCGCGAGGCGGTCCCGGGGCTCATCCGGCTCCTCGACGCGGACCTCTGGCTCCAGTTCGCCGCGGTGGCGGCGCTGGGCGAGATCGGCGATCCGCGCGCGGTCCTGCCGCTGCTCGACGCCATCCCCAACGAGATGCTCTCCGAGCCGGCGGTGGACGCGCTCGGCCGCATCGGCGCGCCCGAGGCGCTGCCGCGGCTCCTCTCGCACCTCGCCGATCACGACCGCCTGCCGCTGCGCGATCAGCTCCTCAAGGCCTGCGCCGCCATCCTCGAGCAGCACCCCGCGCCGCCCTCGGTGTTCACCCGTTTCCGCCGCAAGCTGGACGAGGAGAAGCGCGAGCCGGCGCTGCTCGAGTACCTGGGCGCGCTGCTCGCCTCCGACGAGCAGGCGCTGGGCCGCGCCGCCGGGTCGGTGGCGCTGGCGGCGCAGCTGGAGAAGCTCTACCCGGCGGTGGTGCAGCGCGCGCTCTCGCCGGACGCGGAGGAGTCGCGCTGGACGGCGGCGCACTGCCGCAAGTACGAACGCTCGGTGCGCGCCGCGCTGGGCGAGCTGCTCCGCAACCCCGACCCGCGCGTCCGCTGCGGCGCGCTGCTCTGCGCGCCCGCCGATCCTGCGACGGTCGCGCTGATCGTCCCGCTCATGCACGACCGCGACGCCGACGTCCGCGCTGCGGCCTGCCAGGCGCTGGGCCGGTGCCGCGACGTGGCGGCCATTCCCGCCCTGGTGGACCGGTTCGGACGGGGAACCCCGCCGGAGAGCACCGCGGCCGCGGAGGCGCTCGGCAGCATGCCGGGGCAGAGCCTGATCGCCCTCGCCCAGTATCTCGAGGAGGAGGACAAGATCCTGCCCACCCTCGAGATCCTCGAGGCCGCGCGCAGCCCGCTCTTTCCCGACAAGATCGCGGAGCTGCTCGACGCGGCCTCGGCGCCGGTGCGCAGGGCGGCCCTGCGCGTGCTGGTGAACCACGACGAGGTGGACGCCGAGGAGCACCTCGTCCGCAAGCTCCAGGACCCGGACGAATCGGTGCGCATCGAGGCGGTGGAGCTGCTGGTGCGCAACGGCTCCACCCGCGCCGTCCCCGCGCTGGTGGGACTGCTCTTCGTCTCCGACGATCTGCGCTACCACGTGATCCGCGCGCTGGGACGGCTGCGCGCGGAGTCCGCGGCGGCGGATCTGGAGCGGCTCTTCCCGCGCGCCGGCGGGCACGAGCGCCTCGAGATCGTCGCCGCGCTGATCCGGATCGGAGCGCCCGGCCTGCTCGCCTTCCTCAAGGCGCGCCTCCAGGATGCGGAGCCGGAGGTGCGGCGGGTTGCCGCCGACGGCGTGGCGCGCGTGGCGGAGGTGTCGGAGCTGCCGCTGCTGGTGCTGCTCGCGCAGGACCCCGACTGGAGCATCCGCAACCACGCCGGCTGGGGGCTGGGGCGGCTCGGGTCGTCCCAGGGGCGCGAGGCGCTGCTCTCCCTGGTGCGGGACACCGAGCCGGTGGTCGCCCGGACCGCGCGCGCGGCCCTGGCCAAGCTGCAGGACTGAAGATCGCGGCGGCACGGCCGCAGCTGCAGGGCTGGGCGATTTGCTTTTCGCCGGCTGCGTGCGGACCGTCAACGAATGCACACGGCGATCGCAACGGCGGCCATGCTCTCGCTCGGCGTCTCGCTCGTGCCTGCGCGGATCACCACGCCGCTCGGCCGCGCTCCCAAGCCGCAGCACGGGCTCTCTACGCCGCGGCTGTGGCAGGACCGCACCGGGCAGTTTGCGCTCGAGCGGCCGGAGAGCGAGCGCTGGGCGTTCCGCAGCGGAGTGCGCGGGCCGGACGGCGAGCCGGTGCCGCTGCTGGCGATGTCGCAGGAGACCGGCGCGCAACTGGTGGTGCAGAGCGCCGATGGCGTCAACGACCTGCGCCTGCTCGCGCGCATGCTGATGGAGAACCTGGCCAACGAGGCGCGCGTGCACGTGGAGGACGTGGAGCGCGTGCTCGCGCGGGGCGGCGAGGCCTACGGCTTCTCCTTCACCGTCGCCGACGAGGTGCGGGGCCGGGTGGCGGTGGTGCGCGCAGGCGACCATATCGCGCTCGCGATCGCGAGTTGGCCGCTGGGGGCGCCGCCCGAGGTGGTGGACGACGTGGATGCGATGATCGGCTCGCTGGGGCCGATTCCGGGGACGCTGCCGCCGGGCGTGTTCTGAGGCCTGCCCGTCGGGCGTCGCCCTCGCCTGGAAACGCGGGCCGCTTGCGCAGCTCCAGGGCCACGGCAGTGAGCTGGTCGTAGATGTCGAGCAGGTCCCTGGGCAGCGCCCGGCGGTGGGCGCGGATGGTGGCCAGGTCTCCACGCGCGGCGGGTCCGGTGAGCGCCGCCGCAGGGGTCCGGTCGCGCAGCTTCTCCAGGGCCCCGATCGCCAGAGGGAGGAGCGCGGCCCGAGCCACCTTCTCGCCCGCGCCGGTGGCCTTCCGGAACGCGCGCACCGCCTCGGAGAACAGCGCCACCTGGGCTC
Source organism: Myxococcales bacterium (assembly GCA_035702105.1). Lineage (GTDB taxonomy): Bacteria > Myxococcota > Myxococcia > Myxococcales > 40CM-4-68-19 > 40CM-4-68-19. The sequence continues at coordinate 8,599 of DASSQZ010000061.1, read as the reverse complement.
CCGCCGCGAGCACCGCGGCAGCGTGGTAGAGGGCGCGCGAGCGCACTCGAGTCTGCAGCGGCCGCATGCCGAGGCGGCGCGCCAGCGCGGCGAGATCCCGGCGCGCGGAGAGGCTGGAGCCGGCGATGCCCGCGGCTGCACCGGAGAAGCCGCCCGGCTCGCCGGAGGTGATGGCGCGCAGCGGATGGAGCGAGCCGGTGCGCGCGCCCTTGCGCCGCGCCGGTGCCAGGGGCGCCATGTCCAGCGCGCCGGCGAGGTGCGCCACCAGTTGCCGAGGGCCCACGTCGAGCGCCGCGCAGACCTCTGCCACCGCGCCGTCCGAGACCGCGAGCAGGACCAGGTCCACGTCCCGCAGCGGCGGAATCCCGAGCCCGCTGCCGCGGCTCCAGACTCCGCGCACTTCCACTCCGGCTTCCGGCAGCGCCTCGAGGAGCGCTCGCGCCACCGCGCCGCTCCCCAGCACTGCCGCGGTGCGGATCATTCGCGCCGGAACTCCACGCCGGCCTCGCCGGCGCAGGCGAGCAGCGTCTCGCCTGCCCGCACGCGGCCGGCGAGGATCTCGTCCGCGAGCGGCGACTCCACCAGGCGCTGGATCACCTGCCGCATCGGCCGCGCTCCGAGCGAGGCATGGTGTCCGCCCGAGGCGATCAGATGGTCGATCAGCCCGGGACCGCCGCGAAAGGCGATGCGCCGCTCTTCCCAGAGGCGGCGCGAGCTCTCGGCGAGCAGGAGCTGCGCGATCCGGGCCACCTCGTCGCGGGCGAGCGGCGCAAAGACCAGGCGCTCGTCGAGCCGTCCCCACAGCTCCGGGGGAAACGCCGAGCGCGCCAGCTCCAGCGCCTTGCGGGCCTGCGGGTCCTCCTCGGGCGCCGGGGGCTGCGTCTTCTCCAGCGAGGGATCGGCCGGCTGGGCGAAGCCCATCGATCGCGCGGCGCCGGACGTGAACGCATCGGCTCCGAGGTTGCTCGTCAGCACGACCACGGCCGCGGAGAAGTCGATGCGGCGGCCGCGTCCGTCGGTGAGCTGGCCCTCGTCGAGGACCTGGAGCAGGAGCTGCAGCACGGAGAGATGAGCCTTCTCCACCTCGTCGAGCAGCACCACGCAATTGGGCCTGCGGCGGACCGCCTCGGTGAGCTGTCCGCCTTCGCCGTACCCCACGTATCCGGGAGGCGCGCCCACCAGCCGCGCGGCGGTATGCGGCTCGGCGTACTCGGAGAGGTCGATGCGCACCAGCGCCCCGTCGAAGAGCTCGTCCGCGAGCGCCCGCGCCGTCTCGGTCTTGCCCACGCCCGAGGGCCCGCAGAAGAGGAACGACGCCAGCGGCCGCTGGGCCGAGAAGCCGGCGTAGTTGCGGCGGATGGCCCGGGAGATCACGGCGAGGTTGCGCTCGTGGCCCACGATCCGCGCCGCGAGCCGGCTCTCGAGCTGAAGGAAGCGCTCCCCGTCGGGCTGGAGCAGCCGCTCCTCGGGCAGCCCCGCCATCCGCGCGACCGCGCGCGCCACGTCGTCGCGGGAGACGTCCGTGCGGCCTTCCCTGCGCGCCCGCGATCCGGCCAGGTCGATGGCGGCGAAGGCCTTGTCGGGCAGGCACCGGTCGCGCACGTAGCGGGCGGTGAGCTGCGCCGCCGCGTCCAGCGCCTCGGGCAGGAAGCGGGCGTGGTGGTGAGCCTCGTAGCGTGCCGCCGCGCCGCGGAGGATGGCCGCCGCGTCCGCCGGCGAAGGTTCGCGCACCAGCACCGGCACGAACCGGCGCTCGAGCGCGGCGTCGTTCTGGATGTGCTTGCGGTACTCGTCGTGGGTGGTCGCGCCCACACAGGGAAATTCGCCCCGCGCCAGCGCCGCCTTGAGCTCGTTGGCCGCGTCCTGCGGGCCTTCTCCCGCCGCACCGGCGCCGATGAGCATGTGCAGCTCGTCGATGAAGACGATCACGCGGCCTTCGGCGCGCTTCACCTCGTCCTTGACGCCGATGAGCCGCTCGCTGAACGAGCCGCGCAGTTGCGTGCCCGCGACCAGGCCGCTCACGTCCAGCTCCAGCAGCAGGCGGTCGCCTCCGGCCATCCGCTGCGCCAGGCCTTCGACGATGGCAGTCTTGCCGACACCGGGCTCGCCCACCAGCACGGGGTTGTTGGCGCGGCGCTTGCCGAGAATGTCGAGCAGCTCGTCGATCTCGCGATCGCGGCCCAGGGCGGAGTCGAGCTTGCCCTCGGCGGCCAGCGCGGTGAGGTTGCGCGCGTAGGTGCAGAGCCACGGGTATTCGCGCGGGTCGAGCACCCAGCGCGGCTGGGCGCCGGTCGCCAGGGGCTCGCGCACGGGTCCGCGTCCGGCTTCAGGCTCGGGTCCGGGTTCGGGCTCGCGTTCGCGTTCGCGCTCCGGCCGCGGGGGCAGGGTGGTGACCCGCGCAGGCGCGCTCGAGGGCTGAGGGACGGCGCGCGTGACCACGGCGGCGCGTGGAGTGGGAGCTCCCGCCGCGAGCTCCCTGCGGCGAGGGATGGAACCCGTCAGATATCCGAGCGCCGTGTTGCGAAGCGTGGCCACCGGCGCGGCGGTCGCCTCGAGCAGCCGGCCGGCGGCGCCGCGGGAGAGGCGCGTGAGGGCCACCAGCAGGTGCAGGCCGCCCGCCTGCGCATTGCCACAGTCGTCGGCGAGCTGCCGGGCCTTCTCCAGGGCCTGCTCGAATGCGCCGGGCGGCTCCGCGCGCGCCGCGTCCGGCCTGGCCAGCTCGGCGAGGACCTTGTCCTCGTCGCAGCCGCGCTCGCGCAAGAGCGAGTCGGCGGGGCCGGGCAGGGTGAAGATGGCGAGCAGCAGGTGGTGCGTGCCCGGCGGCTGACCGACGCTTCCTGCGATGTCCTGGGCCTCGATGGCGATCTGCGAGAGCTCTGGAGAGTCTTTGGCCATGTCGTGGGGTGCATCCTCGCTTGGGAGGATCTTTCGACGCAAGCGGCATGAAGTCTCTCCGGCGGCCGCGGCGATCAGCGGGGCAGGCGCTGGCGCAGCTCCGCCACGGCGGCTGCGACCGGCAGCTCGCAGCCGAGCTGCGCCAGCATGGGTTCCATGCCCTCAATGTGGGAGCGAATCCGGCGCCGCGAACCCCGCCAGGAGCTCGCCCGTGAGCGCGGGCCGCGGCCCCCGGCGGAGCACGTCGTTGCGCGCGCGGGCGTGAGGGCGGCGCAGATCGAGGCGCGAGCGGACGATCCCCTTTCCCGCGCGGTGCACGAACGTCACCTCGTCGCCGCGCACGGAGTCGACGATGCCGACATGGGAGAGGCCTTTCCGCCAGGTGTTGCGGAAGAAGACCAGATCGCCCGGCCTGGGCCGCTTGCGCAGGGCTCGGCGGGCCGCGGCGACGCGGTGGATCCAGGTGACGCCGTTCTCGCCTGCCCGCGGCGGGACCGCCTCGAGATGCACGCCTTCGCGACGGTAGATGGTCCGCACGAAACCCGAGCAGTCGTCGTTCGCGGCGCGGGAGAGCTGGCGCACCGACGAGAGCCCGGCGGCGTGGTGGGCGCGCTCCGCCAGCCGCGTGCCCAGCATCGAGGCGAGGAGCAGGAGCAGCATGCGGGCGACAAGCTGCTCACCCGCGGCCCGCTGTGGAATCCTCGACAGCTCGCCCGGAGGGCGAGCGGGCGGGCAGGCGCCTACTTGCGCTGCACCTTGCCCTTCGAGTCCAGCTTGTACCCCTCCGGCAGCGCTGCCTCCACCTTGGGCGTGTACCCCTTCACGTCCCACTGCGACTCCGCGAGCAGGCCCGCCAGCGCCTCCCGCACCCGCGCGTTGCTGCCCTCGTGCGCGCTGAGGAAGTGCTGGATGAGCGGCTCGCGGCCCACCGGATCCTGCTGCTTCACGATCACCTCGGCGGCGGCGATCTGCACCTCGTCATCCATGTCGTCGAGGAAGGGGAGGACCACGCCGGCGATCTCCGGCGACTTGTGCCCCGAGAGCGCGTGCAGGAGCAGCACCTTCTTCTCCGGCACGCGGCTGTACTCGACGCCCGCCTTGCGCGCCACCTCGACGAGGAACTGCACGACCTCGGCCTCGGGCAGAAGCGCCTCGAGCGCCCGCAGGGGCCAGGAGATCTCGTCGCGAGAGGAGATGAAGCGCTTCACCGGCTCGAGCGCGACCGGCCCGGCGGCGGTGACGAGGGCGAGGACGCGCGCCTTCTCCTCGTCGTCGGTGATGCCGGGATCGATGCGGAAGGTGTAGCGCATCAGGAGAGCCTCGATGGCGGGCGCGGTCTTCAGCTCGCCCAGTTCCTCGATGGCGCCCTGGCGATTCTCCTTCGGGCCGAACTTCTCCATCGACTTCTTCTGCAGCCGGCGGACTTTGCCTTCCGGTCCACCCAGGCCGATCATGTCGAGCAGTCCCATGGGGGCCTTTTACAGCACCACGTCCTTGCGGACGTCGGATTTGTAGAGGCCCTGGAGCGCGGCCGCCGCTTCCCGGGCCTTGGGCGAGTCGGCAGGCAGGACGATCTGCAGCACCACGTAGAGGTCGCCGCGGGGGGCGCCGGTGGAGCCGCCCTTCAGCGCCGGCAGCCCGCGCCCGCGCAGCCGCAGCTTGCGGCCGCTCTGCGAGCCGGGCGGGATCTTCAGCTTGACCGGTCCTTCGAAGGTGGGGGCAGTCACTTCCGCCCCGCCCAGCGCCTCCGCCGGGGTGATGGGCAGGTCGAGGAGCAGGTCCCGGCCCTGCACCCGGACGGTGGGATGCTCGCGCACGGTGATGCGCAGGTAGAGATCCCCGGCCTCGCCGCCGCGCTCGCCGGGGCCGCCCTGTCCGGGGAGCCGCACCCGCGAGCCCGTCTCCACTCCCGGGGGAATCTTGACCTTCAGCCGCACCCGCTCCGGGATGGTGCCGGCGCCGCCGCAGCGGGGGCAGGGATCGCGGATGGTGCCTTCTCCGTGGCAGCGCGGGCAGGGGGTGCTGAAGAGGCCCCCCATTCGCACCTCGCCCGACCCGCCGCACTGCGGGCAGGTGCGCGCCCGGCTGCCTGGCTTTGCGCCGGTGCCCTTGCACTCCGGACAGCGGCCCGGGCGGTCGAGCGAGATCTCCCGCTCGGCGCCGAGCACGGCGTCGCGCAGGTCCACTTCGATGGCGGCCTCGGCGTCGTCCCCGGGCGCAGGCTCGGCAGGCGCCCGCCGCGGGCGCGCCGCCTGGTTCCGCCGGCCGAAGATCTCCCCGAACATGGAGCCCAGGTCGGCGGGGTCGAACCCTCCGCCGACGTTGCCGAAACCCTCCCCGCCGGAGAATCCGCCGCCGGGGAAGCCCCCCGCCCGGGCCCGCTGCTGGAACTCGCGCGCTTTCTGCTCGTCGAAGCCGGGCCGGGTGGAGATCTCGCCGAACTCGTCGTACAGCGCGCGCCTCTTCGGGTCGCCGAGGATCTCGAAGGCGCCGGACACCTCCTTGAAGCGCTCCTCCGACTTCTTGTCGCCCGGGTTCAGGTCCGGGTGGAGCTTCTTCGCCAGCTTGCGGTACGCCTTCTTGATCTCCTCGCCGGATGCGGTCTTCGACACGCCGAGGAGCGAATACGGGTCTTTCATGCGATCGCGACCGTAACCACGCGGGAGAAGGTGGTCAAATCGGCTCGCGACAAATTGACCGTGCCGCCGCGCGATCGTTACCATCCGTCCGTGAGGATTGCCGCCCTTGCTCTTCTGCTTTGCCTTGCGCCGCCCTCGCGGGCAGCGGAACGCCGCCTCATCGACGAGGTGGTGGCGGTGGTGGACGCGCACTCCATCACCCTCTCCGAGGTGGCGGCGGAGACGCGGGTGCGGCTGGTCTCCACGCAGGGCGCGGCGGCCGGCTCCATGCCCCTGGACCGGCCCATCCTCGCCGCCTCGCTGCGCAGGACCATCGAGGAGCGGGTGGTGCTCGCGGAGGTGCAGCGGCTCAAGCTCTTCGACCTGGAGCCGGGCGAGCTGGAGTCGATCGTGGCACGGTTCCGCGCCCGATTCGCCTCCGAGGCGGAGTACGAGGCCTTCACCGCAGCGGTGGAGCTGACCGGCGACGAGATCGGCGCCATCCTCGCGCGCGAGCTGCGCGTGGCCCGGTACCTGGACAACCGGCTCAAGCTCGCGGCGCAACTGCGCGACAGCGAGCTGGACGAGGCGGCGCGCGGCCAGAAGCTCTCGCCGGCGGAGCGCGAGGACCTGCGCCGCCGGCTCTCGCAGGAGAAGTACCAGCGGCTGCTCGCCGAGCTGCTTGCGGACCTGCGCAAGCGGGCCACGGTGCGGGTGCTCGACCCTCTCGACGGCGCCGCTGCCGTGGCCGCGGAGCGCTGAAATGGCGGTCCGCGCCCGCGCCCGCCTCGAGATCCGGCGGATGTCTCCTCTCGATCTCGAGGAGGTGATGGTGATCGAGCGCGCCGCCTTCCTCCATCCCTGGTCGCCGGAGCTGTTCCGCCGCGAGCTGGAGCACGACTGGAGCACCATCCTGGTGGCGGTGGAGCCGCTCACCAGCGCCAGCGGCAAGGGCTCCGAGCGCATCGTCGGGTTCCTCATCTACTGGCTGGTGCACGACGAGGTGCACATCCTCAACGTGGCGGTGGCGCCGGAGCACCGGCGCAAGGGCATCGCGCGCATGCTGATGGCGGAGACCGAGCGGCGCGCCCACCTGGCCAACGCGGCGCTGCTCACGCTCGAGGTGCGCCGATCGAATCAGGGCGCGCTCGAGCTCTACCGCGAGTTCGACTACCGCGCGGTGGGGGTGCGGCCGAACTACTACGTGGACGAGGGTGAGGACGCCATCGTGATGGTCAAGGAGCTGAAGAAGCCGAGGTGATCACCCGCGCCGCTTGCCTTCGCGCGCGCGCAACACCTCGGTCACGTCGCGCAGGCCGAGGCCGTGCGACTGCAGCAGCACCAGCGCGTGGAACACCAGATCCGCCGCTTCCCCGGCGATCTCTTCCTTCGTCCCCTTGAGCGAGGCCATCACCAGCTCGGTGGCCTCCTCGCCGATCTTCTTGTGCCGGAGCGCCTCGTTCGCCAGCAGCTTCGCGGTGTAGGAGCCCGCGGGCGGCTCGTCCTTGCGGCTGCGCAGCACGCGCTCCAGCGCCGCCAGCGTCTCGCCCGGCGTCGGCTCCAGCGGCTCTCCGGTGAGGAAGCAGGAGCGCGCGCCGGTGTGGCAGGCGGGACCCGCGGGCTCGACCCGCAGCAGGATCGCGTCGGAGTCGCAGTCGAGGCGCAGGGCGGAGACGCGCTGGGTGTTGCCGCTGGTCGCGCCCTTGACCCACAGCTCCTTGCGGCTGCGGCTCCAGAACGTCGCCAGGCCGGACGCGAGCGTCTGCAGCAAGCTCTCGCGGTTCATCCAGGCGAGCATCAGCACCTCGCCGGACTGGGCGTCCTGGACGATGGCGGGGGCAAGGCCCTGGGCATCCCACTTCACGTCGTCGGGGGCGATCGCGGGTTTCATTGGCGCACCGGGAACCCGCGCGCGGCGCAGGCCTGTTTCACCGCCGTGATGCTGAACGTGCCGAAGTGAAAGACGGAGGCGGCCAGCGCTGCAGCGGCGCCGGCGGCGAACGCCTCGGCGAAGTGCTCCGGCGCCCCCGCGCCTCCGCTGGCGATCACCGGCACCGGCACCGCCGCCGTCACCGCGCGCAGCATCTCCACCGCAAAGCCCCTGGCGGTGCCGTCGTGGTCCATTGAGGTGAGCAGGATCTCGCCCGCGCCGCGGTCCACCGCCTCCCGGGCCCACTCGATGAGGTCGCGGCCGGTGCCGCGCGTGCCTCCGTGCGAGCGCACCTCCCAGCCCGGACCGCGCGCCTTCGCGTCGATGGCGCAGAGCGCGCTCTGGCTGCCCGCCAGCCGCGCCACCGCCGTGATCAACGAGGGATCGGCGAGGGCGGCGGTATTCATCGAGACCTTGTCGGCGCCGGCGCGCAGCAGCGCCTCCGCGTCGGCGGCGCTGCGGACCCCGCCGCCCACGGCGAAGGGAATGTTCAGCTCGCGGGCGACCTCCTCCACCAGCCGCACCAGCGTGCCGCGCGCTTCCAGCGATGCGCTGATGTCGAGGAAGCAGAGCTCGTCGGCCCCCGCCACGCCGTAGGCGCGCGCCTGCGCCACCGGGTCGCCGGCGTCGCGCAGCTCCTGGAACTTCACTCCCTTCACCACCCGGCCGTCCTTGACGTCGAGACAGGGAATGATCCGGCGGGTCAGCATGGCTCTCCCCGCAGCGCGGCCTCTCCCTGCCCGATGGTGAACCTGCCTTCGTAGAGCGCCGTTCCGGCGATGGCGCCGGCCAGCGTGGCGAGCCCCGCCGCCGCCAGGGCGCGCAGGTGCGAGAGGTCGCCGGCGCCTCCGGAGGCGATCAGGCGCCCGGCCGGGGCTGCTGCGGCCACCTCGCGCAGGAGCGAAAGGTCGAACCCTTCCAGCGTCCCGTCGCGGGCCACCGCGGTGACCACGAGCCAGCGCACCCCCTCAGTCTCCATCCGCGCGGCCAGCTCCGCGGCGGTGGGTCCGCGCGCCTCGGTCCAGCCGCGCGTGGCGGCACGGCCGTCGCGGATGTCGATGCCGCAGGCCACGCGATCCGACCCGAAGCGCTCGACGGCCGCGGCTGCCAGGTCGGGCTGCTCCACGGCGGCGGTGCCGAGGATGACGCGCGCGGC
>DASSQZ010000060.1:0-64192 GCA_035702105.1 Myxococcales bacterium | reverse complement strand
CACCTCCTGGTCGAGGACAAGGGGCAGGTGGTGGGCATCATCTCCATGCGCGACGTCATCCAGCTCATGCTCGACGACAAGCAGTTCCTCATCGAGCAGCTGCAGGCGTATATCGACGGGCGATGAAATTCGTCATGATGGGGAGCGGGGGCGTGGGCGGGTACTACGGCGCCCGCCTGCAGCAGGCCGGCCACGAGGTGGCCTTCGTCGCCCGGGGCGCGCACGCCGAGGCCATGCGCCGGTCCGGGCTGCGCATCCGCAGCGAGCTGGGCGACGCGGAGCTCCGGGTCACCGTGCTGGACCAGCCGGCCCAGGCGGGCCGGGCCGACCTGGTGGTGGTGGCGGTGAAGCTCTGGGACACCGAGGCGGCCGCCCGCGAGGTGGCGAAGGTCGCCGGCGCCGCGGTGGTGTCGCTCCAGAACGGCGTGGACAAGGACGACGTGCTCGCCGCGGCGGTCGGGCGCGAGCGCGTGTTGGGAGGCATCACCCACATCGCCACCGTGGTCGCCGAGCCGGGCGTCATCGCCCACACCGGCAAGCTGCAGCGGGTCACGCTGGGAGAGCTGGACGGGTCGCGCAGCCCGCGCCTGGCCGCCATCTGCGCCGCCTTCAGGTCGGCGGGCGTGGAGATCGTGGAGAGCGACGACGTGCGCCGCGCCACCTGGGAGAAGTTCATCTTCCTGAGCGCCGTCTCCGGCCTGACCGCGCTCACCCGCAAGCCCATCGGCGAAGTGCGCGCGCACCCCGCCACGCGCGCCCTGCTCTTCGACGCCCTCCGCGAGGCCACGGCGGTGGCGCGCGCCGAGGGAGCGCGCCTCGACGAGTCGTTCGCGCAGACGCAGCTCGAGCTTGCCGATTCGTTCCCGCCATCGATGCTCGCCTCGATGGCGCACGACCTCTTGCGCGGCCGGCGCCTGGAGCTGCCCTGGCTCTCCGGCGCGGTGGTGCAGCGAGCGGAGAAGCACCACATCCCGGTGCCCGCCCACCGCGCCATCTACGCGGCGCTGATCCTCCACGCCGGCTGACTTGCCCCGCCGGACGCGCCGTGCGATGCACGAGGGGTGAGCGACCAGTTCAGGCTCGACCGCGCCCGGCTCCTCGGCGGGCTCGCCCCCTCCGACGCCGAGGTGATCCTCGCCAGCTGCGAGGAGCGCGCCCTGGTGGGCGGCCAGGAGCTGTTCCACGAGAACGACGCCGGCGATTCCCTCTTCATCGTCCAGTCCGGCAGGGTGGACATCTTCAAGAACATCCGCGGCGACCTCGACCGCTCGCTCGCGTCCTTCGGCCCCGGCGACGTGCTCGGCGAGATGAGCTTCATCGACGGCGCGCGGCGCAGCGCCAGCGCCCGCACCACCGAGGCGAGCAGCTTCCGCGTGCTCTCGCGGCAGGGCTTCGCCACCGTGCAGCGGGAACGTCCCGACGTCGCGGCGGCGTTCTTCCGCAACCTCTGCGGCATCCTCGCCGCCCGCCTGCGCACCACCACCGAGCTGTATCGCGAGGCGGTGGCGTTCGGCGTCGAGGCCACCGGCGCCCACAACCTGAACCTCAAGGCGCTCGGCGACGAATTGCGCCAGGTGATCGTGCACCTCTCCGGAGGCCAGAGGCTCTGCGGCCGCATCCTCCAGGTCGACCACCACGCCGCCGGCTACACCGTGGTACTCAGGCTGGACGACGGGAAGCGGACCGTCCTTCCCTACCACTCGATCGTGCGCATCGACCTGCCCTGAACCGCGTTCCCGCAGGTCCCGCCCTTCGGACGGCCAGGCAGGCCGTGCCGCAGTCGGAGGCCTACCTTGCGCCTCAGGAGGTCACACATGCTCTGGTTCCTCGGCGCGCTGCTCATCGTCATCTGGGTCATCGGCCTCGCCTTCAAGGTCACGACCGGCCTCATCCACGTGGCGCTGATCGCCGGGCTGATCCTCTTCATCCTCGGCTTCTTCCGCGGGCGGCACACGACCGCAACGCCATAGCGGCGATGCCTGTCGGTCAAGGGCGCCTGGTCTTCAGTTGTTGAAACGGTACGGCGACCGCGACGCGTGAGGGTGCCGCAAGCGCTTGACCCAACCGTGAGCGGCGGCCAGCGGCATCACGATCCCAACCGTCGCTTCGGCCTCGCGGGGTCGCCTGTGAACCGGTTCATCCATTCGTCGCCAAATGCCCGCCTCGCCGCCAGGTCGTTGTGGCGAGGCCGACCCCGCAGCGCCGTCGCGACCGGGCCTGCGGCCGTGATCACGTCGCGATGCGGCGCGGCCGAAGGCTGCAGCGCTGCCGCGAGCGCCATCGCGTCCCTCTTCGACCGCTGGAAGACCCTCGAGTACCCGAGCCCGAGCCATCCCCGCTGCTCGTCGAACTCCGCGAGAGCGAGAAGGAACTCCGCCATCTCGGCCCGCTCGCGGCGGAGGAGTCCGCGAGCCGGCCTGCCTGAACGCGTGCAGTCGTGGTCATGCGCGCAGTATCGTGCCGGCCCCTGACAGGCCCGGCGGCGCCGGCGTGGCAACACATGACCGTCGCGGCCCAAGCGGGCCCGGCGCGTGCACGACGACCAACTCGCATGCGCGAAACCGGCACGGGCCCTGGCTTCTGGCGAAAAAGCAGGCCGCCGGCCCAAGAACAGCTAGAACGACCTCGTGACCCTGCTCCGCGCCGCCGGCGTATCGCTCTCCTTCGGTAGCCGCGCCATCTTCCGCGGCCTCTCGCTGGTGATCGAAGAGGGCGAGCGGGTCGGCCTCATCGGGGTCAACGGCTCGGGCAAGTCGTCGCTGATGCGAATCCTGGCAGGCGCCGCCCAGCCGGACGCGGGCACGCTCCAGACACGCCGCGGCGCCCGGATCACCTGGCTGCCGCAGGAGCCCACCTTCACTCCCGGCGCCACCCCCGAGTCCGAGCTCTCGGCCGGAAACCCCCTGCACGAGGCGCGCGCCATGCTCGACCGCCTCGGCGTGAAGGACTGGGACCGCCCCATCGACGAGCTGTCCGGCGGGGCGCGCAAGCGGGTTGCGGTGGCGCGGGCCCTCTTGACCCGGCCGGATCTGCTGATGCTCGACGAGCCCACCAACCACCTCGACGCGGACACGGTGGACTGGCTCGAGGAGGAGCTGGATGGCCTTTCCGGCGCGCTCCTGCTCGTCACCCACGATCGCTACTTCCTCGACGACCTGGTGGATCGCATCGTCGAGCTGCAGCCCGGCGAAGGGCTGGTCTCCTATCCCGGCAACTACGAGGCTTACCTGGAGCAGAGGGCCATCGCGCAGGAGCAGGCGGAGCAGCAGCAGCACAAGCGCGAGCGCTGGATCGCGCAGGAGGTGGCCTGGCTGCGGCGGGGCGTGGAGGCGCGCCGCACCAAGAGCCGGTCGCGCATCGAGCGCGCGCGCAGGCTGATCGCGGAGAAGGGCCTCGCCCCGGCGCGCACCGCCGCCCTGCAGACCGCCGCGGCGCCGCGGCTCGGGCATACCGTCCTGGAGGCGCGCGCGGTGGCCAAGGCCTGGGGCGGCCGCCGCGTGGTGGACGGCGTCAGCCTGATCGTACAGCGCGGCGAGCGCATCGGCATCGTCGGCCGCAACGGCGCGGGCAAGACCACCTTCCTGCGCATGCTGCTCGGCGAGCTCGCGCCGGACTCCGGCGAGGTGATCGCCGGCAAGAACACCCGCATCGCCTACTACGATCAGCAGCGCGCCCAGCTCGATCCGGAGTGGACGGTCTACGAGAGCGCGCTCGGCGAGCGCATCGCGGGCGACGTGCGCCGCAGCGAGGACTTCGTCGAGCTGGGCGGGCGCCGGGTGGCGCTGCGCGACTACCTCGAAGACCTGCTCTTCCCCGTGCCCATGCAGAAAATGCTGGTGAGGGCGCTCTCGGGAGGAGAGCGCAACCGCCTCCTGCTCGCGCGGCTCTTCCTGCGCGGGGCGAATCTCCTGGCGCTGGACGAGCCCACCAACGACCTGGACCTCGTCACGCTCAACGTGCTGGAGCGGCTCCTCCTCGAGTTCGGCGGCAGCGTCCTCCTGGTCACCCACGACCGCTATTTCCTCGACAAGGTGGCGACGGGCATCCTCGCCTTCGACGAGGCGGGGCACGCGATCCGCTACCCGGGAAACTACGAGACCTACCTCGCCCTGCGGCAGGAGAAGGCCGCTCCCGCCGCGGCGCCGCAGAAGGTCGCGCGGGAAAAGCCGCCGGCGCCGCGAAAGCCCGGCAAGCTCACCTTCAAGGAGCAGCGCGAGCTGGAGTCGATGGAGGCGCTGATCGAGGCGGCGGAGGCGCGGCGGCAGGAGGCGGAGCGCGCGCTGGCGGACCCGCGGACCTACGGCGAGACGCCGCAGCAGGTGCCCGCGCTGCAGCGGCAGCTCGACGAGAGCGCGGCGGAAGTGGACCGGCTCTACGCGCGCTGGCAGCACCTCCAGGATCTGCTCACGACAGCGTGAAGCGGGCGGCGGCGCGTGCCGCGTCGATGGCCGGCCGGTCGTCGGGCCGCGGCTGCAGCCACTTCACCATCTCGTCCGCTTCCCAGGCGTAAGGCTCGCCGTCCAGGCGCACGCGTTTCTCCGCCACCGCGCGGGTTGCTTCCAGGAGCGGCAGCTCCGAGAGCAGGTCCACCAGCGCCTCGAACCGGCCCTGCCGCGCCGGGTCCACGAACCTCAGCGTCGCGCGCCCGGCGAAGGCGAGATGATAGGCGGAGGGACGGAACGCGATCCCTTCCAGCCCGAGCCGCGCCGCCATGCGCAGGAGCAGCTCCTCGATCTCCCGCGCGAGACCCAGCCCGGGCACGTCCTGTCCCGGCAGCGCCGGCCGCTCCGCCGAGAAGCGCGCTCGGGGGTTGCGCAGAGTGAGCCAGTGGACGTAGAGCACGCGCGCTCCCGCCACCTCGGCGCGCTCCAGCACCACCTCGATGAGGGTCTGGCCGCTGGGAGCGTCCACCAGCCGCGCGCTCTGTCCCACGCCTTCCCTGTGCAGCTCGGCCCGGAACGGGCCGTAGCCCATGCGCCTCAGCTCGCCGAGCACGCCGTAGCGGTGGAGCGCGTGCTCCAGCCCTTCGGCGCTGTAGAACTCGAGCAGCAGGCGGCGGCGCGGCGTGGAGATGCCGAGCTGCTCGGCCACCTCGTCCATGCCGGTGTCCGGCTCTCCCAGATCGTGGGCGGTCAGGCTGCTGGCGATGGCGGAGAACCTGGACACGAGCGGGTCGTAGTCCTCCGGCACCGGCGCGCGGCTGCGGATGCCGAGGGCAAGGCCGCTGCCTGCGAGCACCCGCCAGGCCAGGGGCGAGTAGCCTCCCGCCGGCAACCAGAGCGACGGCACGCGCAAGAGGGCATCGACCACGCGCAGGTCGCGGGCGCGGCAGCCCTCCAGGGTGAGCCCGAGCCGCCCCACCGGGTCCTGGGCGAGCACGTCGCCCCCTGCGAGCACGAACGCCAGCTCGCCCCGCGGCATGCGCGCGAGCAGCGCATCGAGCGCCGCGAGGTATGCGCCGTCGCCCGCGCGCTCGGGCAGGACGGTCTCGTCCACCGTCTCGGGCAGCGCGTTCCACCGCGACCCGGAGATGGAGCCGATCCAGCACGACGGATCCGCCGCGAGGCAGGCGGCGGTGCCGTCGGGCGGATGCGCGTCGAGATCGAGCACCAGCACGCGGCCCTTGAACCCGTCGGCGCGCACCGCCGCCACCGCCACCGCGACGTCGTTGACGGGGCAGTTCCCGCCCGCGACGTCCGGCCTCGCATGGTGGAAGCCGCCGAGCAGGTTGAGCGCCCGCCGGCCCACGCTGCGCGGGTTCTCGGCGGAGAGCAGCTCCCTCGCCGCGTCGATGGTGGCGCCGCAGGCGAGGCGGATGGTGTTCATGGTCTCGTCCACCGGAACGTCGCTCGGGTCCAGGCTCCACACCCGCGCGAGCGTCTCCGGCCTTCCCAGCGAGTCGAGCAGCTCCGGGGTGTGGACGCGCGCCAGCTCGTGGTACTCGGCGCGCCGCGGCGCGCGCAGGTTCCTGCGGCCGAGCGCGTGGCGTTCGAAGAGGAACCAGAGCACGAAGTCGGCGCGCCGCGGCTCGAACCCGGTTCGGGCCTCCAGCGCGCTCAAGGGGAACCGGTACTCCGGCGCGTACCACACCGCCAGGTCGCGCCCGTGCAGCCACCGGCGCACCCGGTTCTCCATCGCCGCGAGCATGGCGCGATCCTACTCCGGCGCGGGCCGAAAATACGCCCGGGCGCGATCGCCGGACGGCGCTTCGCGTCCCTGGTGACGTACACTGCCCGCCCGTGGACCGGGCCATCCTGCACGTCGACATGGACGCCTTCTACGCGTCGGTGGAGCAGCGCGACGACCCGGGCCTGCGCGGCAAGCCGGTGGCGGTGGGCGGCTCCTCGCGCAGGGGAGTGGTCTGCGCGGCGAGCTACGAGGCGCGGCGGTTCGGGGTGCGCTCGGCCCTGCCCATGGCGCGGGCGCTCCGCCTCTGCCCGCAGCTCGTCGTGGTGCCGCCCGACTTCGAGAAGTACTCGCAGGTGAGCGACCAGGTCTTCGCCATCTTCCACTCCTTCACTCCCGAGGTGGAGGGCCTCTCGCTCGACGAGGCGTTCCTCGACGTGACCCGCTCGCAGAGGCTGCTCGGCCCCGCGCCCGCCCAGGCGCGCGCGATCCGCGAGCGCATCCGCGCCCAGACCCGGCTCACCGCGAGCGTCGGGATCGCCGAGGTGAAGTTCGCGGCGAAGATCGCCTCCGACCTGTGCAAGCCCGACGGGCTCCTCGAGGTGCCGCGCGGCCAGGTGCGCGAGTTCCTCGCGCCGCTCCCCGCCTCGCGGTTGTGGGGCGTGGGCCCGCGCACCGACGAGCAGCTCCAGCGCCTGGGACTGCGGAAGATCGGCGAAGTGGCGCGCGCAGACCGCGCATATCTTGCGGCGCAGCTCGGGTCGCTGGGGCCCTGGCTGCACGATCTCGCCAACGGCATCGACGAGCGCGAGGTGGAGCCGGACCTCGAGGCCAGGAGCATCGGAGCGGAGGAGACCTTCGAGGAGGATCTGGAAGGCGAGGATCTCCACCCCTTCATCCACGAGCAGGCGCTCCGGGTGGGGGCGCGGCTGCGGCGGGCGGGCGTGAAGGCGCGCTCGGTGCACCTCAAGGTCAAGTACGCCGACTTCCGCGTGGTGACCCGGCAGGAGACGCTGCCCTTCCCGACCGACGATTCGGCGGAAATCTACCGTACGGCGCTCCGCCTGCTGGGGAAGGTGGACGCGCACCCCATCCGACTCACCGGAGTCCACGCGGGCGAGCTTGGTACAGCTACATCGCAATTGGGGCTGTTTGACAATGACAGAAAAAAGCGGGATCGACTCAACCGGTCACTCGACGCAATCACTGAAAAGTTCGGGAACGGCGCGGTCTTGCCGGCCGACCTGCTCTCCGCGCGGAAGAAGTAGGACGATGTAGCCGCCCCCCGGGATGTTGCTGGCCGGAGGCGAGTCGGTCCAGAATGCCTCCATGGGCAAGTTCTCGCGTCGCCACCATCGCGGTTTCACCATGATCGAGCTGATGCTCGTGGTCAGCATCATCGGCATCCTCTGCGCCATTGCGATCCCGGGCTACCAGCGGATCACGGCCCGTTCGCACCGCACCGAGATGCTGGACGTGCTGGCCAAGTTCAAGGCGCACTTCAAGGCCGTCTACGACTCCCAGGGCACCTTCGCGACGCGCGAGACGATGCTCAACAACGCAATTCCCAGCGACATCAACCCCGACCCGGCGCTGGCTCCGGTCGGCCAGCCCGCAGCCTGGGACTCCACCCGGGTGGGTTGGACGGAGGTTCCCTTCGCCTTCGAGGGGGGCGTCCGGATGCGGTACTGGTACCAGCTCGGGGCGGCCGTTGGCGGCAAGGTGACCGACGTGACCTTCTTCGCCTGCGGATCGTTCCCTGGCTTCGGGCCGGAGGACGCCTGCCTGGGCGGCCTCACCGGCAACTACCAGTATCAGGAGACGTTCCACGGCAGCGGAAGCTCGGACGACCCCGTCGAGGTCCCCACCGGATTCTGATCGCGTTCAGCGGCCTGCGGGCGGCTGGTTCAACACCAGCTTGCCGGTTGCCACGTCCAGCGTCCCGACCATCTTGCCGTCCTTGAGGACGAGCAGCGCGCGCTTGACGCCGCGCTCGCGCAGGGCGGCCAGCAGCGGACTGACCTGGCTGGGAGCGGAAGCGGCCCACTCGGGCTTGACGGTGACGATGGCGGACGGGCCGGAGGTTTCGACGCGCTCCACGGCCGCGCCGGCGCGCTGGGGATCGATCTCGCTCCGGCGGGGAACGCCGAAGAAGAGCGCATAGCCGGCGGTCGCGACGAAGGCGGCGAAGACCAGGCCCGCGAGCAGCTTCTTGCCCCGGCCGTGGACCTCTTCGAGCCCCTGGAAATCGCGCAGTTCCGGTTTCACCGGCGCCGGGCCCTGCGCGCCGGGTAGGGGCCGCGGCCGCGGCTGCTGGCCGGGCAGCACCACGTCGGGATCCAGCGCGCCCGCTCCCAGGCGCGGCGCGGTCGCGAGGCCGCGCAGCCGCGCGGCGGTCTCCTTGAAGTTGAGCAGATCGCGGCTCAACGCGGCGCTGGCGGCGGTGATGAGCTGCAGGCTCTCCACCTCGCCCTGCGCGATGGCCGCGTTCGCCTCTTTCTGCAGGCGCGCAGCCGCCTCGTCGGCGATGCGGGTGATCGAGGCCACCGCGGCGGCGTCCACCGTGGCGCCCTGTCCGGAAGCGGAGAGGCGCAGCGCCTCCGAGGCCGCAGCGTCGAGCGCGACGCGGGCCGCGAGCGCATCGGAGAAGTGCGACTCCGGGCCCTTGCTCTCGATCGACGCGCGCTCGCCGGCGCTGAGCATGCCGGCGATCTTCCTTGCCGAGGCCGCCACGTGGGGGGCGGCGGGAGCGACGGCTTCGCCGGCGAGGACCTGCATTCCGGCGGAGCGCGCGTCGGCGAGCGAGATCGGCGTCGGCCAGGGAAGGCCGGGTGGGGGCTGGGGAGCCGCTGCCTCGGGAGCGGACTCCGCATCGAGGAGCGCGGCCAGGGGCAGGTCGGTGCCGTCCACCGCTTCCGCGGCCTTGGGTGCGGCGCGCGCGGATCCGACCGGCGTGATGCGCGAACGGCTCTCGCGAGCGGCATGCCGATCGGCGAATCCCGGAGGCGGGCCGGCGGCGGGCGCGCTGCGCGCCGTGGGGGTGCCGTTGATCGCAGCCGCCGGAGGCGGCGGCTCATTGGCCGCGGGCGGCGCAAGCGGGACGTGCGCCGCGGCCATCACCGGGGGGCTCCCGCCCGGAGGCGTGGGAGCCGCCTTTGCCCGAGGCGGAGCGAGCGGCGGACGCGGGCCCGGCGCTGCCGCAGCGGCGCCCGCGGACTTGAGCCAGTCGTGAATCCTCACCTCTTCGTCCGGCGCGAGTCCGGCGAAGCGGATCTGGGCCGAGGGCGATCCCCGCACCACCAGCCCCCAACTCTGGAACCCGCCCCAGGAGAGGCGCACGGTCTCGCCCGCCTTGAGCGGCAACTCGGAAGAGGCCTCGATGCCGGAAGGGCACACGGTGGCCTGATCCACCCTGGAGGCGGCGCTGCGCGTGGCCACCGCCACCGGGGACGCCGAACCGCCCTGGCAATTCCAGGCGAGACCCACCGACCCTTCCAGCCGGCTGACGAACTGCTCCTTCGGCATGGGCATGAAGAGCAGGTCGCTGGCGCCGGCCCGGAAGCACTCGTCACGCTGCGCGGCCTGGTCCCGCTGCAGCACCGCCACCAGTCGGCCACCGCGCTGCCGGACGCGCGGGGCGAGCGCCTGGAGCGCCGAAGGCAAGGACGCCCCGGGGGCGCCGTAGAAAAGCGCCACGGCATCCGCGCCGTCCGCCGCCGCCTGCACCGCCGCCGCGTCGGAAAGCGGCATCGCGGTCACCTCGAACCGGCCCCCTTCGCGGAGGCCGCTGGTGAGCGTCGGAAGCACCCTGGGGTCGGCGATGACGAGGAGGCGAGGCGGGGACAATGCATTTCTCCCGGAAGGATGCGAAAGTACCTCAGGAAAGGGCGGCTGAGAAGATTCATTCGTGCGGTAAATGATCGAGGTACAACACCCACACCATGCTGGTCCGCACCCGCCGCTGGAATGACCGCCGTTTACCGGGGGATGGCCTGCGCCTGCTGATCTCCCGCTACCGGCCGCGCGGGGTGCGCAAGGAGGAGGAGACGTGGGATGAGTGGGACGCGAATCTGGGCCCGAGCCGCGATCTCCACGCCGACGCGTACGCAAAGAGGGGGCGCGAGATCGACTGGGACGAGTACCGGCAACGCTATCTGCAGGAAATGAAGGAACAAACGGCGCGCATCGAGGCGCTCGCGGAGCGGGTGCGCCGCGGCGAGACCCTCACCCTGCTCTGCTCCAGCGCATGCGAGGATGACGCGCGCTGCCACCGTTCGCTCCTGCGCGGACTCATCGAGGAGGCTGTCGGTCGCTGAACAGGCAGCGCGTGCGGCGCTGCAGCCGGGCGCGAGGTGCATGGTACGCACCTGTCATGCAGCGCAGGACGCTCTGGTTCTTCCAACGGACGGCGCCGGGCGAGCTCCGGCGGATCTCCAACCCTTCGATGCAGCGGTTCCTCGTGGGCGAGCGCGCGCTGGCCCACGACGGAGACGGGTTCGTCCGCTGTATCGGCATGTCGCTCGAGCTGCAGAAGCGCAAGCCCGCCACCGTGGCCCGGGTCTGGTTCTCGAAGATCCGCGTCAACGCCGAAGGCAAGGTGGACCCCCATCACCGCCACGAGACCACCAAGCTGGCGCGCACCGACGCGCCGCGCCCCACCAACGGCAACGACCCCTCGGTGGTGGCGGCGGCGCACCGGTTCGCGCTGCGCCGCCTTTCGCACCTGGGCGAGTGGAGGCCGGAGGAGCGCGACCTGGCCGCGCTGCGCGCCGCGGTCAACACGAAAGCGGGCAAGGAGATGCTGTAGCGCGTACAAGGGCGCATGGCTTTCCTGCTCTACGGCGCCAACGGCTACACCGGCCGGATCATCGCGGAGCTCGCGCGCGAGCGCGGCCTCGCTCCCATCCTCGCCGGACGCGCCGCAGACAAGGTGCGGCCCCTGGCCGAGCGGCTGGGCCTGCCCTGGCGCGCGTTCGGGGTGGAGCGGCCCGACCTGCGCGACGTGAAGCTGGTGCTGCTCTGCGCCGGCCCGTTCTCGGCCACCAGCCGCCCGATGGTGGACGCCTGCCTGCGCTCCGGCGCGCACTACCTCGACATCACCGGCGAGTTCCAGGTCTTCGAAGCCGTGCTGGAGCGGGACGCCGAGGCGAGGGAGCGCGGCGTGGTGCTGCTTCCGGGGGTGGGCTTCGACGTGGTGCCCAGCGACTGCCTCGCGGCGCTGCTCAAGGAGCGGCTGCCTTCCGCAACCCGGCTGGAGCTCGCCTTCGCGGCGCTGGGACGCGCGAGCCCGGGCACCCTCAAGACCACCCTCGAGTCGCTGCCCCGCGGCGGCGTGGTCCGGCGCGGCGGCAAGCTCGTGCCCGTACCCTCCGCGTACCAGGTGCGGGAGATCCCCTTCGCGGACAAGACGCGCTCCGCCATGTCGGTGCCCTGGGGCGACGTCGCCACCGCCTTCCGCAGCACCGGCATTCCCGACATCACCGTCTTCATGGCGGCGAGCCCGGCGGTCATCCGCGCTGCCCGCCTGGGCTCGGTGGCGGCGCCGCTGCTCGGCTTCTCGCCGGTGCAGAAGTTCCTCAAGTCGCGCATCGAGCGCGCCGTGCGCGGCCCGGACGCGGCGGAGCGCGCCGCCGGCGCCTCGCAGCTCTGGGGCCGCGCCAGCGACGACGGCCGATCGGTGGAGATGACCCTGTCGACGCCCGAAGGCTACACGCTGACCGCGGACGCGGCCCTCGAGTGCGTCAGGCGGGTGCTCGCGGGAACGCCGAAGCCCGGCGCCTGGACGCCTTCGCTCGCGTTCGGCCCGGGATTCGCCGGCTCCCTGCCCGGCGTGCAAGTCGGCGTTCGCTGATCTGCGGGCTTGCGGCAGGAGCGATCCTGTGCGCCATTTGCCAGCGTGCGCGAGCGCATCCACGCCCCCGATCTCACCTCCGCCACCGCCTGGCTGAACGCCGATCGGCCGCTCTCCATCCGCGACCTGCGCGGCCAGGTGGTGGTGCTCGATTTCTGGACCTACTGCTGCATCAACTGCATGCACGTCCTGCCGGTGCTCCGCGACCTGGAGGAGCGGCACGCCGCAGACCCGCTGGTGGTCATCGGCGTGCACTCCGCCAAGTTCGACGCGGAGAAGGACGACCCGCACATCCTCGCGGCGATGCGGCGCTACGGCGTCTCGCATCCCGTGGCGGTGGACAGCGAGATGCGCATCTGGTCGGCGTACGCGGTGCGGAGCTGGCCGACCCTGGTGGTGATCCGGCCCGACGGGACGCTGGCGGCGGTGGCGCCGGGCGAGCCGGATCCTGCCGTGCTCGAGGCCTTCGTGCAGAGGCAGCTCGACGAGGGGCGCGCCAGCGGCACGCTCGCGCGCGAGCCCTTCCACGCCGCCCGCCGCTCCGCCGAGCCGGAGCTTCCCCTCCTGTACCCGGGCAAGGTGGCGGTGGGAAACGAGCGCATCTGGGTGGCCGATTCCGGCCACCACCGCGTGCTGGCCCTCGACTCCGACGGCGTCGTGCGCGAGACCATCGGCAGCGGCCTGCGCGGATTTCGCGAGGGACCCTTCGCCGCCTGTGCCCTCGACGACCCGCAGGGCCTGGCGGTGCAGGGCGACGCGCTCTTCATCGCCGACGCCCGGGCGCACGTGGTGGCCCGCGCCGACCTGCGCGGGAAGACCTTGTCGCGGGTGGCGGGCACGGGCGAGCTGGGCCGCGCGCCGCTGCTGCAGCGGTCCCCGGCGCTGGAGACGGCGCTGCGCTCGCCGTGGGACGTGGCCATCCGCGGCAGCGAGCTGTACGTGGCGCTCGCCGGGTCGCACCAGGTGGCGCGCGTGGAGGGCGGCTTCATCGAGCCGCTGGCGGGGAACGGGCGCGAGGCGCAGATCGACGGCCCCGGCCTCGAGGCCGCCATGGCGCAGCCCAGCGGTCTCTCGCTGCAGGGCGACGTGCTCTACGTGGCCGACAGCGAGTCCAGCGGCGTGCGCGCCATCGATCTGAAGACGCGGAAGATCTACTCGCTCTGCGGCGGCCCCGGCCTCTTCGACTTCGGCGACAAGACGGGCAAGATCGAGCCCGGCATGCTGCAGCACCCGCTGGCGGTCGCGGCCACCCGCTCCTCGGGCCTCTTGGTCGCGGACACCTACAACGACAAGCTCAAGCGCTTCTCGCCCGACGGCCTGCGCCTGGAGCCGTTCTACTCCGGCGAGCTGGAGCAGCCCGGAGGCCTTGCCGTGCTGCCCGACGGCCAGGTGCTGGTGGCGGACACCAACCACCACCGGCTGATGGTGGTCTCCGCCGACGGAGCGCGGGCTCGCGAGCTCCCCGTCTCGGGCGCGCCCGAGCCGCAGCGGGGAGCCGCTGCCGCAGCAGAGGCTCCGCAGCGGGCCAGCGGCGCGGGCTGGTTCACCGCCCTGCTGGATGCTCCGGCGGGCGTCGGGCTCGCTCCCGGGGACGGCAAGCTCCTGCTCGAGCTCGCCGCCCCGGAGGGGTTCGAGCTGTCGGAGGGCGCACCCTTCAGCGTGGCCCTGGAGGTTTCCCGCCGCAGCGACCTGCTCCACGTCACCCCGGAGCTCGCGCGCGGCCAGTCGGCCGGCGGCAGGCGGCAGGGCGTGGAGCTCCGGGCCCACGCCGGACATGACGCGGACGTGGAGTCGGAGCTGATCGTCACGGTGAGGACGGTGGCCTGCGACGCTCGCGATCACGCCGCCTGCTGGCCGGTGCAGAACTCGTTCCGCGTGCCGCTGCGGCTGCTCGCCGGCGGCCAGGCCGAGGTGCGCTTCATCCTGCCGCTGGAGCTGCCGAAGTGAACCCTGCCGGCGCGCGCGACATCGCACCCGCAATGGCCCCGCGCATCCTCTCGGTGGAACGGGCGCTGCCGCGGCACTTCGTCGAGCAGGAGAAGCTGCTCGCGGCCTTCCGCGCGCTCTGGGGGCAGCAGCACTTCAACCTGCAGCGGCTGGAGCAGCTTCACCGCGCGGTGCGGGTGGGGGGGCGGCACCTGGCGCTGCCCCTCGAAGAGTACGCCGCGCTGCAGGGCTTCGCCGCGCGCAACTCCGCCTGGACGCGGGTCGCGGCCGAGCTGGGGGCGGAGGCGGTGCGCAAGGCCCTGCTCGCGGCCGACGTCGCACCTGCGCAGGTGGACCACCTCTTCTTCGTCACCGTCACAGGCATCGCGACCCCATCGATCGACGCGCGCATGGTCGAGCCGCTCGGGCTGCGCGCCGACGTCAAGCGCTCTCCCCTCTTCGGGCTGGGCTGCGTGGCGGGCGCGGCCGGGCTTGCCCGCGTCTCCGACGTGCTCCGCTCCGCGCGCGGCGAGGTGGCCGTCCTGCTCTCGGTGGAGCTGTGCTCGCTCACGCTGCAGCGCGAGGACCTCTCCATTCCCAACATCATCGCCAGCGGGCTCTTCGGCGACGGGGCTGCCGCGGCGGTGCTGGACGGCGGCGCGCGGGAACGCGGCCCGCGCATCCTCGCCACGCGGTCGGTCTTCTATCCGGGCACCGAGCGGGTGATGGGCTGGGACGTGGTGGACTCCGGGTTCAAGGTGGTGCTCTCGCCGGGCGTGCCGCAGCTCGTGCGCGAGCGGTTGCGCGGCGACGTGGACCGGTTCCTCGGCGATCAGGGCCTGCGCCGCTCCGACATCGCGCACTTCCTCTGCCACACCGGCGGCCCCAAGGTGCTGGAGGCGTTCGAGGAGGCGCTGGAGCTGCCCCGCTCCGCCCTGCAGCGGAGCTGGGACTCGCTCCAGCAGGTCGGCAACCTCTCCTCGGCATCGGTCCTCTTCGTGCTCTCGGACCTGCTCGCATCCGGCGAGCCGCGCGCCGGAGACCGCGGCCTCCTCCTCGCCATGGGCCCAGGGTTCTGCTCCGAGCTGGTGCTGCTGCAATGGTAGCGGCGTACCTCGCGCTGCTGGGCCTCTTCGGCGCGGAGCGCCTGGCCGAGCTGTGGCTCTCGCGGCGCAACGCGCGCATCGCCTGCGCCCGCGGCGGGGTGGAGAGCGGCGCGATGCACTTCCGCGCCATGGCCGCGGTGCACGCGGCCTTCCTTCCCGCCTGCGCGGCGGAGGTACTGCTCCTGGACCGTCCCTTCCCCGGCGCGGCGGGGTTCGCCGCGGCGGCGCTCGCGGTGCTGGCGCAGACCCTGCGCTGGTGGGCGATCGCGTCGCTCGGCTGGCGCTGGAACGTCCGCATCATCGTCGTGCCCGGCGACACCCCGGTGCGAAAGGGCCCCTACCGCTTGCTGCGCCATCCCAACTACCTCGCGGTGGCCACCGAGATGCTCTTCCTTCCGCTCGCCCACGGCGCCTGGATCACCGCCGCCGTGTTCTCCGCGCTCAACGCCGCGCTCCTCCGCGTCCGCATCCGCGCCGAGGAGCGTGCCCTGGGCAGCGACTGGGAGCGGGCGTTCGCAGGCGTGCCGAGGTTCATCCCTCATGGATGAGGTGCTGCGCGAGATCCGCCGCGTGCTGCGCGAGGAGCTGGGCATCGGGCGCGACCCGCTGCCCGACGACGACCTGATCGCGGATCTGCAGCTCGACTCGGTGGGGCTGCTCACGCTGGTCGTTGGACTGGAAGACCGGTTCCGGGTCGCGCTGGAAGAGGAGGATGCCGCCGCGGTCCGCACCGTCAACGACCTGGCGGCGCTGGTGCTGCGCCGCCGCGGCGAGGCCCCATGCTGAGCGGCGGGCCGCCCCTGCGGCCGCGGCATGCCACGGTGGGCGAGGCGCTGGAGAGCGCCGCCTCCTCGGCCCTCGGGCTCACCTTCCTGGACGCGAAGGAGCGCGAGACGGCGTTCTCCTTTGCCGAGCTCTACGCCCGGGCCTGCCGCGCCGCCGGGGGGCTGCGCGAGCTGGGCGTCGGGCGGGGCGACCGGGTGGCCATCGTGCTGCCCACCGGCCCCGCGTTCATGGACGCGTTCTTCGGGGCGGTGCTGGCGGGCGCGGTCCCGGTGCCGCTCTACCCGCCGGTGCGCCTCGGCCGGCTGGAGGAGTTCCACCGCCGCACCGCGCGCACGCTGGTCGCCTCCGGCGCGAGCGTGGTGCTGAGCGATTCGCGCGTCTCGCGCCTGCTCGGCGTGGCGCTGGCGCAGGCCCGGCCGCCGCTCGGCCTGCGCGCGGTGCCGCAGGGCGCGCCGCTCGCGGAGCGGGCGCATCCAGGGGACCTGGCGCTGATCCAGTTCTCGTCGGGCACCACGGTGGATCCCAAGCCGGTGGCGCTCACCCACGAGAACCTGCTCGCCAACGTGGCCGCCATCGAGACCATCCTGCCGCCCGACGACGCGCAGGCCGGCGTCTCCTGGCTGCCGCTCTACCACGACATGGGACTGATCGGCTGCCTCCTGCTCGCGGTGGCGCGGCCGGGCCCGCTCACGCTGATCCCGCCCGAGCTGTTCCTCGCCCGCCCTTCGCTCTGGCTGCGCGCCATCTCGCGCAAGCGCGCCACCATCTCGGTGGCGCCCAACTTCGCCTACGGCCTCTGCCTGCGGCGCTTCCACGAGGACGAGCTCGCCGGAGTCGATCTCTCCTCGTGGAGATTCGCCCTCAACGGCGCCGAGCCGGTGGCCCCGGCGGTGCTGGACCGCTTCGCGCAGCGCTTCTCGCGCCACGGCTTCGACGGGCGCGCGCTGATGCCGGTGTACGGGCTTTCCGAGGCCTCGCTGGCGGTCACCTTCACGCCGCCGGGGCGCGGCCCGCGCTCGCTGCGGAGGGCCGGGCGCGAGCTCTCCTCGGTGGGCAGGCCGCTGCCGGGAGTCGAGCTGGACGTGCGCGAAGGGCGCATCTTCGTGCGTGGCCCCTCGGTGATGCGGGGTTACTACGGCGACGAGGCCGCCACCCGCCAGGTGCTGCGCGACGGGTGGCTCGACACCGGAGACCTGGGCTTCGTGGACGGCGAAGAGCTGTTCGTCTCCGGCCGGGCCAAGGACGTGATCATCCTGCGGGGCAAGAACCACGCGCCGCAGGAGTTCGAGGAGGCGCTGGACGGCATGGCCGGGGTGCGCCCCGGGTGCGTCGCCGCGGTGCCGGCCGGCACCTCCGAAGGCGAGGAGCTTGCCTTGCTGGTGGAGACCGACGGCCCCGCGGACGCCGAGCAGATCCGCGCCCGCGTCGCCGAGCGCACCGGCGTCCGGCCGCACGAGGTGCGCCTGCTCGCCCCGGGCACGCTGCCGCGCACCTCCAGCGGCAAGCTCCGGCGCTTCGAGGCGCAGCGGCAGCTCGAGGCCGGCGAGCTGCGCCCGCCCGATGCCGTGACGCTGCTCCACATCGCCAGGGAGACCGCGCGCTCTCTGCTCTCGCGGGCGCGGTCGCGCACGTGATCTACGACGTGCTCATCGCCGGCGGCGGCCCTGCGGGGCTGGCGGCGGCCATCCGCTCCGCCCAGCGCGGTTTCGGCACCGTGCTGCTGGAGCGCGGCGCCGAGCCGCCCGACAAGGCCTGCGGCGAAGGGCTGATGCCCTCCGGCGTGCGCGAGCTCTCGTTGCTCGGAGCGCGCATTCCCCCCGAGGCCTGCAGCCAGTTCCACGGCATCCGCTACCTGCAGGAAGACGGCAGCACGGTCGAGGCGCGGTTCCGCGCCGGGTTCGGGCTGGGCATCCGCCGCACCCTCCTCTCGCAGCACCTGCGCGAGCTCGCGCGGGCCTGCGGCGCGGAGCTCCGCCACGACTCCGTGCTCTCCGCCACTGCTTACCAGCAGCACGTCGAGGTCAAGGCCGCATCCGGCACGCTGCGCGCCCGGCTGCTGGTCGCCGCCGACGGCCTGCACTCGCCCCTGCGCCGCGCCGCCGGCCTCGAGGAGTCGGCGGATGCGCGGCCGCAGCGCTATGGCCTCCGGCGGCACTTCGCGCTCGCGCCGTGGACCGACATGGTGGAGGTGTTCTGGACGCCCGGAGTGGAAGCCTACGTGACGCCGGTGGGGCCGCAGTCGGTGAACGTGGCGTTCCTGCGCGAGGGAGACATGGCGGAAGGTTTCGACGGACTGCTGGCGCGCTTTCCCGCGCTGCAGGCGCGGCTCCGGGGCGCGGCGCCGCTCTCGCAGGTGCGCGGCGCCGGCCCGCTGCTCCAGCGCGTGCGCGCGCGCCACACGGACCGCATGGCGCTCCTGGGCGATGCCGCGGGCTACGTGGACGCGATCACGGGCCAGGGCCTCTCGCTCGCGTTCGCCGGGTCGGCGCTGTTGATGGACGCGCTCCCACAGGACCTGTCGCAGGACCTGGGGCCGGCGCTGCGGAGGTACGACGCCAGCGTCCGCAGGCGCTGGCTGCACTATGCCGTGCCCGCCCATGCGCTGGTGGCCCTCTCGCGCCGCCCGGCGCTGCGGCGCGAGGCCATCCGTTCCGTCGCAGCCCTGCCCGGAGCCTTCGGCGCGGTGGTGCGGCTGGTGGGCTGACCGCGAATGGAGCTGCCCGCCCCTCTCCGCCCGAAGGCGGATGCCGTCGCCATCCGCCAATCTGCTCCTTGCTGTCGTCCCCCCGCTTTCGCTGTAGTCTCGAACCGATGCCGCCTTCCGATCTGAAGCCGCACGGAGGTCCCCTGGAGGCGGGGCCGGAATCGGACACGCCGCCCCAGGGCGCGGATTCCGGCGGGTCGCGACCCACCCCGCCCGACGTGCAGGTGGTCCAGCAGTCGGAGCGCTACGAGATCCAGGCGGTGGTCGGGTCGGGCGGCATGGGCAAGGTCTTCAAGGCGTTCGACCGCAAGCTGAAGCGGCCGGTGGCGCTGAAGTTCCTGCGCGGCGCCGACGAAAGCCTGGAGAAGCGCTTCCTCCGCGAGGCGCAGGCGCAGGCGCGGGTAGATCACCCGAACGTGTGCAAGGTCTACGAAGTCGGGCGGATCGGCGAGGAGCCCTACATCGCCATGCAGTACATCGAGGGCCGCACGCTGCGCGAGGCCGCACGCGAGATGACGCTGCGGCAGAAGCTGGAGGTGCTGCGCGACGTGGCCCTGGCGGTGCACGCGGCCCACCGGCTGGGCCTCGTGCACCGCGACATCAAGCCGGTCAACATCCTCATCGAGCAGCGCCCCGAGGGGCCCCGGCCCTTCGTCACCGACTTCGGCCTCGCGCGCGACCTCGAGTCGCCCGGCGACACCGTCCAGGGAATGCTGCTCGGGACGCCCCAGTACATGGCGCCCGAGCAGGCGAACGGCGAGTTGCACCGGCTGGACGCGCGCACCGACGTGTACGGCCTCGGCGCCACCCTCTACGAGGCGCTCACGCTGCGCCCTCCCTTCGACGGCGGCACGCAGCTGCAGACGCTATATCGCATGCTCCACGAGGAGCCGGTGCCGCCGCGCAAGTACGTGGCGGGGCTGCCGGCCGACGTGGAGAGCGTGGCGCTCAAGTGCCTGGAGAAGGATCCGGCGCGGCGCTATCCCGGAGCGGACGCGCTGGCGGAGGAGCTGCAGCGGCTGATCGACGGCGACCCGGTGCGCGCCCGCCCGGTGGGACCCCTCCAGCGGCTCGGCCGCAGGCTGCGGCGGAACGGCCCTGCCCTCTACGTGGCGCTTTCGCTGGCCGCCGTGCCCCTCGCGCTCGGCGCGTGGACGCTGCTGCACACGCCGGCGCCGGTGGTGGTGGCGGTGGCGGACTTCGACAACCAGACCGGAGACGAGGGCCTCGACGGGCTCTCCGGCATGCTCATCACCTCGCTGGAGCAGTCGCAGCGGCTCTCCGTGCTCACCCGATCGCGCATGCTCGACGTGCTTCGCCAGCTCGGCCACGGCGATGCCGACCGCATCGACGAGAGCCTGGGGCGGCAGGTGGCGCAGAAGGCGGCTGCGCAGGCGCTGCTCCTCGCCGCCATCCACCGATTCGACCAGCTCTACGTCATCGACCTCAAGATCCTCGACCCCCGCAGCAACGAGTACGTGGCCGCGCTCCAGGAAAAGGCCGCGGGCAAGGACTCGGTGCCGCCGCTGATCGACAAGCTCTCCGCGGCGGCGCGGCGCGTGCTCAACGACAAGGCCCCCGAGCCGCGCGCGCCGGTGGAGGACCTGACCACCTCGAACCTCGCCGCCTACCAGCACTACTTCCGCGGCCAGGAGGCGGTGGATCATCTGCAGTTCGCGCGGGCGGTGGATCAGTTCCGCGCGGCGCTCGAGATCGACAAGCGGTTCGCGCTCGCCTGGTACGGCCTCGCCTACGCGTACATGTGGGAGCACGACGGTCCCCGCGCGCGCGAGGCCATCGAGCGCGCGCTCGCGGGCAAGCTGCCGGAGAAGGAGCGGCTGCTGGCGCGGGGCGTGCGCGGCAGCGTGTTCGCGCGCGGGCAGGAAGCGTACGAGGCCTACCAGGAGTGCGCGAAGCGCTGGCCGTCGGAGAAGGAGTGCGGATTCATGCTCGGCGACGTGATCTTCCACGCCGGCTACATGAAGTACGCCATCCCCGACTTCCTCGCGGCGCTCAAGCTGGACCCCTCGATGGAGCGGGCGCACCAGCACCTCATCTGGGCCTACCAGCTCACCGGCGAGGGCGATTCGATGCTGGCCGCGGCGCGCGACTACGTCCGCACCGTCAACGACCCGGAGGCCTGGGGGCACCTGGGCCGGGCCCAGGCCTCGGTGGGCTTGTTCCAGGAGGCGCGGCAGACCTTCGAACGTGCCGCGGAGCTCTTTCCCGCCAGCCCGATTCCGAGCGCCGATCTGGCCGCGCTCCAGGCCTGGGAGTTCGACGTGGACGGCGCGGCAGCCAGGGTTGCGCCGCTGCTCGATCGAGAGCGTCCTGCCCGCGACCGGCTGCTCGGGCACATGACGCTGGGCGGCACCCTGGTGCAGGGCGGGCGGGCGCGCGCGGCGGCCGCGGCCTTCGAGCACGCCGCCGCCGATGCCCGCGAGGCGCAGGACGGCGAGGCGGAAGCCGTCGCCCTCGCGGCCGACGCGCTGGTGCGCTTCCTCTACCTGCGCGACGCCGAGGGCGCGCGGCGCATCGCCCGCGACGCCGTGGCGCGGGGCGTGCCGGAGACGATGTTCGCCTTCGTCTACCCGCTGCTCGGCGACGTCGACGCCTACGCGCGCACGCTGCAGAGCGTGGGCGACCCGCTGGCGGCGGATTCGGTGGAGGTGTTCCGCAAGCGGGCCGCGGGAGACTGGGCAGGCGCAGCCGCGCAGCTCAAGAAGATCGAGGACAAGTCGCCCTACCGCGACTTCCTCACCTACGTACTCGCCGACTGCTGGATGAACGCGAACCAGGACCGCAAGGCCATGGACGCGCTCCAGCAGGCGCAGGCCATCTTCCCGGCGGTGGGCGCGCCGGGCCCGGGCTACGGGGGGATGTTCCGCGCCCGGGCCGATCACCAGCTCGCCGGGCTGTTCGAGCGCACCGGCAGGGTCACCCTCGCACTGCAGGCCACCCGCCGCTTCCTCTCCGCCTGGGCGAAGGCCGACCCCGATCTGCCGGAGCTGAAGGAGGCCCGCGCCCGGCTCGCCCGCCTGCAGTCGGGAGCAAATCCGCCGGCCCGTTGAGTTTCGACCGAAATGCCCGCGGATGTGCGAATGTTCCGCGTTCATGGACAGGAACCGATCGCTCTGGATGATCGTGGCCGCGGTTGCGCTGGCGCTGGTGGTGGGCTCGGCGTTCTACCTGCACCGTCCGAAACCGGAAGCCGCGGCGCCGGCAGCCGCTGCGCCGCAGGCGGCCGCCCAGCAGCCCGACGCGCCGCTGCCGCCGCCGGAGAAGACCGACGCGGAGGGCCGCAAGCAGCTCGCCGCGCTCTCCTCGCGCCCGGAGTGGGCGCAGTGGCTCGCCACTTCCGACCTGCTCGACCGATGGGTGGTGGTGGTGGACAACGTCGCCGAGGACGTGAGCCCACGCCGCCAGCTCGACTTCATCAAGGTGGCGCCGCAGGGCAACGCGCCCAGGCTGGACTACGCCCGCTACGACGGGGTGGCGGACGTGATCGCCTCCGTGGACGCGAAGGGCTTCGCGCAGGTGCTGCGCGACCTGCATCCGCTCTTGGTGACCGCCTACCACAAGCTCGGCTATCCCGACCGCAAGTTCGACGACGTCCTCGCCAAGGCCCTCCAGCGCATCGTGGATGCGAAGGTGTTGACCCAACCTCCCAGGCTCGAGCCCAAGGGAGCGAACTTCCGCTTCACCGACGACAAGCTGGAGTCGCTGGGCCCGGTGGAGAAGCACCTGCTCAGGATGGGGCCGCGCAACACGAAGCTGGTGCAGGGCAAGGCGCGGGAAGTCGCAGCCGCCCTCGATCTGCGCATCGCCTCGCACTGACGCCCTGCTAGAACGCCTGCCGGACCGCGAGCGCCGCACCGGTATCGAACTTTGCGTGGGTGGACCATCCCACCCCGAAATACGCGTCCATCTGGAACTCGTCGATGATCAGCGCGTGGGCCCCGAGGCCCACCGCGTTCGCGAGCCCCAGCTTGTCGTCCCGGTTGGTGGCGCGATCGATGACGCCGAAACCGGCGAGGTTGTGGAAGAGGCCGATCTTGAACACGTCCCTGACCAGCGAGTAGCGGTACTCGAGCTGGAGGCCCGCGTACCTGCGCACGTACTCGGATCCGAAGGGGCCGCGCAGCACCTCGCCTCCGATCGAGCCCTCTTCGGGAAAGAGCACCGATCCGGTGCGCGACATCCCGCGCAGCTCCACCCAGAGCTCGTTCCACCCCAGGGCGAACATCTTCTGGTACGCGGCCGAGAGGTGCACGGTCCGCGCCTCGCCGGCGCGCGGCGCCGCATAGGCGCGGGCGGTCACCGAGAGCAGGTGGTGGCGGTCGCGCCGCAGCGACGCCGGGTCGAAGGTGAGGGTGAGGCTCGCCTCGCCGTACTGGCGCGTCTGGGCGAACCGGTACGCGGGGCCGAAGAGCGCACCCGGCCCCGGCTCCACCGAATAGAGCAGCCGCCGCTCCACTCCCGCGCCGAGCGACGCGCGCAGGTACGGGCCGGGCACGAAGAGGATCTGCGCCGCCGCGTCCAGGGTGGTGAACTTGAAGCTCTCCAGGCCCAGGTCGGGGCGCTGCCGATCGCTGAGGTCGGCCCGGGCGCGCAGCGACGGACGAACGACCCCGGCGATCGAGGGGGCGTCGTACTCCGCCTCTCCCAGCGCGCGGGTGAAGGCGAACTCGGAGCCGGTACCGTCCAGCCGCTGCCGCAGCGCGCCCGCCGCGCGCCCGCTCACCTGCCAGCGGTCGTCCTCGAAGATGAGCCGGCCGGAGTGCCAGGTCGCCCCGAGCCCGCCGCCTTCCGCCGAGTCGATCTCCAGCTCCGGCGAGAGGCCGGGACGGAAGACGCCGGGCTGGACCAGGATGTGCAGCTCGTAGGGCCGGCCCGGCCGCAGCATGCCGAACGAATACTTCTCGATCGGGTCGATGCCGCCGCCCGAATCCGCGTGCACCGGTGCGCCGGGCACGGGAACGACCTCGTAGGCGAACTCGGCGAGCCCCATGCGCCGCGCCAGCACGCGGAGCTGGCGCTCGAGGTCGTAGCGGTTGAACACGTCCTGCTGCATGTGCAGCTCCAACTGCAGCCGGAGCGTCTCGAAGGCGCCGCCGCCGACGAAGATGATCTTGTCCAGGCGGCCTTCGTCGATGTCGAGCACGATCTGCTCGCCGCGGGCGTGCCCGCGCACGGTGGCGAGGCCGTAGCCGGCGCGGTGCAGGAAGCGCGAGACGCGGATGGCGATCTCCCGCGCATTGTCGTCGGTGGCGCGGGTGCTGGCGGGCAGGTCGAGGAAGCTGCGGTACACGTCGTCGAGGAGCGCGACGTTGCCGCGGAAGACCAGCAGAGGAGCGAGGACGAGCGCAGCGAGCATTCAATCGGCCCCGGCGCACAGGGTCATGCCCGGTACCCATGCAGGATGCTTGCCGTGGCCGACGAGGCACGCGCTGGCGCCGTCCCTGGACCGGACATCGACGGCGGCGCTCCGGAAGGACCGGCCACGCCGCATTGCTATCACAAGGTCTTACCTGCGCGACCGCTTCCGCGCGCTGGCCCGGCCGCCCTTGAGCCCCGCTGCCCGCTTTTGCGCGCGGCTCCGCGAGCGGCTGCCGGTGCGCTGCCGCGAGCGGCTGCTGCCCCGCGTCTCCCCCTTCTTGCGCCGGGCCTTGTTGGTGGTGGCCGCGGCGATGCGCTTGGCCGTGCTGGTGCTGCGCCCGCGCGCCTTGGCCGACCGCTTGATCTTCTCGTATTGCCGGTTCCGCTTCGCGCTGCCGAAGGATCGTTGCGCCATCCTCATCTCCTCTTCCGCGCGCCGAAGGGCGCACCTTCCCCCTCTTCGCGCAGCAAGCTATGCATTCGACTTCTCTCGCGAAAGGGGGGCAAGCAGGAGGACCAGCGGCAGCAGCTCCACCGCACCTGCCCAGGTATAGAGCGGGGAGGCGCTGCCGAAGCGGTCGTACCCCCTGCCCGACAGCGCATAGCCCAGGGCGTTGCCGCCGGCGAAGACGACCGCGGAGAAGATGGCCTGTCCGGTGGCGCGCAGGCGCACCGGCACCACCTGCTGCATGGCCTCCACCGCGCATCCCCACCAGATGCCGAACGAGAGCGCATGCAGGAGCTGCAGCGAGACCAGGGCCACCGCGCCGTGGGCCGCCCCCACCAGCGCCCAGCGCAGCGCGCTGCCCGCGAAGGCCACGGCGAAGAGCGCGCGCACCGGGAACCTGCGCAAGAGCGCCGGAAAGGAGAGAAGCGCCAGCACCTCGGCGAGCACGCCCAGCGAGAGCCCCGCGCCCGTGACACCCGACGAGAGCCCGTGGTCGCGAACCAGCACGCCGAACAAGAGGTGGTACGGCGCGCACGCCGCCCAGTGGATGGCGCAGATGGCGAGCAGCAGGAGCAGGCGGGGGTTGCGCAGCAGCGCCAGCGCATCGCGCCAGTGCGGGCGCTGCCCGGAGGCGCCCTTCGCCTCCGGCGCGCGGGCAAAGCCCTGGGCCACCGCGGTGAACCCGGCGATGCAGGCGAGGTAGGCAAAGGGCATGGCGGCGTCCGCAGGGCGATCGCCGCGGGCGGCGAGCAGGAGCCCGAGCCCCTGCGCCGTGACCACGAAGCCGATCGATCCCCACAGCCGGGTGCGCGCGTAGCTGTGGCCGGGCTCGCGCTTCACCGCTTCCACCGTGGTGGAGTCCACCAGCGGGACGACGGCGCCGGAGAAGAGCGCGGAGAGCACCAGCAACAGGCCCACCTGCGCCGGCGTCCGCGCGAACGGCAGCCCGGAGAGGGCGAGGAACATGCCCGCCGTGCACAGCGCAAGCGCCCGCGGCCGCGCTCCCAGCCGATCCGCGAGCGAACCCCAGACCAGCGCGGCGGGCGCCCCCACCGTCTGCTGCGCGAAGGTCACCCAGCCGATCTGCTCGCCGGAGAAGCCCAGCCCGCGCAGGTAGGGAGCGAAGTAGCTGAGGAAGGTGCCGACGCCCGCGTAGTAGAGGAAGTAGAACCAGCGCAGCCGGACGATCATGTCGGCGCGTCTTCCGGCTCCATGGTGCACAAGAGGGGAAAGGCAGCCTTCTCCGCCAGCGCCATCGTCTGCTGCACCTTGGTCTCGGCGATCTCGAAGGTGTAGACGCCCGCCACCGCCATCCCGTGGGTGTGGGCGTGGAGCATGATCGACATGGCGTCCGCCTCCGACTTGGCGAACACCTCCTTCAGCACCAGCACCACGAACTCCATCGGCGTGAAGTTGTCGTTGTGCAGCAGCACCTTGTAGAGCCGCGGCCGGGCGAGCCTGGGCTTCGCCCTGGTCTTCGGCTCGGCGACGCCTACGTCGCCCTGCTGCTTTCGGGTCGGGCTCATGACGCGGCCTTGAATATAGGCGACTCGCGCACCGCGCGCGCGATGCTCTCGGATCGGGCGGGGGTCTCGGCGGCGAGGTGGTCGCGGACGGCGCGGTCCATGCGCGCGTCGGTGAAGGCGTGGGCCGAGTACGTGAGCGCCGGCAGGAAGCCGCGCGCGTGCTTGTGCTCGCCCCCCGCGCCGCCCTCGAACACCTCGGTGCCGCGCTCGATGCACTCGGCGATCGAGTGGTAGTAGCAGACGTTGAAGTGCAGGAAGGGGTGCTCCTCGAACGCGCCCCAGTAGCGGCCGTACAGCCGCGTGGCCGAGGCCACGTTGAAGGCGCCGGCGATCAGCTTGCCCTCGCGGAACGCGCCCACCAGCTCCATCGCCTCCGGCATCCGGGCGAAGACGAGTTGGTAGAACCTCTCGTTGAGCCAGCGGCGGCCCCACATCAGCTTGTCCACGGTGCTCCGGTGCAGCGCGTGCGCGGCCCTCGCCCACCTGGCGGGATCGCGCGCCAGCTCCTCGCCCCGCAGGGTGCGGATCTCGATGCCCTGCTCCGCCGCCGCCGCCATCTCGCGCCGGATCATGTGCCTGCGCTTGGAGTTGAAGCGGGCGAGGAAGTCCGCCATCGATCGGTAGCCTTCGTTGCGCCAGTGGAACTGGTACGAGACCCGCAGCGCCATGCCCGCCTCCGACAGCTCGCGCCCGCCTTCCGGGTCGGGAAAGAGCACCTGCCAGGTGGGCCAGCCCTCCCTCTCGCAGAGCTTCTTCGCCCCGCTCACGATGCGCTCCACGCAGTCGCGCCGGTCCTCGCCCGGCAGCACCAGCACGCGCTCCCCGGTGCAGGGCGTGAAGGGCACGGTGAGCGCCAGCTTCGGGTAGTAGCGAAGCCGGCCGCGCGAGAGCGTGGAGGCGATGTCCCAGTCGCGGGCGAAGTCGCCGTCGCTGTCGTCCTTGGCCCAGGCGGGCGCCGCGGCGATGAGCTGCCCGCCGCGCCAGAGCGTCAGGTGGCAGGGAGTCCAGCCCGAGCGCGGCGCGGCGCATCCGGACTTCTCCAGCGCGGAGAGCCAGGCATGGCGGGTGAAGGGCGTGGATCGCGGCGAGAGGAGCGCGTCCCACTGCTCCTGTCCGATCTCCTCCAGCGTGTGTACGATGCGCGCGTCGCCCGGCTGCATGGACCCTCCTCCCGGCAAATGGGGACACCCTACTTAATTCGAGCTCCACGGGCCTGGGAGGCCTGGAATTAAGTAGGGTGTCCCCATTTGCAAACGGATTGGCGCCCGTGCGACCGTCCCTGCATGCTCCTGCTTGCCCTCCTCCTCCTCGCCCAGGCGCCTCGCGAAAACCCTCCCCCGCCCCGTCCGCCCGAGCGCGTGCTCATCCGCGCCGCCCATCTCATCGACGGGCGCGCCGACGCCGCCCACGACGGCTGGGCGGTGCTCGTCGAGGGCGAGCGCATCCGGGAGGTGGGCCCCGCCGCCCAGGTGCTGGCGCCGGGCGTCCGCGTCATCGACCTGGGCAACGCGTGGCTCCTGCCGGGGCTGATCGACGCGCACACCCACGTGCTGCTGCAGGGCGACGTCACCGCCGCGGATTACGACGAGCAGTTGCTCAAGGAGAGCAATCCGTATCGCGCCCTCCGCGCCGCCGCAGCGGTGCGCAGGTCGGTGATGAACGGCTTCACCAGCATCCGCGACCTCGAGACCGAGGGCGCCATGTACACCGACGTGGACGTGAAGACCGCCATCGCGCGCGGCATCATCCCGGGCCCGCGGATGTTCGTGGCCACCCGCGCCTTCGCGCCGACCGGCACGTACCCGCTGCTCGGCTATTCCTGGGAGCTCCCCAGCCTGCCCGAGGGCGTGCAGATCACCGACGGCCCCGAGGCCCTGCGCAGGGCGGTGCGCGAGCAGGTGAAGTACGGCGCCGACTGGATCAAGTTCTACGCCGATCGCAAGTACTACAGGACGAACGATCCGAAACGGCCGCTGCGCTCCTGGGTCAACTTCACCAGGGCGGAGATGGATGCCATCGTCGACGAGGCGCACCGCCTCGGGCGCAAGGTGGCGGCGCACAGCATCGGCTGGGACGGCATCGACGCGGCGCTCGGCGCGCACGTGGACTCCATCGAGCACGGCGACGGCCTGACCGACGACCTGATCGACCGCGCGGTGAAGCAGAACGTCTACTGGTGCCCCACGCTCTACGTCGGCATCTGGGTCGCTGAGGGCCGCGGCGGCGTCTGGCCGGAGATGGTGAAGATCGAGCGCGAGGCGTTCGGCAAGGCGCTGAAGAAGGGCGTGCGCATCGCCTTCGGCACCGACGTGGGCGGCTATCCCTGGACGGAGAACCAGGCCAAGGAGCTGTCGGTCATGGTCCGTTACGGCATGGCTCCGATGGCCGCCATCCGATCGGCCACGTCGGTGGCCGCGGCGCTGCTCGATCCCATCTGCCCGCCGCAGGCGGTGAACTGCGAGGGCAGCAACGTGGGCGTCCTCGCGCCAGGCCGGTTCGCCGACATCATCGCCGTGGACACCGATCCGCTCCGCGACGTCTCCGCCCTGGAGCACGTGCAGTTCGTGATGAAGAATGGCGAAGTGCTGAAGTCCCGTTAAGAGAAGGCCATGCGAACGCTCGCGCTGCTCCTCGTCAGCCTCGCCGCCTGCCAGGGCCCGCGGCAGGCGGTGCGCGAGCAGCCGGAACCGGCGCCCGCCCCTGCGCCGGCTCCCGCGCCGGCGCCCCCGCCGGCCGCGGCGGTGATCGGAGACGACGTGGCGGTGGAGTACCGGCCGCAGGCCGAAGGGCAGGCGCTGATCGAGGTGGCCTCGCCTCCGGGAACGCGCGTGGACGTGCACGAAGGGGAAGCCCTGATCGGGCGCGACACCGCGCCGATGGCCGTGAAGGCGGAGGCGGACCACTGGTACTCGGTCGCCGCCCGGCTGCCCTCCGGCGCCGCGCGGGAGGCCAAGGTGCAGGCCCGCGCCGGCGAGGTGGCGTCGCTGCGCTTCACCGACGTGACCCCGCAGGGGCCGCAGGCCATCTCGCGCGAGGCCTTCAAGGAGCTGGTCCACGCCGTGGACGCGGAGGCGGGCGACGAGGCGAAGCTGAACCTGCTCCGCAGCGCCGCCTCGCACGAATGGTTCACGGCGGCGATGGCGGGCGTGCTCATCGACCACATCGGGCACCGCGAGAACAAGCTCGAGGCGGTGCCCATCCTCAAGAACCGCATCCTCGATCGCGAGAATGCGTTCTGGCTCTACCAGCACTTCACCTGGCGCGAGGACAAGGCCAAGGTCCAGGAGATGCTCGAGCATTGATGGCGCGACCGCCCCCGCCCCAGTCGCTGCGCGAGCGCGCGCGGCTCACGCTCCGGTACCTGCGCTACCTGCCGCGCACCTTCGCGCTGGTGCGCGAGTCGTCGCGCGCCTTCGCGGCGGGAATGGTGGCGCTCCTGATCGGGCAGGCCGCGCTGCCCGCGGCCATGGCCTGGATCGGCAAGCTGATCGTCGACGCCGTGGTCCTGGCCGCGCGCACCGGCAGCGCGGCGGAGCGCGCGCACGTGCTGCGCCTGGTGCTCCTCGAGGCGCTGCTGATGGCGCTCTCCACCGCCATGTCGCGCGGACAGGCGCTGCTGCGCGATCTGATGCGCGCCAGCCTGGGCAACCACGTCAACACCCTGATCCTGGAAAAAGCCGCCACGCTGGAGCTGCGTCACTTCGAGGACGCCGACTTCTACGACAAGATGCAGAACGCCCGCCGCGAGGCGTCCACGCGGCCGCTCAGCATGGCGCTGGAGACCGCCTCATTGTTGCAGCAGGCGCTCATCCTGGTCAGCTACGCGGCGCTGCTCATCCGGCTCTCGCCCTGGTCGGTGCTGCTGATCGTCGCCGCCTCGGTGCCCTCGTTCATCGCCGAGGCGCGCTTCTCCGGCGAATCGTTCCGGCTCAACACCTGGCGCGCCCCGGAAGGACGGCGGCAGAACTACCTGGAGTGGATCCTCACCCGCGACTCGCACGTGAAGGAGGTGAAGCTCTTCAACCTGGGGCCGCTGGTCCTGGGCCGCTACCGCGCGCTCTTCGACAAGTTCTACTCCGAGGACCGCGCGCTGGCGCTGCGCAAGAGCGCGGCCGGCATCGCCCTGGGCCTGGTCTCGCTGGCGGCGTTCTACGGCGCCTACGCCTTCATGGCGGCGCGCGCGGCGCTCGGTGCCATCACCCTGGGCGACCTGACCTTGTACCTCTCGGTCTTCCGGCAGAGCCAGTCGTCGATCCAGTCGGCGCTCGCCTCCATCGGCAGCCTCTACGAGGACGGGCTCTTCATGTCCAACCTCTTCACCTACCTGGACATCGGCACCGGCGGCGAGTCTCCCCGGCGACTGCCGGCGCTGGCGCCTGCCCGGGCCCGCGCCCAGGAGATCGAGTTCCGCGACGTGTCCTTCCGCTACCCGGGCACCGACAAGTGGGTGCTGCGCGGCGTGTCGCTGAAGCTCGCCGCGGGCGAGAAGATGGCCTTCGTGGGCGAGAACGGCGCCGGCAAGAGCACGCTGATCAAGCTGCTCATGCGCCTCTACGATCCCAGCGAGGGCGCGGTGCTCTACGGCGGCGTGGACCTGCGCGACATGGACGCGCGCGACCTGCGCGACCGCATCGGCGTGCTCTTCCAGGACTTCGTCCGCTACCAGTGGACCGCGCGCGAGAACATCGGGGTGGGCTGGGTTCCGGCGCTCGACGACCGCGCGCGGGTGGAGCGCGCGGTGGACGAGGGCGGTGCGCGTGCGGTCATCGACCAGCTTCCGCAGAAGCTCGACACCATGCTGGGCGGCTGGTTCGAGGAAGGGCACGAGCTCTCCGGCGGGCAGTGGCAGAAGATCGCGCTCGCGCGCGCGTTCATGCGCGACTCGGAGGTGCTGGTCCTCGACGAGCCCACCGCGGCCCTCGACGCCGAGGCGGAGCACGAGCTCTTCGGCCGCCTGCAGCAGCTCGCGGCCACGCGAACCGCCATCCTGATCTCGCACCGCTTCTCCACCGTGCGCCGCGCCGACCGCATCGCGGTGCTGCGGGAAGGCCGGGTGGAAGAGCTGGGCACCCACGACGAGCTGCTCGCCCGCAACGGCCGCTACGCGCACCTGTTCCGCCTGCAGGCTTCCGGCTACGTCTCCTGATCGGGCTCGAGCTCCTTTCGCAGAGGATGGACGCCCCCTCGCCGCCGCACGCCGCACCGTTGCCGTGACCAGGCCGCGATTGACAAGCATTGTGGCCCGGCGCTTGATTCCCTCGCGTGTGGCACGGCGTGCATCGCGCCGCGAAAGAAGGGGGGCCTTTCCATGCGGAGCCATTCTCTCTGCGCGATCTGCTCGCTCGCTGTCGCTCTTCCCGCGGCAGCCGAGGGCCAGCCGCCTTGCAGCGCGCCTTCGTTTTCGTTCAAGTGGATTGGCCAGAGCTCCGTCCACCTGGTCGCGAAGGCGAAACCGCCGGGCCGCTTTCGCGTCTGGATCGAGGAATCGCAGCGCAGCCCCAGGCAGAGCCAGCGAATGGCCGTCGCCGTCAACAACGGCGACTACATCTACGCGCCCGATTCCGACGCGGGACAGGCCTACGCCGTCGACGTGACGGGGATGGATCTGCTGGCCTCCGCCGGCCGGACCCGGATCTGGTACGTCCCGGAACAGCCGTGCTCCGCCACGCAGGCATCGGCCGTGGACACGGTGCCCCGCGACGAGGTCGCGAAGCGGTTCCACCTGATCGACGACGCCTTCCTGCAGGCGCTGCGCAAGACCCGGTTCCTCAACCGCGGCAACATTCCCGAACCGGCGCGCGCGCAGCAGGCATCGGCGCAGGGAGCCGGCTCGAAGAACGCCGCCCTGCAGGACGCCGGCGTGACGGAAGCGGCCGCGAAGGACGCCGTCTTCAAGGAACCCGCAGCGGCCGGCTCCGCCCCGAAGAGCGCAGATCGGGTCGAGCTCTACCAGGCCGACGGGGTCGTCGCCCTCGAGCCTCACCACCTCAGCATCGACATCGGTCCCGTGTTCGTGATGAAGAACAACGGCAGCTTCGAGACGGACACGGAGCTGGCGTTGACGGGCATGTCGCGATGGCTCGACGTGTTCGGGGGCGCCGTCGATCTGCGGATCAGCTCGCTGAACGTGCCGGACCCGTCCTCCGCCTCCGGCGGCCAGACCACGGTGTCGCTCGCGTCGTCCACGGTCTTCGAGGGCGCCGCGCGGGCGATCGGGTACCCGTGGGGAGCCGGCTGGAACATGCCCTCGTTCGGGCTGGTGGCCGGCGCGGGGATGCGCTCGCTGCCCTCCGAGTTCACCGACCTGAAAGGCAATCTGTTCGGAGGCTTCCGGCTTCAGGTGGCCGGATACAACGCGGGCAATCCCGGGGACTCGCTCGCCGATACCAACGGCTTTCTCGAGCTGGGCTTTGCCCGCGATGGCTACTGGCTCAATCCCTCGTTCAATTCCGATCAGCGCAATCGCCTGTATGCCGAGGGACAGCTCGAGATCCCCGGCCTGGGCGGCGAGAACGTGCGGGTGCTGATGCGCGTGCGCAGCAGCACGCCGGTGCAGTTCGACGGCCCTTCCGAGCTTCGCCTGAGCGCGCTGGTCAGCATCAATCCGGCCGTGTTCCGCACCATCTTCGGCCTGGCAAAATAGGCCCGCTGCCTCAGCCCTGCAGCTCTCCGTGCGCGAGGTGGTGCTCCACTTCCAGCACGCTTGCGCCTTCGTTCTGCGCTGCGGCCTGGTAGTGCTCGCGCGCCTTGTCGGGGTTGCGCAGCGCCACCCAGAAGTGCGCGGACGACAGCCGCCGCGCCTCCAGGTCCGGGTCGGAGTATCCCTCCTCGAGGAGGCTCTTCTCGTCCACCTTGCCCAGCAGGAACCCCGCCACCGGCCCCGGCCAGATGCGCTGGATCTTCGGCTTCCACGATTTGGTGAGCAGGCGCGTGCCGCGCAGCACGAAGCGCTCGTCGCCCATCCGCGTGCCCGCGTACACCAGCAGCGCCGGAGGTTTGAGGCGGCTGGCGGGGCCTTCGTACGCCGCGTCGAGGGCGGCCGCCCAGCGCTCGATCGCCGTCTCGCGTTCTCCCGCGAGCCAGCGGGCGGCTCCGGCCAGCTCCAGCATGGTGCCGCTCTGGCCCGCGTCGGGCGCGTCTTCGAAGGCGCGAGCGGCCTGCGCCCAGCGCTTCAGCTCCAGGAGCGCGAGCCCGCGCCAGAGCGGATGATCGTCGTGGGCCAGCTCCTCGAAGCGGCCCTCCTCCAGCAACTGTCGTGGGTCGTCCATCGGCGCTGAAAATGTGGATGGTCGGGCGCGGACGCAGGAGCGGGTAGCCGCGCTGTGCGCCAGGCGACAGAATGGCGCGATGCAGCGGCTGCGCGAGGTTCCCTGGGGTGCCCTGCGCAAGGACGTGGTCCTGCCCGCCATCGGCCGGGTCCTCGACGGCGCGCCAGCGGAGCGGGAGGTCGATCGCGCGCTCCGGACGAACCGCGCGCTCTCCCGCGACCAGCGGACGGCTGCCGTGGAAGCCATCTTCGGGGTGGCCCTCTGGCGCAGGCGGCTCTCGTGGCACGCGTCGGGCTCGCAGGACCCGGCGGTGCTGCTCCTCTGCCTGCTCCGCGATCTGGCCGGCCTGCCGGACGACCAGGCGGCCGCGCTCGCGGGTGCCGCGCCTCCCCCGCGCAGGAGTGGAACGCCGCTCTCTCCCGGAGACCGCTGGTCGCTTCCGCAGTGGCTGGAAGCGCACCTGGTCGCGGAGCTTGGCGAGGAAGGCGCCGAGGCGTTCTGCGAGGCCGTCTCCGTGCCGGGACCGATCTGCCTGCGCGCCAACCGGCTCCTCTGCACCCGCGAGCAGCTCGCCGCACGGCTCGCCGCTGAAGGAATCGAGACCCTGCCCGGCACGCTGGCGCCGGACGCGCTGCGCGCGCAGGGCCGCAGCCCCAATCTCTTCGGCTCGCAGGCGTGGCGCGACGGCCTCTTCGAGCCGCAGGACGAAGGCAGCCAGCTCGTCGGGTTGCTGGTGGAACCCACCGCCGGCGACACCGTCCTCGACCTCTGCGCGGGCGCCGGCGGCAAGTCGCTGCTGCTCGCGGCCAAAGGCGCGCGCGTGTTCGCCCACGATCCTGACCGCACCCGCACGGCCCGCCTGCGCACCCGCGCAGTCCGGGCGCATGCGCAGGAGCGGATCGAGGTGGTTCCCACGCCGGTGGCTGCCGACCGGGTGCTGGTGGACG
This sequence comes from Myxococcales bacterium, assembly GCA_035702105.1. Lineage (GTDB taxonomy): Bacteria > Myxococcota > Myxococcia > Myxococcales > 40CM-4-68-19 > 40CM-4-68-19. The sequence goes on along the minus strand of DASSQZ010000060.1, from coordinate 30,125 downwards.
CTCCCTGCTCCGAGCTGGGGACGCTGCGGCGCGGCCCGGACGCGCGCTGGCGCATCGATCCGGCGCAGCTCGAGTGGTTGCCGGCGCTGCAGCGCCGCCTGCTCGAGACCGCGGCGCCGCTGGCGGGCCAGCGCATCGTCTACGCCACCTGCACCGTGCGCCGCGCGGAGAACGAGGACGTGGCACAGGCGTTCGAGGTGGCGCACCCCGAGTTCCGCCGCGCGCGCACGCTCCGGCTCCTGCCGCACCTTCACGGCACGGACGGATTCTTCGCCGTCGCCTGGGATCGCCTCAGGCGGTGAGCGGCGGCGCCGGATTCCCCGGCCAGGGGAGCGGCCGATCGAGCTCGTCTTCCAGGTACTCGAGCACGCTGCTCGCAAACCAGCGCTGCGCCACCGTGGCCGCGTGCGGCCGGTAGTCTTGAAGATAGGCGGCGAGCGCAGGCTCGAGCGCCGCGCGCAGCCGGGGAAGCTCGCGCGGCGAGAACGAAATCTGCACCGCGTCGCGGCCCAGCACGCTCGCGCTCGCCCAGGGCGACGGCACCAGGACGGCTCCGCAGGCGCGCAGCAGCGCTCGCCCGGGACCGCCCAGCCGCCCTTCCAGGCCCATCACCGCGATGGAGCGGCAACCCTCCTCGTTCTCCTCGATGGAGAAGATCTCCGGAACTCCGAGCTTCACGCGCAGGTTGCGCTCGCCCAGCAGCACCGTCCAGGCGCGCGAGCCGTCGGCGTCGGGAATGGAGACGAGCATCCAGCCGAGGAAGTCCGCCACCTGCCGCGCCAGCGCCACCGACCCGGCCCAATCCTCCATCCGCCTGCGCACGAACCCGGGCGTCTGCCGTTCCGGCGGCGGTGGGCTGCGCCGCGCCGGGCGCAGCCGCGGGACCTCCACGAACCGCCGCAGCGCCCGCTCCGCCTCCAGCATGTCGCGCCGCGCCCCCTCGATGTTCTCGCGGGCGCCGTCGGCGGCATGCTGCGCGAGCGTCCACTGCGCCGCGGTCATTCCCGCGCCGCGCGTCCAGAGCTGGGCAAAGTGCGCATAGAGGAGCCGCAGCGACACGTGGTCGGTGACCGCCACGCCCATGTCGGCACCGCAGTCCAGCAGCGACGCCGGCGTCAGCGCGCAGGAGCCCACGTAGGCCCAGCGGCCGTCCACGATGTACGCGCACGCCTGCACGTCCTCGATGACGCGGATCTCCACCTTCCGCCGCAGCCGCCCGAGCATGGCCACGTCGGTGGCGCCGGAGAGGATGTCCGCGGGCCGGTACCGGGCGAGCAGCCGCTTGCGCCGCGCCGGCGAATGCAGGAGGGCTTCTTCCAGCGCGGCGCCGCGCACGTACGGCGTCACCAGCTCCAACGTCCGCGAAGCCTGCCGGACCTGCTCGAGGATGCCCTTGCCAGACGGGAGCACGGCCGGCACTGTTGCACGCAATCCCCGGGCGCCCAAGGGCCAAGCGCGATGAGCGACGAAAAGAAACCATTCCATAATCCTTTTGCCGCATTGCGTGAAAAACTCCACGACCTCCCCGCGGGGACCGCTGCCCCGGCCGAGGCGCCCAGGGGGCCTGCACGCGCGGTGGTGCGGATGGAGCGCAAGGGGAGGGGCGGCAAGGAGGTGACGGTGATCGAACAGCTGGAACTGAAGCCTGGCGAGCGGGAGACCTGGCTGAAGGCGCTCAAGAACGCGCTCGGTTGCGGCGGCGCGCTGGAGGGCGAAACCCTCGTCTTGCAGGGCGATCAGCGCAAGCGACTGCCCGGGCTCCTCTCCTCCCGGGGCGTGCGGAAGGTCACCGTCGGCTGACGCGTTTCATGCCCTCCGATGCGCCGCGTCCGGACGATGCTCCTGCGTCCATGGCGGGGGCCAGGCGTTCGCGGCGAGCCACTGCGGCACGGTGCGGGCCCGCCGCCATCCCGACCGGAGCAGCCTGGTCCGCGGGTGGGAACGAATCCGGTCCCGGCGCGGCGCCTCGTACGCTCGCGAGGAGAACCGGTCCGGCCCGCGCTCTCCGTAGCGATGCGCGGCGTTGCCCAGCACGTAGGCGATGGCGCCGACCAGCTCGGTGGGACTGCGCAGCAGGCGCGAGCGGTAGTGGTCGGCGAAGACGCGGCCTTTCCTGTCCATCAGCCGATTCAGCGCCCTGGCGATCCGGATGTTCAGACCTTGCATGCCGTGGGAGAGCGCCGCGTCGTCGTCGGCTTCGACGACGAGGTGCAGGTGGTTGCCCAGCACCGTGAACTCGAACCGCGGCCGTGCCCGATGCGAAACCATGGGCCGCCGCCCCTTCGGCCTGCGCCCGGCTCCGGCTGGACTCCGCGTTTCGGGAATTCGGCCTGCCCAAGGCGATGCGGTCCGACAACGGGCCGCCCTTCGCTTCACTCCGCCCGCAGACGATTTCATCGCACGGCGGCGCGTGATCGACGAATGTCGCCGCGCCTGCAACGAAGACCGGCCGCCGCGCCGCCGGACGTCCGCCCCGGGGCATCCCGTACAGGCGAGCTCGTCGTTTGCGGTTCGAGCCCCTTCAGCCCTTGCGGGAGCGGGGCGGCCTGGACCGCTCCACCCGCTGCGCCGCGCGCCACTCCTTCAGGTCGCGGCGGCCGATCTTTCCCTCCTCGTCCAGGGTTTCGCGCCACTGCTTGCGGAAGGGCCGCAGCGCCGCGGCCAGGCTCTCGGCGATGACCAGGTTGCGGTACCACTTGGCGTTGGCCGGCACCACCACCCAGGGCGCGTCGGCGGAGGCGCACTTGCCGATCGCGTCCTCGTAGGCGCGGGTGAAGTCGTCCCAGAGCTCGCGCTCCTTCCAGTCCTCGACGTTGAGCTTCCAGGCGTTGGTGGGGTCCTCCTCGCGCTCGAGCAGCCGCTCCTTCTGCTCGGCCCGGGTGATGTGGAGGAAGTACTTGAGGACGATGCAGTTTCCGGTCGCGAGGGTGCGCTCGAAGGCGGTGATGAGCCCGTAGCGCTCCTTCCACACCGGCTCGGGCGCGAGGCCCTTCACCCGCACCACCAGCACGTCTTCGTAGTGCGATCGGTTGAAGATGGCGAACTCGCCCAGCCGCGGCGCGTGCCGGTGGATGCGCCAGAGGAAATCGTGCTCCCGCTCCTCCTGGGTGGGCACGCCGAAGCTCGTCACCAGCACGCCCCGCGGATTGAGCGCCCCGACCACGTGCTTGACCGCGCCGTCCTTTCCCGCGGCGTCACGGCCCTGCAGCACCATCATCACCGAGTGCGTGCGGGCGCCCCACATCAGGTCCTGCAGCTCGAAGAGCTCGTCGTTGAGCGTCTGGAAGCGCCGCTTCGCGTCGTTCTTGGAGATGCCCCGGGGCGGCTCCTCGGAGATGCCGGCCAGCTTCACCTTGCCGGGCCGGTCGAAGCGATGGAAGCGCATGGGCGACGCCTAGACCGCGCGCACATGTGCGTCAAGGACCGACCCCGCTGCGGGGTTCACAGCACCGCGTCCACTCTGCTACATCTTCCTCTCCCCCGGGAGAGCTCATGACCGACCCGTCTCGCGTGCTCGTCGTACAGGCCGACGATGCCGAGCGCCTGCTGCAGCGCGCGCTCTTCGTCGACGCGGGGATGTCGGTCTTCGAGGCGGCCACCGGCGCCGCGGCGCTGGAGTACCTGGCCACCGAGGCGCCCGACCTGGTGGTGCTGGGGCGGACCCTCCCGGACATGGACGGCCTCGATCTCCTGCCCAGGCTCAAGGCCGGCGAGCTGGAGTACCTGCCCGTGCTGGTCGCCTCCCGGCGCAGCGAGACCGCGGAGAAGGTGCGCGGGTTGCAGCTGGGCGCGGACGACTACGTGCAGCGGCCCTGCGATCCGTCCGAGCTCCTGGCGCGGGCGATGGCGCTGTTGCGCACGAAGAAGATCCACGACCGCATCCGCGAGCTGCAGACCCGGCTGGAGAAGATGGTGGTGGCCGACCCGCTCACCGGCCTGCACAACCGGCGATATCTGATGGACCGGCTGGTCCAGGAGATGCAGCGCGCCGACCGGCACGGCGAGCCGCTCGCGTTCGCGATGATCGATCTCGACGGCTTCAAGCCCGTCAACGACCGCTGCGGGCACGTGGTGGGAGACAAGGTCCTGCGCGCGGTGGGCGCGGCGATCGCGAAGAGCGTGCGCGCCTCCGACGTGCCCGCGCGCTACGGCGGCGACGAGTTCGGCATCATCCTGCCGCAGACTCCGGCGGAGGGCGCCATGCGCGTGTGCGAGCGGCTCCTTCGCGCCATCTCGGAGGTGGTGCTCCGGGACGAAGAGGGCGGGACCATCAAGATCACCGCCAGCCTCGGCCTCGCCTACTACCCGGCCGAGGACATCGAGTCGGCGGAAGACCTGGTCCACTCCGCCGACGGCGCCCTCTACGGAGCCAAGCGCGCGGGCAAGAACCGCTTCAACACCGTGCGGCCGCTGCAGCCGCTCGCCACGGCGTAGGCCGCCTGGAGCGCATCCCACAACTTCACAGTGCAATTCCACAGGCGTAGTCGCTCAGCCGCCTTCGGCGGCCGCGCCTACTCCACCTGGGTGATGCGGATGTTCGGGTCCTTGCGATCCGGCTTGCCGGCCGCGCGGCGGAAGTGCGGCGCGGCGGGGCGGGAGACCTGGAAGCGCGTCTCGTCGTCGAGCACCTCGATGCGCCCGATCATGCGCCGGTCCACCCCGCCCCGCCTGCAGAGGATGGGCAGCAGCCAGCGCGGATCGGCGTTTCGCGAGCGGCCCACGTTGACGCGGAACCAGACGCCTCCGTCGTCGCGCTCGCGGCCCCTGGGCTTGCGGGTGGAGACGTCGTGGCTGTCGCCCGGCCTGCGCCGGGAAAGCCCGGCGGTGAGGGGCAGCTCCTCCGGCGCCGGCAGCGCCTCGCGGCGCAGCTTCACCAGGGCGGCAGCCAGGGTGGTGGCGTCCCGGTCGCGCAGGAGCAGCTTCGCCAGCGCCACGTCCTCCTCGCCGAACGCCTCGCGCGAGAGCTGATCGATCTCGCGCGCCAGCCGATCGCGGTCGTGCACGCGGATGACGTCGGCGTCCGGCGGGGGCGTGAAGGACACGTGAAGCCCGGCCCTGCGCAGCATCATCTCCACCGGCTTGCGCGCCGGCGGCGGCACGATCAGCACGCTCACGCCCTTGCGCCCGGCCCGGCCGGTGCGCCCGCTGCGGTGCTGCAGCACCTGCGCGTTCTGCGGCGGGTCTGCCTGCACCACCAGGCCGACGTCGGGCAGGTCGAGCCCGCGCGCCGCCACGTCGGTGGCCACCAGCACGCGCGCGCGTCCGTCGCGCAGGGCGTGGAGCGCGCGGGTGCGCTCCGCCTGCGAGAGCTCGCCGGAGATGGGCACGGCGGAGAACCCGCGCTCGATCAGCGCCTGCGCGAGATGGGAGACGCCCTCGCGGGTGGCGCAGAAGACGATGGCCGCAGGCGCGGCGTGGTAGCGCAGGACGTTGACCACGGCGTGCTCGCGCTCGCGCGGCGCCACCAGGTGGGCGCGGACCTCGATGTCGGCGTGCGCCTGCGAGGGCGGATTGGCGGCGATGCGCAGCGCTTCCTTCGTGTACTTGCGCGCCAGCCGCTCGATCTCCGGCGGGATGGTGGCGGAGAAGAGCAGCGTGCGCCGTTCCGCAGGCGCCGCCCCGAGGATGCGCTCCAGCTCGTCGCGAAAGCCCAGGTCGAGCATCTCGTCGGCCTCGTCCAGCACCAGCGCGCGCAGCGACTCGAGCTGGAGCGAACCGCGCTCCAGGTGATCGACGAGCCGTCCCGGCGTGCCCACCACCAGGTGCGCTCCCGACTTGAGCGCGCGCAGCTCTCCTCCCACGTCCGCTCCGCCCACGCAGGTGGCCACCCGGGCGCCCGCGTAGAGCCAGCCGAGCTCGCGCGCGACCTGGTGCGCCAGCTCGCGCGTGGGCGCCACCACCAGGCAAAGCGGCTTTCCCGGCCTGGGCAGCGGCAGCAGGTGAGGCGCGACGGAAAGGCCGAACGCCACCGTCTTGCCCGACCCCGTCCTGGCGCTGACCAGCAGGTCGCGCCCGTGCGCATCGGGCTGCAGCACCGCTTCCTGCACCGGCGTGGGCGTCTGGTAGCCCCGGCCCTCGAGAGCCTGCGCGAGAGTCTCGGGTGCGCCCAGGTGCGCGAAGGAAGGCATGGCTACGATCTACAGAAAGCGCAGCGAAAGCACACCCGGAAAGACCGCAACCCCGCGGATCCCGGCGCGCCCGGGTTGGCGCGGCGCTCGCAAGCGGCTGCTGCATGGACACCCTGGACCTGAGCGGGCTTCGGTTGGCCAGCGAGAACGAGATCGACAACGCCATCTACGCCGTGCTCTGCGCCGCCTTCGGCGAGGAGGACGACGCGCCGCTGCGCCGGCTGGTGAGGCTGCGGCTGCCCGACCAGCCCACTCCTCAACAGATCCTCGATGCGGCCTGCGACGAGCTGCGCTGGCGCGGCCGGCTGCGCTTCGAGGAACAACGCCGCCTGCAGGCCACCCACGTGCTGGCGGCGTTCCTCGATCTGCCGCGCAGTGAACGCGAGGACCTGTCGCTGATGGCGGCGGGGTAGCCCGGTCCCGAAGGCATGTACAGGTTCGCCGGCCATGGGGGCGAGCATGCGCTGGGCGGGCTGGTTCCTGTTGGGGGCGATGGCGTGCGGCGGCGGCCGGGCCGGCGGCGGCAATGCCGATGCGGGCGCCGGCGGCACGGGCGGACCGCCTCCGCCGGTGGACGCCGGCGTGCCCGATGCCGGCCCGAGCGCGGACTGCCAGGGCGTGATGCCGGCGCCGCCGGCCTCTGCGTTCACCTTCGACGTCGCCACCAACTCGCCCGGCGAGGTGTGCGATCTCGCCACCACCGACGGGCAGGGCATCGTCGCGGCCAAGGGCGGCGCGACCCAGTGGTCCGAGTTCAGCGACGTCGGCACCCGCAATGGCAGCTTCCAGTCGGCAGACCCGCACCTGATTCCGCAGACCTCCGGCTTCGTCGGGCTCTCCGGCTCCGGCACGTTGGCGGTGGCGGGTTGGGATGCCTTCGGCAACAACTGGCCGGTCTTCGCCGCCGGCGGCACCGCGGGAATGGTCGCGCTCTCGCCCGCGCAGGGCGACGGCGCAATCGTCTACAGCGCGGACTCCGCCGGCCTCCAGATCCGCCGGCTCGACGCCACGCTGGCGGAGGCGGCGAGCCTGACCGTTGCCGGAACGTTCACGCCCCGGGGCGGCGCGCAGGACGCGGGCGGCGCGGTACTGGCGCTGGTGGGCGCGGGCCCGGCGATCAGCGGCATCTGGGTGGATCTCGCCAAGGGCACCGCGGGGGCGCCCTTCCCCGTGGGCAGCGCGACGGGCGCGCTGGCGCGGCCGCTCCCCGGCGGCGGCGTGGCCGTGCGGCTCGACGGGCACTGGTCCGCGCTCCTGCAGCCGGGCGACCCGGCCTTGCACGCCGCGCCTTCCTGGCTGCGCGACGGCGCGGACTTCGCGACGGTGCGCGCAGGCAAGGCGTACGCGCTCCTTCCCGCGGCCGGCGGCTTGGTGGACCTGGTCTCGCCACAGGGCAATCTCTGCGGGACCGTGCCCTTCCCGGGCGTGACCCGCGTCTCGGTGGGCGCCGACGGCAGCGTGGTGGGCTCGAGCGGTCCGAGCGGCTGCACCAAGGTCTTCTGGCGCGACGCGCTCCGCTGAGCTGCTACGATGGGGCGCATGATCGCGCGCCTGACCGCCCTGTCCCTGCTCGCCTCGCTCCCCGCGCTAGCCTGGGAGCCGGAAACGCCCGCCGCAGTCCAGGCGCGAATCACCGAGCTGCAGCAGGCCTGGCAGGGCAAGACCGCCGAGCAAATCGCCCAGGACAAGGTCGCCCGCTCCCGGCAGCCGCGTCCACAGTGGGTGGACAAGACCGCCTGGAAGGTGGAGCTGGGGCCGGTCACCTATTACTTCGCGGTGGGCAGGGCCACGTTCCATCCCGCAGCTGCGGCGTCGAAGGCCCCCGCTCCTGCAGCGACCACCGGCAGGCCGCTGGACTGGTGGTACGACGACGCCGCGGGCAACTTCTACACGCTGGTGGTGGACGCGCGCTGAGCCTGCGGCACGAGCGTCCGCACCACCACCGCGCCGACGACGATGGCGCCGCCCGCCACCGCCCAGGCGCCGGGCCGCTCGCCGAAGCCGATCAGCACCCACACCGGATTGAGCACCGGCTCCAGCATGCAGATGAGCGACGCCTCGGCGGCGGGCACGCGGCGCACGCCCTTGATGAACAGCCAGTACGCGAGCCCGAGCTGGACGATTCCCAGGTAGAGCAGAACGCCGGCGCCGGCCGGGGTGAGCATGGCCGGAAGCGCCCGCAGCGCGAAGGGGAGCGTCGCCGCCGCCGCGAGCAGGTTGCCCAGGGCAGTCGCGGGGAGCGCGTCGCCGCTGCCCGACCGCGCGTCGCGGCGCAGGAGCACCACGGTGAGCGCGAAGAAGACGCCGGAGACGATGCCGAGCGCGTTTCCCAGCGCCTGCCCCGCTTCCACCTTGCCGACGAAGAACAGCGACATGCCCGCGAGCGAGAGAGCCACGCAGATGGCATCGATGGGCCGGAACGGCTCGTCGAGCAGGAAGGGGGAGAGCACGAGCACGTAGGCCGGGCCGGTGTACTGCAGGAAGATGGCGTTGGCCGCGGTGGTCAGCTTGGTTGCCGAGACGAAGGTGACGATGCAGGCGGCGTACGCTGCGGCGGTGGCCCAGCGCGCCTTGCGCAGGTCGGGACGCAGCAGCGCCAGGTAGAAGAGGCCGGCGATCAGCGAGCGGCCGCAGGCCACCGCCAGCGCGGGCATGGGCGCAAGCTTGATGAAGAGGCCGCCGCTCGACCAGAGGATGGCGGCGCCGGCCACCGCCAGCAGCGCGGCGCGCATCTGTCGGTCGGCAGCCACGGGCGCCGCAGGCTAGCAGCTTCCGCGGCTGCTCCGCTGCCGGTTTCGCGCGCGGCCGATCAGGGGACGTCGCGGAAGATGGCGAGGCCGCCGTCGGTGGGCACGAGCAGCAGCGGCGGATCGTGCATGCGGTCCTGCGACATGCGGCCGATCCGCTCGCCGGGCAGCCCATCGCGCTGGGTGACCCGGTGGCCCCTGTCGTCGCCGGGGTTCCAGACCAGGAGGCCCGAGCTGGGGAAGCCGAGGACGAGGCGGCCATCCTGCAGCGCCTGCAGCTCGAGGATGTTGTACTCGATGGCCCCGAGCTTCATCGGGTCGAAGTAGCTGAAGCCGTGGCCGTCGTAGCCGGCGAGGCCGTAGGTAGGGCCGCGCCACGCCTCCACCTCGCCGGAGGCGAACCAGATCATGCCGTCCGGCGTCGCCGCCACCGCGCGGATGTTCACCGGGTCGCCGTGGGCCGGCGGGGTGAACACGGGCGGGGTCTCGAACGCCGGCGCGAACGGGTTGAACGGCTTCCAGCTCTGCACCCACTCGTGGAGGTCCTCGCGGAAGTTGATCGCTCCTGCCGTGGTCAGGCCTCCCATCCAGAGCCGCCCGTCGGGCGCGAGGGTGAGGCCGAACCAGTCGCCGAAACTGACGTGGTCGAGGTTGGTGTCTCCGGTGCAGAGCGCGCCGATGCACGTCCAGGGGTGCACGTGGTCGGCGTACCACTGCCTCTCCCACGACGTGTTCCAGGGATCGTTCCGCAGCCCCGGAGGCGGCAGAGTGTAGTTCGCGGGGATGATGCGGGTGATGCCGTGATTCGAGCCGACGTAGAGGTTTCCCGGGTGCTGGAAGTGGTCGTAGACCATGCTCATCACGGTGCGCGTCTCGTAGAAATGCCCGTCGTTCGAGTTGCGCAGGTCGTAGCGGTTGACCCGCAGCGAGCCGTCGGGCTGCAGCAGCACCTGGTCCATCTTCCCCATGTGCGCGAACGGATCGAGGTTGGTGTGGGCGCCCTTGAACATGCTGTCGTTGGTGTCGTGGAAGAAGTAGCCCACGAAGCACTCGCCCGCGGCGCCGCCTTGCACGAGCGTGATGTCGGGGCCGTCGGTGAAGCCGGGGCCGTAGTGCAGCCCGTCCCGCGCCGTGTAGCGGCGGAAGACCCTGGCCCCGGGAAGGAGGAGATAGAGCGCCTTCTCCGATACCACCCAGAGGTTCTCCGACTCGTCCACCGACGCGGAGACGGGCGCCTCGAGCAGCCCCTGCGCCGAGCCGTAGACGATCATCGGGTCGGCCGGAAAGGGACCGAAGCCCAGGCCGCCGATGCGGTGCGGATCCGGCCCTGCGTCCACCGGCACTCCTGCGTCGGCCGTGTCGGGAGGCGGCGGCTGGCCCGCGTCCGCGGGGGGCGTGCCGGGATTCGAAACCGCCGGCGCGGCGGAGGAGGCCCCGGAAGCTGCCCCCTTCTGGCAGGCGGCGGCGAAGAGAACGGCGGCAACGGCAAGCGTTCGCATCCGCGGAGGTTTTGCACCGCCTGCCCGCCCTGCAAGCCTCCCGGCTCCCGGATGTCCGGCTGTCGCTTATCTCACCGCGGCGGAGCACCAACATTGCCGCCAAGGAGGCGTTGACCATGGCGGAGCGCAAGAACGAGCCGCGCGAGGGCGCGGAGAACCGCGATCCCATCACCCAGACGCCGGGAGCGCACCCGGTCGGCGTCGGCATCGGCGCGGCGGGGGCGGGTGTCGCGGGCGCGGCCATCGGCAGCGCGGTGGGCGGTCCCATCGGCGCGATGGTGGGCGCCGCCATCGGAGTGGTGGCGGGGGGGATGGGAGGCAAGGTCGCCGCCGAGTCGGTGAACCCGACCCTCGAGGAGGAATGGTGGCGCCGCAACTATCCCGGGCGTCCCTACGCGAGGCCCGAGGAGCCGTTCGAGACGTATCGACCCGCGTACAACTACGGCTGGCAGGCGCGGATGATGCACGGCGACATGACCTGGGAGCAGATCGAGCCGAACCTCGCCGCGGGATGGGAGCAGGCGCGCGGCGACTGCAAGCTCTCCTGGAGCGACGCGCGGCACGCGGCGAAGGATGCGTGGGATCGCATCGGCCCGCCCATCGGCGCCGAAGGCCGCGAGCCTCACTAGAGCGATCCCTTCCGCGTCCGGGCGGTCAGCTCTCCAACGTCGCCTTGACGCTCATCTGGATCTTCAGGGCGCTGGAGATCGGGCAGCCGGTCTTGGCGGCTTCGGCGGCCTTGGTGAATGCGGCCTGATCGATGCCGGGGACCTGGCCTTTCACCTCCAGGGCTGACGACTTCACCTCGAAACCGCCGCCCTGTTTGGGCCCGAACTCCACGGTGCAAGTGGTGGAGAGCCGGCGCGGGGGATGGCCGCCCTGGGCCAGGCCGTGGGAGAGAGCCATGCTGAAGCAGCTCGCGTGTGCAGCGGCGAGCAACTCCTCCGGGGTGGTGCTGCTGGCCGCGCCTTCGGTGCGCGCCTTCCAGCTCAGGCTGGCGTCGCGGAACGTGCCGCTCCCGGCGCTGGTCTTCCCCTTGCCCGACATCAGGTCGCCTTCCCACTGCGCAGTCGCGGTGCTCTTCATCGTGCCGACCTCCTGTAGGGAGCGCGTTCTGTCACCTGCCGGCCGGGATGGCAACCGGGAGACCTTGACTGAACGCACGTACAGGTGCAGCGTCTTCGCCTCGTGAGCGCAACCCGACCGATCTCCAACCCGCCCAACCCGTGGCTCTCCACCGCGGTCGAGTACTTCGACGAGATCCCGCCGGCCGAGCTCGAGGTCTATGAGGATCATACCCGCGAAATCCTTTCCCACAATGACAGTCCCGACGTGGGATTCAATTGGAGCGTCAATCCATATCGCGGATGTTTCCATGCGTGCGCCTACTGCTACGCGCGGCCGACGCACGAGTACCTCGGCCTCGGCGCCGGCACCGACTTCGACCGCAAGATCACCGTCAAGCCCGAGGCGCCGCGGTTCCTGCGCGAGGCCTTCGAGCGGCCGTCCTGGAAGGGCGACCTGGTGGTGTTCTCGGGCGTCACCGACTGCTACCAGCCGCTGGAGGCGAGCTACGGGCTCACCCGCGGCTGCCTCGAGGTGTGCGCGGAGTATCGCAATCCGGCCGGCATCATCACCAAGTCGCCGCTGATCGAGCGCGACCTCGACGTCCTGACCGAGCTGAACGCCGTGGCGCGCGTCTCCATCGGCGTGAGCATTCCCATCTGGGACCGGGCCCACGCGCACGCGCTCGAGCCTTTCGTGGCCACGCCGGAGCGGCGGATGAAGACGGTCGAGCGCCTCGCCGCCGCTGGGCTGAGCGTGGGCGTCAACATCGCGCCGGTGATCCCCGGGCTCTCCGACGCCGACATCCCCCGCATCCTGGAAGCCGCCCACGCCGCCGGCGCACGCCGCGCGGGGTTCGTCTTCCTGCGCCTGCCCGGGTCGGTGAAGCAGGTGTTCGAGGAGCGGCTCCGGCAGGCGCTGCCGCTGCGCGCCGATCGGGTGCTGAATCGGGTGCGCGAGGCGCGGGGTGGCAAGCTCTACGACCCGCGTTTCGGCGTGCGCGGCCGCGGCGAAGGCAGCCATGCCGAGGCCGCGCGCGCTCTCTTCGACAGCACGGTGCGCAGGCTGGGGATGAACGAAGGGTTCCACGAGGCCGACCCGCCGGACACGTTCCGCCGTCCGGGACGGGGCAGACAGCTGCCCCTCCTGTAGGAAAGAACCCACCCGCGCATACCGGCGTCTGGAAGTTTGCCTCGGCCGCACGAGGGCCCGTACAGTCGAAGGATGCTGGTCCGGACCCCGGTCCTCGCGCTCGCGCTCGCGGCGGTTGCCTGCGGCCGCCCCCGCTCGCCGGGGCCGTCGCCGTCCGTCGCCAGCATCGCGGGCGAGACCGTCCGCAACCACGGCGTCGTCACCGCCAGGAACGGCAAGGTGGAGCTGCTCCGGGCAAACGACGGAACCGTCTCCGAGGCGCAGGTCGGCGATCAGCTCGGCGCCCGCGACGCGGTCCGCACCGGCGAGGGAGACGCCGAGCTCGCGTTCGACGGCGTGCGCATGCGCCTGCACGACGCAAGCCAGCTCACCCTCGAGGAGCTGGACCGGCAGAAGCTGCGCGCCCGCGTGCGCGGCAGCGTCGAGTCCGACGTGGAGGACGACGCCAGCCTCGACGTGGAGGCGGAGGGCGGAGACGCCGTGGCCCACAGCGACGGCGGCCACTTCTTCATCACCTCCGACGGCCACGGCGTGGTCGCGGTGGCCACTGTCACTGGATCGGTCCACCTCGCCGGCAGCGGCAAGAGCGTCGAGGTGCGAAAGGGCCAGGTGAGCCGGGTCAGCCGCGCGCAGCCGACGCCGAGCCTGCCGGCGGCCGCGCTCCGCCGCGTGCTGCTCTCGGTGCAGTGGCCCAACCAGAAGGAAACCAACCGCGCCACGCTGCCCATCGTGGGACGGGTGGAGCCCGGCAGTCGCGTCTTCGTCCAGGGCGTGCCGGTCACCGTGGATCCGGGAGGCGACTTCCATGCGGAGGTGCCGCTCAGGCAGGGCCGGCAGAAGATCGCGGTGGTGACGGTGGATGCGCTCGGACGGCGCCGGCAGGTGGAGAGCGTGGTGGTGCGCGACGACTCGATTCCCGAGATCAAGGTCAAGAAGAAGCTGTGGCAATGGCGCTGATCGCCCTGCTCGCCGCGACCCTGACCGCGCAGCCGCCGCGGCTCGTGCTCGGCAAGGACGCCGGCGCGGAGCTGGAAGTGCAGGCGCCCGCCGGCGCCAGGGTGGCACTCTCCAGCAGCGTGGGCACGGTGGGCGCGCCCCGGCGCGACGGCGATGCGGTCCGCGCGCGCTACACGCCTCCCGCGCTGCACTCGCCCTCGGTGGCGCTGGTCCTCGCGCAGATCGAGCTCGAGGGAAGGCGCGAGCTGCAGTGGCTGGCCATCCCGCTGGCGGGCTCCGACACCATGGAGATCGAGACCCGCCCCGGCGCGTCGGTGCAGGCGACGGTGGCGGGAAGCACGCTGGGCCCGGTGAAGGCCGACCGCAAGGGCATGGTGCGGCTGCCCATGGTGGTGCCCCCCGGCGTGAAGAGCGCGACGCTGCAGATCACCGACAAGCTCGGCAACGTGAGCGAGCGGCCGCTCGACCTCGACCCGCCGCCCTTCTCCCGCCTTCGCCTGGCCTCGCGCCAGGCCTCGGCCAGCGCGGCCACGGCGGCGGAGGTGGAGATCTTCGTGGTCAAGCCCGACGGCAGCCCCGACGAAGAGGCGGACGTGGAGCTGATCTCCGCCGCCGGCGGCGACGTCGAGATGCGCGGCCGCATCGGCCCCGGGGTCTATCTCGCGGAGTACACGCCGCCCGAGGCCCGCACCGGCACGGTGGAGCTGACCGCCAGGGCCGGAGGGCAGCTCGCCACCCTGGAGCTGGGCGTCCGTCCGGTCGCGCCGGGCGAGACGCGCTCCTTCTGGCGCACGTCCGCGCGCGGCGGCACGCTTGCCCTGGGAATGCTGCTCGGGGCGGGGAGCACCTTCGACGGCGCCGCCGCCGGCACGGCCCTTCTCGAAGGCGCGCTCCGACTCGGAGCCCTGCCGCTGGAGGCCACGCTGGACCTCGGGGGAAGCCTCTTCGGCACCGTCGACCAGCACGCCGCGATTCCCGCGCTGGCGGAGAAGGCGAAGGCGCACGCCTGGATGATCCAGGCTGGCCTGCGCGCCAGCCGGCCGCTCCTGGGCGCGCTCGACGGCCATGCGGCCATCTCGCTGGGCCTCCAGGATCAGGTGGTGCGCCGCACCTTCCCCGCCAACCTGGGCGCCGCCGAGGAGAGCGAGTGGGCGCCGCGCCTGGCGCTCGCTGCCGGGGTGGGAACGCGCATCGGCGCCGGCCGCGCGCTCGCCCAGGTGCAGTTCGAAGGCGCCCCGCACGAGGTGGCGCGCTACGCCGGCAGCACCACCGGGTTGTCGTTCATGGCGGGCTACCTCCTCACCGTGCGCTGACGTTGACGGATGGCCGCGCCGGGAGGACAACGGCGCGCGTGAACCGCGCAGTGCTGCTCGCCGCCGCGCTGGGCTGTGCCTCCAGCGGCCACTGGCCGCCCCGGCCGGCGGAGCGCCCTGCCACCCCGATGGAGCTGGAGTTCTACGACACGGCGGTCCACGCCCCCACGCCCGCAGAGCGCGCCGCGCTGGCGCAGGCGCTCACCGCGCACCATTTCCGCGTCGTCCCGGGCAAGTCGCGCAAGGGGCACTGGGACGTCGCCCTCACCCACGAGGGCGACCGGCTGGTGGCCACGCTGCGCAGCGACGGCTTCTTCGTCGACGAAGCGGTGGGCGCCGACGTCGATGCGCTCGCCGACACGCTCGCCCGCTCGCAGCGCGTGCTCGAGTTCGTCCAGAACAGCGGGCTGCCGCAGCAGCACATGATCGACGACGGGCACTGAACCGGTGCACGCGCCCGGGCCGCCGCGGGAACCACACCCCGCTGCCGTGCTGGTAGACTCGTGGCCATGAACCGCCCCATCCGCGCGACGGCGCCCAACGAAGCTGCCGCGCTCCTGCACTCGTTCACCAACCACCTGCTCTACTCGCTCGCCAAGGACCAGTACTCGGCCACCACGCTCGACCGCTACATGTCGCTCGCGCTCACCGCCCGCGACCGGCTCATCGAGCGCTGGATCAGCACGCAGCAGCGCTACTACCGCAAGGACGCGCGCCGCGTGTACTACCTGAGCGCCGAGTTCCTGATGGGCAGGGCGCTGGGCAACAACCTCATCAACCTGGGCCTCTACGACGTGGCCCGGGACGCCATGAAGATGCTCAACATCGACATGGGCGACGTCCTCGAGCAGGAGGTGGACGCGGGGCTGGGCAACGGCGGCCTGGGGCGGCTCGCGGCCTGCTTTCTCGACTCGCTCGCCACCCTCGACATTCCCGCCTACGGGTACGGCATCCGCTACGAGTTCGGGATGTTCGACCAGGAGATCAAGGACGGCTGGCAGGTGGAGCGGCCCGACGAGTGGCTGCGGCTCGGCAATCCCTGGGAGATCGCGCGGCCGGAGTACGCCATCCCGGTCCGCTTCGGGGGCAAGGTGGAGGAGCACGGCGACGACCACGGCCGCCTCGTCGTGCGCTGGACCGGCGGAGAGCAGGTGGTGGGCATGCCGTACGACACGCCCATCGCCGGCTACGGCTGCAACACCGTCAACACGCTGCGGCTCTGGCGGGCGCGCGCGTCGCAGGACTTCGACCTGCAGTACTTCAACCAGGGCGACTACGAAATGGCGGTGCTGGACAAGAACCGCTCCGAGACCATCTCCAAGGTGCTCTACCCGAGCGATCTGAAGATGTTCGGCAAGGAGCTGCGGCTGCGCCAGCAGTACTTCTTCGTCGCCTGCTCGCTCCACGACATCGTCCGCCGCCACCTGGTCGCGCATCCTTCGCTGGAGAACCTCGCCGACAAGGTGGCGATCCAGCTCAACGACACGCACCCGGCGGTCGCCATCCCCGAGCTGATGCGCATCCTCGTGGACGAGCACACCATGGGCTGGGACAAGGCGTGGGAGGTGACCCAGGCCACCTTCGGGTACACCAACCACACCCTCCTCTCCGAGGCGCTGGAGACCTGGACCGTGGACCTGTTCGGGCGCCTGTTGCCTCGCCACCTGACCCTCATCTACGAGATCAACCGGCGCTTCCTGCGCCAGGTGATGAGCCGCTTTCCCTACGACGACGCGCGGCTCGCGCGCATGTCGCTCATCGACGAGGGCAACGGCTCGCCGGAGAGCAAGCGCATCCGCATGGCCTACCTGGCGGTGGTGGGCTCGCACTCCGTCAACGGCGTCGCGGCGCTGCACACCCAGCTCCTCGAGGCCGATCTCCTCCGCGACTTCCACCAGATGTGGCCGGCGCGCTTCAACAACAAGACCAACGGCGTCACGCCGCGGCGGTGGCTCCTGGCCGCCAACCCGCTCCTCGCCGACGCCATCACCGCCCGCATCGGCGACGGCTGGATCACCAACCTCGAGCAGCTCGCCGGCCTCGTCCCTCACGCCGAGGATCCCGGCTTCCGCGCCGAGGTGCGCAGCATCAAGCAGCGCAACAAGGAACAGCTGGCGCGCTACATCGAGGCCGAGAACGACGTCGCCATCGACCGCAACTCCATCTTCGACGTGCAGGTGAAGCGGCTGCACGAGTACAAGCGGCAGCTCCTCAACGTGCTGCACATCGTGGCCAGGTATCTTCGAATCAAGAAGGACCCTTCGCTGCCGATGGTGCCGCGCACCTTCATCTTCGGGGGCAAGGCGGCGCCCGCCTACGCCAACGCCAAGCTGATCATCAAGCTCATCAACTCGGTCTCCGAGGTGATCAACGCCGACCCGGAAGTGAACGGCAAGCTGCGGGTGGTGTTCCTCGCCAACTACCGCGTCTCGCTGGCGGAGCGCATCTTCCCGGCCTCCGACCTCTCCGAGCAGATCTCCACCGCCGGGAAGGAGGCGAGCGGAACCGGCAACATGAAGTTCGCCCTCAACGGCGCCCTCACCATCGGCACGCTGGACGGCGCCAACCTCGAGATCCGGGAGGAGGTGGGAGCGGACAACTTCTTCCTCTTCGGGCTCACCGCCGCGCAGGTGGCCGACCTGCAGCGCAGCGGCTACCGGCCGCGCGACTTCACCGAGAAGAACCCCGAGCTGAAGGCCGTGCTCGACCTGGTGGCCTCCGGCTTCTTCGAGCCCGAGCACCCCGACGTGTTCCGGCCCATGGTGCAGGGGCTGCTCGATCACGACCCCTACATGCTGCTGGCGGACTTCGAGTCCTACGCGCAGTGCCAGGAGCGGGTCAGCGAGGCCTTCCTCGATCAGGACGGCTGGTCGCGCATGGCCATCCTCAACATCGCCCGGATGGGGAAGTTCTCCTCCGACCGCACCATCCGGCAGTACGCGGAGGAGATCTGGAAGGCCGCGCCGGTGCCGGGATAACGCATGCTGCGGAAGATCCTCCGCCTCTTCCGCTCGCGCCCGAAGCCGCCGCCGCGCCCCGCCGACCCGCGGCTGGAGGCGGACCCGTGGCTGGGGCGCATCTTCGCGCTCCTGGGAGAGCGGTACCAGCTCGGCGCCGATTCGCCGGAGGGCGCGCGCGTGCTGCGGCGCACGGGCCGGGCGCGATTCAACCCGATGCCGGTGTGGCTGCGAGCGGCGGAGCGGAGCGTGCGCGCGGAATACGAGGTCCGCGGCGACGCGGCGGCGGCGAAGGCGCTGCTGGACGCGCGCGTGTCGGGGCGGCTGTCCGCGCTGGGGCTCGCCGCCGCGTCGGAGGCGGTGGAGGAGTGGGCGGGCACGGTGCTGACGCGCAGGTACGAGGGCAAGTGCGAGTCGGCGGAGTCCGCGGCGGCGGCGGTGCGCTTCGCCTGCCAGGAATCGGAGACGCAGGTGAACCTGGCCGCGGAGGGGTGAGCGCCATTCACGTCGCTGCGCGCTGATCGATCCTGCTTCCGGCTCCCTTCGCGCCTGTCCAGAGCTATCCCGCGCTACCGGAGTGATTGGATGCCCGCCTGAATAATCTTTCCCTTGTCCTCCGACGACAGGTCGGCCCGGGTGAACTCGGGGTGCTGAATCCCGATGAACGAGGTCGGATCGAAGAAGTAGACCTCCACCCTCATGTCGCCGATCGAAAGGAGTCGACGGGTGCGCCGCGCGACCTGGCAGGAGTGCCGGCCGCGCCGGCGGACGCGATGACGGCGGCGAGCGACACGTGCGCGGCGAACAAGCTCTGCATTCAACCTCCGGATTCGTAGACCTGTGCACCCAGGACGCCTGCGCCCCAGACTTGACGTGCGGAGACCAGGCCGGGGAGCGCCTTCACGTCACTCGGTCGGAGTCCGAGATCGAGGGTTGGCGCTGAGCCGCCGGAGGAGAAGCTCGGACGAGGCATGCAGGGTTCTCCGGCCGGGCGTCGCTTCTTCGATTTGCCGCCATCGCCAGTCCGTCCAGGAGCATCCACCCTGCGGGTGGCAGGGTCAGCGGCGGCGCATGTTCCATCCATGCGGTGGAACAGAACGGATCGATGCCGGAAGGAACTGCCCATTGCCCGCGCTCGCCGTGGACCCGGAAATTCTCCAGCACGTAACTGACCGCGCGAGCCGCCTCGCTCGGCGTGCGGAGGATGTGGGCGTGATACCGGTCTGCGAATACCGGTCCGCGGCGGTTCATCACGCGGTTCAGCCTGCGGGCCACCCGCACCTCCAGGCCCTTCATCGCGCACCCCAAAGTCTCCGCATCGGGCGCCTCGACGATCATGTGCACGTGGTTGCCCTGCACCGAAAAGTGCACCAGCCGGAATCCGAACCGCGCAC
The DNA here is from genome assembly GCA_035702105.1 of Myxococcales bacterium. GTDB lineage: Bacteria > Myxococcota > Myxococcia > Myxococcales > 40CM-4-68-19 > 40CM-4-68-19. Next base: position 10,913 of record DASSQZ010000060.1, on the reverse strand, counting down.
ACCCTCCCGCGAATGCCCTGCGGAGCGCGCGGAAGCACCGGTGCGTGCGCAGGTTCCAGACTTCATGGCGCAGGCGGACCGCCACGTGGATCGCAGCGCGGCGGAACCGCTTTCGCGCCCGATGTGGCACGTTGCGGCGCGCCGACCGGCGCTTCCTTCCGGCACCCTTCCGCGCACCGCCCCAGGTCTTCAGCGGGAGCGGCTGCTGCATCGGCTTCTTCATTCTCATCCCGCGAGCGTACACGAGGGGTCCGACATCGCGGGGGGGCGCGCGCGCGATGTCCGCTCATTCAAGTTGATTGATTGGATGAAGCGGCCGGCGTGCATTTGCGGTCGACGACGATAGAGACGCTCGATGTGGAGACGGGAGAAGTGAACCGGAGGGTGTTGCGGACGGAAAAGCGGCCCTGCGACGCTGGCTCGCGGCCGAAGCGCCGATGCAGGTGGTGCCGGAGTCGGGCGTTCAGTTTGAATGGGCAGACAACGCCGAGGCGCCACGTCCTGTTCTCAGCGCGAGTGCGAACCGCCCGCTTGCCGGCACTGTCCCGCGCCGCTGCAGCAGCACCCGGGCCTGGCACCCCGGCCAGCGTCGCGCCGGTGGCGATGGCCGCGGTCCAGCCGACCATTCGCCGATCCAGGCGCGCTCTCGTCGCCGGAACCGCGCCTAGCTCCGCAGCTTCACCGGCGCCGCCAGCTTCTCGCTCACCAGCCGGCCCAGCTCGGTGAACAGCTCCGCGCCGCTGCGCGTGTCCCGCCAGCTCTGCGTGTTCTCGTGCCAGCCGAAATGCCAGGCCTGCATGTTCGCCGACAGCCAGATCTGCTGGGCCGCGGCGTGGCTGTTGGCGACGAACTTCGACCCGTCCTCGAACTCCAGGGTGAGGATGCCTCCGGCGAGATCCACCTCCAGCCCGTCCAGGTCGCGCAGCGCATCGTCCAGCTTGCGCAGCGCCTCCGCCGCGCTGCGCGAGAACTCCTTCTCATCCATGGCGCGCCAGCCTTTCCAGGGCCTCTCCGTCGATCCGCATGGTCATCCACTCCCTCAGCGGGCGGGCGCCGAGCTTCTCGTAGAACTCCACCGCCGGGGTGTTCCAGTCGAGCACTTGCCACTGGAAGCGGCCGCAGCCCTCGCGCACCGCGATGCGCGCCAGCTCGACCAGGAGCGCCTTGCCGATCCCGTGACCGCGGTGCTGCGGGCGCACGAAGAGGTCCTCCAGGTACAGCCCCCAGCGCCCCTGCCACGTCGAGTAGTTGTGGAAGAAGAGGGCGAAGCCCGCGGTGGCCCCTCCCCACTCCGCCATCAGGCAGAAGTAGCGCGGCGCCGGCCCGAAGCCGTCGACCAGCAGATCCGCCTCGGTGGCGACGGCCCGCTCGGGCGCTTTCTCGTACTCCGCCAGTTCGCGGATGAGCTGAAGGATCTGCGGCACGTCGCGGGGCTCCGCCTTCCGGATGACGAGCATGGCGCTCCGACATATACACTCGCCGCCGTGCCGCTGCGCATCGTGAGCTACAACGTCCGCTACTTCGGGCACGCCCTGCGCGGGCTCGCCAGCACCCGCGGCAACAAGCGGGCAATCGCCGAGGCGCTCGCCTCGCTGGACCCTCCCGCGGACATCGTCTGCCTGCAGGAGGTCGAGACCATCTCCCTGCGCTCCAGCCTGGTGTTCCGCCGCGCCCACCAGAGCGAGACCCAGCTCGAGGCCTTCATGAGCGAGCTCGAGCCCGCCTTCGAGCGGCGCCCGCCGCCCTTCCCCTACGACGCCTTCTACTTCCGCGCCCACGTGAACCGCATCGGCAACACGCCGCTGCAAAGCATGGGCCTCGCCATCCTGGTGCACCGCTACCGCATCCGCATCGACGCCCACAACTGCGAGAGCCCGCACAACATCACCTACCACCACGTGCTCCGCTGGAAGGACCGCAAGCAGACGCGGATCTGCGCGCACATGCGGCTGATCGGCCCGGGTGGCCGCGCCTTCCACGTCTTCAACACCCATCTCTCGCTGCCCACGCCCTTCGCGCGCGAGTTCTGGACCCACTCGCAGCGGATGGGCTTCGGCATCAACCAACTCCACGAGGCGAAGACCCTGGCCGCCTTCATCCGCCGCCACGCGCAGGACGAGCCTTTCATCGTCTGCGGCGACTTCAACTCCCCGCCCAGCTCGCCGGTGTACCGCTATCTCACCGAGGACGTGGGCCTGGTCGGGGTGGAGGCGCACCTGGGGCTCACCAACGGCGAGCCGCGCGCCTTTCCCACCGCCGGCTTCATGAACCTGCGCATGCACCTCGACCACGTCTTCTCCAACCAGGCGGTGCGCTGGCTGGACTGCGCGGGCACCCGACCCTTCGGCGATCGGCAGAGCCCCTTCTTCGGCAAGAGCGACCACGTGCCGCTGATCGCGCGCTTCGATCTATGAGCCTGGACGCGGTCTGCTTCGGCGAGGCGCTGGTGGACCTGCTCCCGGACCGGCGCGGGCGGCTGCGCGACTGCGCCCGCTTCGAGGCGCACTCCGGCGGCGCGCCGGCCAACGTGGCGGTGGGGCTCTCGCGGCTGGGGCTGCGCACTGCGTTCGTGGGCGTGGTGGGGGAGGACGAGTTCGGGCACCTGCTCGCGGCCCGGCTCCGTGGCGAAGGGGTGCAGGCGCACCTGCGCCATTCCACCGAGGCGAAGACCGGCGTCTGGTTCGTGGCCGTCGACGCGGACGGCGAGCGGAGCTTCTTCACGCCCACCGGAGCCGAGAGCGCCGACAAGCTCCTGGACGAGTCCGACGTCCTCCGCGTACCGCAGGCGCGCATCTTCCACTGCGGCTCCTCCGCGCACGTCCGCCCGCAGGCGCAGGCGGCGCTCAGGCTCGCGGTCCGCCGCGCCCGCGAGCGCGGCATGGTGGTCTCGTTCGACCCCAACCTGCGCGCGCACCTCTGGCCCGACCTGCGCGCGCTGCGCGCCCTCTGCGAGGACGTGCTGCCCTTCTGCGACGTGGTCAAGCTGTCGGAAGACGAGCTGGAGATCTGCGCGGGAGCGCCGGCGCCGGAGATCGCCCTCGATCGCCTCGCCGGGCTGGGCGTCCGGCTCGCGTGCGTGACCCTGGGCGCCCGCGGCGCGGTGGCCCGCCGCGACGGCGTCACCGTCGAGGCGCCCGCGCCGCGCGTGGAGGTGGCCGACACCACCGGAGCCGGCGACGGGTTCGTGGCGGGCCTGCTCTCGGTCGATCCGCTCCAGGGCGAGCTTGCCCCGGCGCTGCGCTTCGCCTGCGCGGTGGGCTCACGCGTCTGCACGCGGCCCGGCGCGGTGGCTGGATTACCGACGCTGGAAGAAGCCGCGGGTCTACGCTAGCAGGGCGGTGAACAACGAAGTTCTTCGACGAACCCTGCTACGCTTTTTACCCGGGCAGGAACTGCCAGAGGCGCCCCTCTTGAACGAGCTCCGCAAGCTCCTGCGACTGGCCGCGCCCATCGCCTTCACCCAGGCCGGGTACGCGCTGATGGGCCTGATCGACACCGCCGTGGTGGGCCGCCTCGGGGCGGGTCCGCTGGGCGCGGTGGGCCTCGCCAACGGCCTCTTCTTTGCGCTCGCCGTGATCGGCCTCGGCGCGATGCTCGGGCTCGACCCGCTCTTCGCCCAGGCCCTGGGCGCGCGCGACGAGGCCCGCGCGCGCGAGCTGATCTGGCAGGGACTCTGGCTCTCGGCGCTGGTGACGCTCGCCCTCGCGTTGCCCATCGCCGCGCTCCCCTTCCTGCTCGAGCCCTCGGGAATCGCCCCCGACGTCGCCCATGACGCGCGGCTCTTCCTCTGGCTCCGGCTGCCCGGGCTCTGGCCCATGCTCGCGTTCGCGGCGCTGCGCTCCTACCTGCAGGCCCGGGAGCGGCTGCGCGCGCTGATGGTCGCGACCGTGGTCGCCAACGTCGCGAACCTCTGCCTCGACCTGGTCTTCGTCTTCGGCAGGCTGGGCATGCCGGCGCTGGGCGCCCCCGGCTCCGGCCTCGCCACCAGCATCTGCTCGCTCCTGCAGTTCCTCATCCTCGCCTTCGCCGTGCGCCCCGGCCGCCGCCAGCCGCCCCACGCCGTCGACCTGCGCAAGGCGCTGGCGGTGGGAATCCCGGTGGGCCTGCAGATGGGCGCGGAGGTCGGCGTCTTCGCCCTGGTGGGACTGCTCGCCGGCCGCCTCGGCGCCGAGAGCCTGGCGGCGCACCAGGTGGCCATCTCGCTCGCCAGCTTCACCTTCTGTGCCGCCGTGGGCGTGGGCATGGCGGGCACCGTGCGCGTGGGCTGGGCGGTGGGCGCCCGCGACACGCCGGCGGCGCGGCGGTCGGGGCTGACGGCGTTCGCGGGAGGCGCCGGCATCATGTCGCTGTCGGCCCTCTGCTTCTGGCTGGCGCCGGGCGCGCTGGCGCGCATGCTCAGCGACCAGCCCGACGTGATCGCCGCGTCGATTCCGCTGCTCGGGGTCTGCGCCGTCTTCCAGCTCTCCGACGGCATCCAGGGAGTCGGCGCGGGAGTGCTGCGCGGCGCCGGAGACACGCGGTTCCCCTTCCTTGCCAACGTGATCGGCCACTACTTCGTCGGCCTGCCGGTCGCGATCGTGCTGGGGCTCTGGATGGGGCACGGGGTGATCGGGCTCTGGTGGGGGCTGTGCGCGGGGCTCACCGCGGTGGCGATCGCGCTCCTGACGCGGTTCGTGCGGATCTCCTCGCGGGAGATCACGCCGCTGGAGGCGCACCCGCGCCCCGGGCCGGCCGTGTGAGGGTGGTCGGGACGGCCTTGCCGCAACGGCTCAGGGCACGGCGAACCTGGCGATGGCCGCATCGAGGATCTCCACTGCCCGCCGCAGCTCGTCCAGGGGAACGAACTCGCCGGTCCGGTGCGCCACGCGGATGTCGCCGGGGCCGAAGACGCAGGCCTGCGCGCCGAGCTGGACCAGGTAGGGCAGCTCGGTGCCGAAGGGGATGGTCTCCGGCGCCTTTCCGCTCTCCTGCGAGAGGAACTTCACGATCTCCGCATCCCGCGGCACCGACACGCCCGCGTCCAGGCGATGCGCCGCGACCTCGATGCGAATGCTACCGCCGGCGACGCGGGCACAGGCCTCCTCGAGAAGGCGCAGCACCTTGCGCACGTCCTGCGACGGCAGCGGCCGCCATTCCACCGTCAAGGTGCAGAGGCCGGGGATCACGTTCCTCGCCTTTCCCCCCGAGATCAGCCCCACGTTGAGCGTCGTATGGGGCGGGGAGAAGAGCGGGTCTGCGTCCGCGCGCAGCTCGTCCGAGAGCCGCTCCAGCTCGCGCAGCACGCGTCCCGCCGCCAGCACCGCCGAGGCTCCCGTCTCCGGATACGCGCTGTGCCCCTCGGCGCCGTGGACCGCCACCTCGGCGACGCAGTACCCCTTGTGCCCGAGCACGGGGATGAGCCGGGTGGGCTCGCCCACCACCGCGACGCGCGGCCGGAGCGCCCCCTCCTCCACCAGCTTGCGCGCGCCGAGGCAGCCCACCTCCTCGTCGGCGGTGAAGACGAGCTGCAGCGGCCCGCGATGGCTTCGCTCCGCCGCGGCGAGCATCGCGGCCAGGTACGCCTTCGTATCCGCCGCGCCGCGGCCAACCAGCTTGCCGCCCTCGAGCGAGGGCCGCAGCGCGCCGTCCCAGGCCGCGTCGAACGGCACGCAGTCGGTATGACCCACCAGCGCGAGCCCGCCCTTCCCTCCGCCGCGGCTGGCGATCAGGTTGGCCTTGCGCACGCCCGTATCGTCGGTCCAGGCCAGGCGCCGGGTGGAGAGGCCGAGCCCGACGCAGCGCCGCTCCAGGACGTCGAGCAGCGGCAGGTTGCTGCGCGCCGAGGTGGAGTCCACCGCCACCAGCTCGCGCAGGACGGCTTCCGGATCGATCATCCCCACAACCTCCGCATCGCGGCGCGAAAGGGCGGCAGCGCAGCCGCGAAATCGAGGGCCAGCCGCTCGCCGGCCACCCAGGTCTCGCGCAGCGCGGTGCGCTCCATCGAGAAGGTGACGTTGGCCATGAGATCCTCCGCGTTGGCGCCGGCGATGCTGGGATCGTCCAGGTCCACGACCACGAAGTCCGCCGGCTCTCCCGGGCGCAACCCCCCGCCGGGCAATCCCAGCGACCGCATGCCGCCCTCGCTGGCGATGCCGTACAGCTTCGCGCCCAGGCCGCCCACGCCGCCCTGCTCCGGATCGAGGATGGCGCGCTCCTCTCCCACGAGCCGCAGGTGGTACTCCAGTTGCCGCGCGTCCTCCAGGGGCGAGAGCTGGACCTCGGAGTCGCTGCCCAGGCAGAGCCGCGCTCCGGCGGCGAGCAGCAGATCGGCCCGCACCACGCCGTCGCCCAGGTTGCGCTCGGTGGTGGGGCAGGCACAGACGGTGGCCCGGACGCGGGCGAGCGCCGCGACGTCGTCCGCGGTGAGGTGCACCGCGTGCACCGCGGTGGTGCGCTCGCGCAGCGCCCCCAGCCGCTCGAGGAGAAGCGCGGGAGTGGTCCCGTGCTCGGCTGCGCACTGGTCCACCTCGGCCCGCTGCTCGGCCACGTGCAGGTGCAGCGGCCATCCGCGCCGGAACGCCTCCTGGGCGATGTCGCGAATCCACTCCGCCGGACAGGCGCGCACGCTGTGGGGCGCCGCCCCCACCGGCACCTGCTTCGAGAGCGCGTCGAGGTTCGAGAGGTACTCGTCGGCGGAGCCCTCGATGAAGCGCTTCTGGCGGGGATTGGCCGGCATGCGGTATCCGCTCCGCGCATAGGCAACGCGCAGGAGCACCAGGCGCAGGCCCGCCTCGCGCGCGGCGCGGGCGACGGCAAGATCCAGCTCGTTGGGATCGGCGTACGGCCGTCCCGCCGCGTCCCGGTGCAGGTAATGGAACTCGCCCACCGCCGTCACCCCGGCGCGGGCCATCTCCAGGAAGCAGAACCTCGAGACCGCGTACAGGTCTTCGGGCGAGAGTCTCTCCGCCGCCGCGTACATCGCCTCCCGCCAGGACCAGAAGTCGTCGCGCGCCTGTGCCCGATGCTCGGTGCGTCCGCGGATGGCGCGCTGGAAGGCATGGCTGTGCGCCGCCACCAGGCCCGGCAGCACCGCGCGGCCGCGCAGCGCAACGACCTCGGCGTCGGTAGCTTCCGGTATGTCGCCTACGGATTCGACCCGACCGTCGCGCACGAGCAGTTGTGCTCCGGTCAACACACGCCCGCCGGAGAAAAGGAGATCGGGCTGGAAAATCCGCATGCGATCAGGCGTTAGCGCCATCTTTGTCAAAAATCCACCGCGGAGGCGACGCAACCCCCCAGCTCGCTGTAGCATGGAAGCACCTGAGGGGCGGGGCAATGAATTCAAAATGGTGCGCAGTTGCGCTCGCGCTGGCCTTGCCGGCGCTGGCGGAGGGCGATCCGCGGCCGGCAGCCGGCAGCGCCGTGGGCGTGCTCGTGCAGGCCCGGAGCCTGCCGCAGGCAGCGTCCTCGCGAATCACCGAAGGCTTGCGCGGGATCGCGCGGCTGGCTCCCTCGGTGACGGAAGCTCCCGCGCTCCTGCCGCATGCCTGCTCCGACGATGCCTGCTGGGCGGCGGCAGGAGCGGCGCAGAAGGTCGGCCGGCTCGCCATCGCCACCTACTCCGACGGCGTTCTCGGCGTGAGGATCGTGGAGGTCGCGGCGAAGAAGCAGGTGGCGGAGGCGCAGCAGGCCGTCACCGACGATCCGGCGGAGCTCACGGCCACTGCCGAGGCGCTGCTCTGCCATCTCCTGGTGCCGGCTGGCTGCACCGGGGAGGCCCTGGTGGACGCCGCCGAAGGCGTGCAGCTCGAGCTCGACGGGCTGCCCCTGGCGCACGGCGAGAAGCGCACCGTGGCGGTGGGGCTGCACGAGCTGACCGTCAGGGCGGGCGGCAGGACGGGCATGCGCAACCTCCCCGTGGTGCACGAGGGCGGACCGCCGGTGCACGCTCGCCTGCGCGACGAACCGCGGATGGACCCGGAACCGCCGCCGCGCTCCGCCGCGCCCGCGGCGGCCCTCACCCAGCCGGAGCCCGCGCCCGAGCGCAGGTGGACGCAGACCGCCGGATACGTCGCCGCCGGCGCCGCGTTCGCAGCCGTGGCCGCGGGCGCGTACTTCGGCCTCAAGAGCAAGTCGGATCTCGACCAGGCGGCCGCGTCCTTCCGCAACAACGGCGGCGCCTACAGCCCGTCGGATCTGAACACGCTCGCCTCGGGCAACTCCAGCGCGCGCACCGCGAACTCGATGTTCCTCGCCTCCGGCGTCCTGCTGGCCACGGCCGCTGTCCTCTCCTTCGCCTTCTGACCATGCGCCCAATCCTCCTCCTCGCCCTCTTCGCTTCCCTCGCCGCCTGCAGCAGCTCCGGCCCCGGAGCATGCTCTCGCGACAGCGACTGCCCCGCAGGCGCCGCCTGCGATGCGCAGCAGCACGTCTGCGTGACCCGCGCGGGCGCCTGCTTTCCAGCCTGCAGCACCGGACAGCAATGCGATGCAGCCACCTCGAAGTGCGTCGCGGTGACCCAGCCGGACGTGACCCTCTCCGCGCCGGCCTCCGGAGACGTGGCCGACGGGACGCTCGCGGTCGCGGCAACCGCCCACGCCCCGGGCGGGGTCACGGCCCTCTCGTTCGAGGTGCGTTCCACCGCCGGCGCCCTGCTCGCCTCTGCTCCCGGCGTGGCCGCGGCGTCAGACCCTGCCAGCTTCTCCGCGACCGTGCGGCTCGCCGGCGTCGCGGACGGCTCGGCCATCGTGCAGGCGGTGATCACCTACGGCTCGGCGCAGACCAGGACCAGCGCCGCCGTGCAGATCCTCCTCGACCAGCGCCCCCCTTCCATCACGCTGCAGACCGACGGCCGCGTCACCCTGCTCGCCGGCGGCCAGACCGCCACGGTGACCGCGCAGATCGGCGACGGCCCGGGCACCGGCGTCGTCGATTCGTCGGTGGTGCTGCGCATCGCCAGCCATGCCGACGTGCCGGGCACCGGCGTTGCCGGCGTCTACACGTTCTCCATTCCCATCGACGACTCCATCGCCGCGAGCGGCACCAGCGCAACCGTGCCCTTCCAGATCGCCGCGACCGACCGCCAGGGACACACCGCCACCACGGCTGCGGGCGACCCCAGGGCGGTGCTCCGCGCCGATCGCGACGCGCCGCAGATCGCGGGCATCGCCGTCATCACCCCGGCGCCGTTCACCCGGCCGGACGGCACCAAGGTGTTCGACCCTGCGGCCGGCCTGCTCAAGGTGCACGCCACCATCACCGACGGCGACAATGTGGACCAGACCACGGTCTGCCTGCGCGCGGTTGGGGAGACGGGAACCTGCCCGCACCCCGGAACCAACCACGGAGCGGGCAACGTCTACGACTTCGACCTGCCGCCGCCGGCGGGCGCGTTCGACGGTCAGTCGGTCCCGCTGTTCACCATCTCGGCGAACGACCTGTTCGCGTCGGCGGTGCCCGCCGGCTTCCAGACGGAGCACCAGGGAGCCAGCCCGGTGCAGTCGGTGGCCTTCGACAACACGCCGCCGGTGGTGACGGTGACGCCGGACCCGGGCACCTGGGCGCGAAGCGGCGCCCCCATCGACGTCGTCGCCACCGTGACCGACGGCTCCGGCCTTTCGGGGCCGCCGTCCTTCTCGGGAGCGACCGCGTCGTCGCCTGCGACGACGACCGACAACGTCCACTTCGTCCTGCACCTGAACCCGTCGAGCGCGCCTGCCAACGCGGAGGGAGCTTTCAACTTCCAGATCGCCGCGCAAGACCATCTCGGGCACCAGACGCTTTCGCCCGTGACCCGCACCATCGACGGCAAGCCGCCGCTGAGCACGGTCCAGATCTTCAAGACCGGAGATGCGCCGGCGCCGGGCAGCGTCGGCGTCACCTATCCGGCGCCGGTGGCGAACACCGGCTGGACGGGCAGCACGTTCATCTACTCCGACAGCATCCACGTGCACGGGACGATCACCGACCTGAGCGGCGTGGGCCCCGCGACGCTGCACGTGGACGGCATCGCGCTGGCCGGTGGACTCTCTCCGGGCCAGGGAATCCCGCTGACGTGCTCCCCGGCGGGCCAGCCGACCTGCACGTTCGACGTCGACGTGGTCCTCAACCAGGTGAGCGGCGCGTTCCACAGCAGCGGCGGCAACGTCACCGGCACCATCCCCTTCGGCCTCGATTCCATTCCCGCGGGGGCGTTGCAGGTCTCCATCGACGCGCAGGACGATGCGGTCTCGTTCACGGGAGGAGCCGCGCCCAACTCGGGAACGCAGCGCACGCCGGTGCAGACCACGCGATTCCTCTGGGAGCAGACGCTCGCCGGCACCGCCGTCTCGGGAATCGCCGTCCATCCCTCGGGCGACGTCATCGTCACCACCTCGGGCGCGGGAGACCTCTATGCCCGGGCGCCGGACCAGCCGCTGGTGCTGTGGAACGGGAACGGGGCGGCGACTCCGCTGATCACCGGAATCAACGGGATGCCCGCGGTCGGCTCCGGCGATGCAGCAACCGCCCGCATCTACGTCGCGAGCGCGGCGGGAGTGCTCTACGCCTTCGACGCGGTTGGATCGATGGACTGGACCAACAGCACCGGGGCTCCCTTTTCGGTGGGTCCGGCTGTCGCGAGCGTGGGAACGCCCGCGATCGACGAAGTCTTGATTCCCGACGCGGCGGTGCCCACCAAGACCGGCGCTCCGGTCAGCAGGCTCTGGCGCGCCACCTCGGCCACCGACGTCAACAGCGTCTCCAGCGACGAGCAGGACGTCCTCGCGGCGCCGCTGATCCTCGGCGGCAACGTCTACTTCGCCACCCAGCACGCTCAGAAGTCGACCTCAACGGGGATGCACGTCACCATGCATGCGATCAACCCCGACGGCACCCTGGGCGCATTCACCGATGCGGTCGCGGTCGTGCCGCCGGCGCTTCCGGCGGTTGTCGAC
>DASSQZ010000059.1:0-2302 GCA_035702105.1 Myxococcales bacterium | reverse complement strand
CTCGAGGATCTCGCGCACGCGGTTGGTGGCCTGGATGGACTGGTCGGCGAGCGAGCGGATCTCCCGCGCCACCACCGCGAAGCCCTTGCCGTGCTCGCCGGAGCGCACCGCCTCGATGGCGGCGTTGAGCGCCAGCATGTTGGACTGGTCGGCCAGGTCCTTCACCGTCTGGGTGATGCCGCCGATCTGCTGGGTGCGCTCGGAGAGCTGGGCGATCTTCTGCGCGATCTCGTCCACCTGCGCGCGGATGTCGGTGAGGCCGCCCAGCGACTTCTCGATGGCGGCCTCGCCCTGGAGCGAGACCTGGTCGGCCTTCTCGGTGAGCTTGAGCACCGTCTCGGCCTTCTGCGCGGCCAGCAGCGAGGTCTGCTTGATCTCCTGCGCGGTCACCTGCGTCTCCTGGAGCGCGGTGGCCTGGCGGGTGATGGTCTGGCTCTGCTCGCCGGTGGAGTTGCTCAGGTCGGCGCCGGCGTTGGTGAGAAGCTGCACCGACTCCTGCAGGGCGCGGAGCACTTCCTTCATCTTGTCCACCATCAGGGCGAAGGCCTCGGCCAGCTCGCCCACCTCGTCGCCCGAGGTGATGGTGACCGGTTGCGTGAGATCGCCCTCGACCACGCGCTTCGCTGCCTGGGTGAGCTTGCGCAGCGGGGCCACGAACCGGGTGACCACCAGGACGCAGGCCAGGGCGGCGATCACCAGGGCGGCCAGGGTGATGGCGAGCAGCAACTTCTGCGCCTGCAGGACCAGCGCCTCTCCGGCGGTGGGGTCCAGGCCCACGTGCACGATCGCGCCGGTGATCACCGGCGCGGGCACGTCCACGTAGTGGACGCCGTCGAGGACCACCTCCTGGATCTTGTCCGACTCGCGCAGGATGGTGGAGTCCTGCTGCGGGGCGCGCCCCTCGAAGGTGTGGGCGACGATGGCCCCGCTCGGAGCCACCACCTCCACGTAGGCGAGCGAGGCGTCCTTCTTCACCGAGGCGATGGTCGCGCCGACCGCGCTCTCCGGCATCTCGACCAGCGCCGAGGCGAGAGTGGCGGAGACCGCCTTGCCGCGCCGGGTGGCCTCGTCCTTGAGCACGCCGCGGAAGTAGAGGTAGTTGCTCACGCCGGTGGCGGTGGCCAGCGCGGCGAGCGCCACCACCACCAGGCCGGAGATCTTGATCTGCAAGGGCCAGCTTCCCGGCCGCGTCCAATCGGTCTTCTGCTTCGTTCCCATGATTCCTCGTCCTCGTCAGCCGCGCGGGCGCGTTTCGCCGCCAGCCCTTGGCTTGTCCCTGGAAAGTTCGAGAATGGCCGGCGCGATGCTCTCCAGCGGGAGCAGCGATCGCGACGCGCCGCAGGCGTTGGCCGCCTGGGGCATGCCGAACACCACCGATGTCTGCTCGTCCTGCGCGTAGGTGGCGCCGCCCGCCTGCCGCATCGCGAGCAGTCCCTGCGCGCCGTCGTCGCCCATGCCGGTGAGCACGAATCCCGCAGCGCGCGAGCCGTAGGTGCGCGCCAGCGACTGCAGCAGCCGGTTGCCCGACGGGCAGTGCAGCCCGGTGGGCCGCGGCGTGCGCAGGTACCCTGCCGCGTCGATCTCGAGGTCGCAGCCGTCGGGGGCCAGGTACACGGACCCGGGCAAGGGCAGCGTGCCGTCCTGCGCCGCGGCGACGCGCAGGTTCCCCACGCTGCTGAACCAGCGCACCAGTCCCGCGGTGAAGCCATGGGCGATGTGCTGCGCCACCAGCAGCGGCACCGGCAGGTCGCGCGGCAGCGACCCGAGCACGGTGGCCAGCGCCGGCGGCCCGCCGGTGGAGGCGACCAGGCCCACGACGTCGACATGCGCTCCATGGTTGAGCAGGTGCACCGGCGCGGGAGCGGCGCGATGGCGCCGCACCACCGGCACCTCCGCCATCAGCAGCACCGACTCGGCCACCTTGCGGCCCCAGCGGCGCATCTCGTCCACGCCGCCCTCCGGCTTGGCGATGAGCTCCAGCGCGCCCGCCGCCATCGCCTTGAACGAGAGCTCGAGCTGGCGGTGCTGCCGCACCGAGCTGATCACCAGCACCCGCGAGGGGGCCTCCGCCATGATCGCCGCGGTGGCGCCGAGGCCGTCGAGGCGCGGCATGTTCACGTCCATGGTGATGACGTCGGGCCGCAGCGCCCGCGCCTTCTCCACCGCTTCCACGCCGTCCACGGCCTGACCCACGATGGAGAGGCGCGGGTTCTCGCCGAGCAGCGCGACCAGGGCGGTGCGCAGCGTGGCCGAGTCGTCTGCCACCAGCACGCGGACGGGCTTCATGGCGTAGCCCCCTTGC
>DASSQZ010000058.1:0-6130 GCA_035702105.1 Myxococcales bacterium | reverse complement strand
AGGACGCGGGGAGCAAGCTGGCCAAGGCGCGGGAGCTGGGCGTGCGGGTGATGGAGGAGAAGGAGTTCGCCGAGCTGATCGGAGAGGGAGGGAGGGCTGAATGACGCGCGCGCACCTCCAGATCTCCGGCCTCGTGCAGGGGGTCTGCTACCGCGCTACCTGCCTGGAGCAGGCGACGCGGCTCGTCCTCACCGGGGAAGTGCGCAACCTGCCCGACGGCGACGTGGCCGCCGTGGTGGAAGGGCCCAGGGCGCAGGTCGAGGAGCTGATCGCCTGGTGCCGCAAGGGTCCGCCGGGCGCCCAGGTGGCAGGGGTGCAGGTGCGCTGGTCGTCTCCGAGCGGAGAGTTCCCGACGTTCCGCGTGGCGCACTGACGTCGCTGTGGTTGCGGCCGCGACTTCGCGCTATGACCCGGCGCGATGCAGCTTCCCGTCCTCGATCGCCTCATCCTCGGAGCGCAACGGCCCGCCCGCTACGCCGGCGGGGAGCTGAACGCGGTGCGCAAGGATCTCCCGGCGATGCGCTGCACCTGGGCGCTCGCCTTCCCCGACACCTACGAAGTGGGCATGAGCAACGTGGGGTTCCGCCTGCTCTACCACGCCCTCAACGAGCGCCCCGACGTCGCCTGCGAGCGCGTCTTCATGCCCTGGCCCGACATGGAAGCGGCCCTCCGGGCGGAGCGCCGGCCCCTCTTCTCCATCGAGAGCCGCGCCGCGCTGCGCGACTTCCACGTCCTCGGCTTCACCCTCCAGTTCGAGCTCTGCTACACGACCGTGCTCGCCATGCTGGACCTGGGAGGCATCGCGCTCCTCTCCAGCGAGCGCACGCGCGATGATCCGCTCGTCCTCGGCGGAGGCCCCTGCACCTACAACCCCGAGCCGGTGGCCGATTTCTTCGACGCCTTCGTCATCGGTGAAGGCGAAGAGGTGGTCCACGAGATCAGCGACGCGGTGGCGTCGTGGAGGGCGTCCGGGGCGCCCCGCAAGGACCTGCTCTGGCTGCTGGCGGAGATCCCGGGCGTGTACGTGCCGTCGCTCTTTCGCGTGCACTACGGCGCCGACCGCACCATCTCGCGCTACCAGCCGCTCAAGCCCGGATACGAGAGCATCGTCCGCCGGGTCATTCCCGACCTCAACCTGGTGCCGCAGGCCGAGAAGCCCATCGTTCCCTTCATGCAGGCGGTGCACGACCGCCTGCCTCTGGAGATCCAGCGCGGCTGCACCCGCGGCTGCCGCTTCTGCCAGGTGGGGATGATCACGCGGCCGACGCGCCAGCGGGATCCCAACGAGGTGCGCCGCATCGCCGAGAAGGGCCTCGCCTCCACCGGCTACGAAGAGGTGGGCTTTCTTTCGCTCTCCGCTGGCGACTACTCCTGCATCGACGGGGTCCTCGAGGACTTCTTCGACGAGTTCGGGCCGGAGAACGTGGGCATCTCGCTGCCTTCGCTGCGCACCGAGACCATGTCGGAGCGGCTGGCCCGCCAGATCAAGCGCGTGCGCAAGAGCGGTTTCACCGTGGCGCCCGAGGCCGCCACCGAGCGCATGCGCCGGGTGATCAACAAGGGCAACGCGGAGAAGGACCTGCTCCACGCCGTCGACAGCATCTTCTCCGCGGGCTGGGACCTGGTGAAGTTCTACTTCATGATCGGCCTGCCCACCGAGCGCGACGAGGACGTCCGCGCCATCATCTCCCTCTGCGCCGAGGCGCTGCGGCGGGGAAAGAAGCTCAACCCGCGCGCGGAGATCAACGTGGGCGTCTCCACCTTCTGCCCCAAGCCGTTCACGCCCTTCCAGTGGGACCCGATGATCTCGCTGGAGGAGACGACCCGCAAGCACGGCATTCTCAAGGACGAGCTGCGCCGGCTCGGCCGCGCCTGCCGGGACCTCCACGTCAAGCCGCACGACGCGCGGCAGGGCGCGCTCGAGGGCGCGCTGGCCCTGGGCGACCGGCGGCTCTCGACCGCGGTGCTGCACGCGTATCGCAGCGGGCAGCGGCTCGACAGCTGGACCGAGCACTTCAGGCTCGAGGCCTGGCGGGACGCGTTCGCTCACGCCGAGCGCGAGCATGGAGTCGGGCTGCACTTCTTTGCCCACCGCGAGAAGGGCGAGAAGGAGGTGCTTCCCTTCGATCACATCGACTGCGAAGTCACCAGGCCGTACCTCTGGAAGGCGCGGATGGGCGCCCTCCAGGAGGCGGCGGTGCCCGATTGCGCGTACGGCGAGGAGATCTGCACCGCCTGCGGCGCCTGCGATTACGAAGTCGTGGACACCCTCGTCTACCACCCGCAGGACTATCGGCGGCAGCCGCAGCGCGAGCCCGAGGCGCTGCCCGCCGGCCGCACCTTCCTGCGCCTCCGCTACGCCAAGGAGGGCGTGGCCACCGCGCTCAGCCACCTCGAGACCATGACCGCGCTCCTGCGCACGTTCCGCCGCGCCAGGCTCTCCATCCCGCATTCGCAGGGCTTCCACCCCAAGCCGAAGGTCAGCTTCGGCCCTGCCTGTCCGGTGGGCACCGAGAGCCGCGCCGAGTACCTGGACCTGGAACTGTTCGGCGAGCAGCAGGCCGGGGACGTGGAGGTCCGGGTCGCCCGCGAGCTCCCGCAGGGGTTCCGGCTGATCTCCTGCGAGCCGCTGGCGGCGGGCGGGGAGTCCCTGGCGCGGACCATCCGCGGCATCGAGTACCGGGTGGAGCTGCCGGACCAGGCCCCCGACGCCGCGCAGCGCCTGGCGGAATTCGCGGCGCAGCCGGAAGCGAGCGTGCTGCGCGAACGCGAAGGCAGGCCGCCGGTGCGCATTGATCTGAAGGCGGCGGTGGACGGCCTGACCGCCACCGGCGCGCGCGAGATCCGCTTCACGCTGCGGGCCGGCGAGACCGGGGCGGTGGCGCGCCCCTCGGAGCTCCTGGCGGCGCTCTTCGGCGCGGAGGCGACCAGGCCGGGGGTGGCCCGCATCGTCCGCGAAGGCGTGATCTTCGGAGCCCCGGCAGCGTGAACCGGCTCCGGGCGCTCCTGTTCGCCATCGGCGCGGCCGGATTCGCGCTCTCCTCGCCGTTCCTCTTGCGCACCATGGAGGAGGCGAGGCTGCCGTTCCCGCCGGCCGCGCTGCTGGCGCTGCAACTCGTGCAAAGCCTCGCGCTGGTGGCGGTTGCCGCATGGGGCGGGGCGCGCCTCTGCGGCAGCGTCGGCCTGGATGCTCCCTGGCTGCGCGCCATCGCCGAAAAGCGGCCGGGCCCCCCCGAGCTCGCCGGCATGGTCATCGAGGCGCTCGCCGCCGGCAGCATCGCGGCCGTCGCCGCGCGCGGCATCGTCCCTCTCTCGGTCTGGAAGCCGGTGGAGGCGGGCTTCTGGACCCGGGTATCGGGGGCTTTCTACGGCGGCACCGTGGAGGAGATCCTCCTGCGCTGGGGACTGCTCACGGCGCTGATGGTCCTGCTCCGCCGCGCCGCAGGAGGAGCCGGCTTTGCCGGCGACGGGCGGAGCCCGCAGGGCGCAGCATTGGCGGGAGGTGACGGGTTCTGGCCGGCGAATCTGGGGGCCGCCTTGGTGTTCGGCGCACTGCACCTGCCCGTCCTGCGCCTTTCCGGCGCGCCCGCCACCGCGGCCGCGGTCGCCGCGGTGATTGGCGGCAATGGCGTCCTGGGCATGACGTTCGGATGGCTTTACCGCCGCCGCGGCCTGGAAGCCGCCATGCTCGCGCACGGGGCGGCGGACGTCTGGCTGCAGGGCCTGCTGCCCGCCTTGCTCGCCTGAAACGCCGCCGGATTATCCCGGTTTGGCCCGAGTCAAAGTTGCGGCGCTGCTATGGCGATGGTACGCTTCCGCCTCTTACTCCGGTGTGCACGGGTGTGCAGGAATTCCGGAGCTCCAGGGCGCTTCGGCAGCAGGGGCGGCGCGCAGCCGCGCACCTCCGCTGCCTGGTGCCCAAGTCGAGGTTGGGTGGCCGTCACAGGTTCACTCCCCGTTTTCACGATCGAGCGCCCTTGGGGCGCCGGGCTGCATGCGCGCGCATTCGCGCCAGCGGGAAAAGGATTCTTCGATGTCGAACATCCTGGTGATCAACGCCTCGGGTCAGGAGACCCGCGTGGCGCTGATCGAGCAAGGCACGATCTCTGAGTACTACCTGGAGCGCAAGAACGAGAAAGGAATCGTCGGCAACATCTACAAAGGCAGGGTGGTCCGGGTCCTCCCGGGCATGCAGGCCGCTTTCGTCGACATCGGGTTGGACAAGGCTGCCTTCCTCTACGTCGGCGACATCGTCTCCGATCCCACTTTCCCCGGCTTCTCCGAGGAGATGGACATCAAGGCAGGGTCGGTGGAGGGCGATCCGCTCGACGCCGAAGACCTGCCCGAGCCGTCGGAAGAGTCGTTGCCGCAGGCAGCGGAGCCGCCCGGCGAACCCTCGGCCGCGGAAGCCGCGGCGACGTCGTCGGCGAGCGGATCCGGCCCGTCCGACGCGGCTCCGGGAATCGCTCTCGCACAGGTGTCCGACTCCTCCGCCGGAGAATCCGGGTCCGCCCTTCTGCCCCCACTCGCAGCGGCGGCCGAGCCGACCCGTGCAATCCAGCCGCCGCCCCCGCCGGAGCCCGAGTTGGAGCGCGACGCCATCGCTCAAGGCCCCGAGTCCATCGGGAGTGCACAGGGCGAATCCGGCCCGGCGCGCGGACCGGAAGCGGAGCCGGTTCCGGTGGAGGCCGCCGCCGGCGCGCAGACCGCCGAGCCGGCGGAAGTCCTCGAGCTGCATCCCGAGGACGTCATCGAGGAAGACGACGATGACGACCTGGATGGGGATGAAGAAGAGCTGGACGAGGCGGACGCGGCCCACGCAGCGGCCGAAGAGGCGATGGCGGCGGAGCAGGCAGGGGCGGAAGCGTCCCAGTCCCAGGCCGACGCCAGTGCCCAGCCCGGCGCTCCGGCCTCGCCGCCGGACGCCGCAGCCGCCGGCACCCCGCAGGCGGCCGACGCCGGCGCACGCGGGCTGCCGGCCGAGCAGCGGCCCGTCGCGCGGGAAGGACGTCGCGGCAGGCGCCGCGGCGGGCGTGGCCGCAGGAGGGGCGGCGAGGGCGGTCCGCGTCCCGCGGGCGAGCAACCCAAGCCCGAGCGCCGCGCCGAAGCGAAGCCGTGGCAAGGGCCCCCGGAGCGGCGCGGCGCCGACAAGCGCAACGGCAACGGCCACAAGCGCGCGCAGATCCAGGACCTGCTCAAGGAAGGCGACGAGGTGCTGGTCCAGGCGGTGAAGGACCCGATTGGCACCAAGGGCGCGCGCATCACCTGCCACATCTCGCTGCCCGGCAGGCACCTCGTCTTCATGCCCACGGTGGACCATGTCGGCATCTCGCGCCGCATCGAGAACGAGAAGGAGCGCCGCCGGCTGCGCGACCTGGTGGACCGCTACCGGCCGCCGGGCACCGGCTTCATCGTGCGCACCGTGGCGGAGAACGAGCCCTCCGAGAAGCTGACCGCCGACATCAAGTTCCTGCTCGGGCTCTGGAACGAGGTGGGCAAGAAGCGCGAGTCGATGAAGGCGCCCGCCTGCGTCCACCCGGACCTGGACCTGATCCTGCGCAGCATCCGCGACCTCTTCTCCGACGAGGTGGAGAAGCTGGTCATCGACGACCGCGCCGAGTACGAGCGCACCCGCGCCTTCGTCGAGCAGGCCGCGCCCGAGTTGAAGGAGCGCATCGAGCTCTACGGCGGCGAGGAGCCCATCTTCGACGAGTACGGCATCGAGCAGGAGCTCATCCGCGCCCAGAACCGCAAGGTCTGGCTGAAGAGCGGCGGGTACATCATCATCGATCAGACCGAGGCCCTGGTGGCCATCGACGTGAACTCCGGCCGCTACGTGGGCAAGAAGGGCGCCGGCGCCTCGCTGGAAGACACCATCACCAAGATCAACTGCGAGGCGGCCAAGGAGATCGTCTACCAGCTCCGCCTGCGCAACATCGGCGGCATCATCATCATCGACTTCATCGACATGGACAAAGGCGGCAACCGAGAGAAGGTCTTCAAGACCCTCCAGGACGCCCTGGCGGCCGACCGGGCCAAGACCAACGTGCTCAAGATCAGCGACATCGGCCTGGTGGAGATGACGCGCAAGCGCGTGCGCGAGTCGATCGGCCGGCTCACCACCGAGGCG
>DASSQZ010000057.1:0-9959 GCA_035702105.1 Myxococcales bacterium | reverse complement strand
CTCTGGGTCGGCGCGGCGGTGCTGGCGGCGGTCCTGCTGCCCTTCGTGCTCGGAGACCCGGCAGGCTTCTGGCGGGGCGTGGTGCAGTTCCAGTTCCTGCAGCCGTTCCGGGCGGACTCGCTTTCCCTGACCTCGCTCTGGGTGCGGCAGACGGCCGCCGCGCTGCCGCCGCTGCCCGTCCTCGGCGTGGCCCTGGGGGCCGCCGTCCTGCTCCTCTGCCTGCGTCCGCGCATGGGAGTGGGACTGGCCTGCGCCGCTGCCGCAGCGGCGTGGGCCGCCGTGCTAGTCTGGAACAAGCAGGCGTTCTGCAATTACTGGTGGCTCTGTTCGGGGATGCTCGGCGCCGCGGCGGCGGCGTCGGGAAACCGGGAGACGGCATGATCGGCGGCAACCGGGTCTGCGTGGTGATGCCCGCGTACAACGCCGAGAAGACGGTGCGGCGAACGGTGGCGGAGATCGACCGCGCCGTCGCCGACGACGTGCTGCTGGTGGACGACCAGTCCAAGGACGACACCGTGGCGGTGGCCCGCGAGTTGGGGCTGCATGTGGTGGTCCACGAGAAGAACCGCGGCTACGGCGGGAACCAGAAGACCTGCTACACCGAGGCGCTGCGGCGCGGCGCCGACATCGTGGTGATGCTGCACCCCGATTACCAGTACTCGCCGCGGCTGATGCCCGCCATGGCCGGGATGATCGCCAGCGGCCACTTCGACGCGGTGCTGGGCTCGCGCATCCTCGGCTCCGGCGCGCTGGCCGGAGGGATGCCCGTCTGGAAGTACGCGGCGAACCGCTTCCTCACCGCCGCGGAGAACGTGCTGCTCGGCTACAAGCTGGCCGAGTACCACACCGGCTATCGCGCCTTCTCGCGGCGGCTGCTCGAGACCTTGCCGCTGGAGGAGAACAGCGACGACTTCGTCTTCGACAACCAGATGCTGGCGCAGGCCATCTGGTTCGGCTTCCAGATCGGCGAGATCTCCTGCCCGGCGCGCTACTTTCCCGAGGCCTCGTCCATCGACTTCCGCCGCAGTGTGAAGTACGGGCTGGGCGTGCTCGGCACCGCCCTGGAGTACCGCGCCACGCGCCTGGGCATCACGCTGTCGGAGCGGTTTGCCGAGACCGGGCGCAAGCTGCCGCTCCCGCCGAGGATGCTGCCGCACACCCGGGCGGGCTGAGCAGGTTCGTCTTGCCTCGCGCCGTGGGGCAGGGTAGACAGGCCAGCCTCAGGGCGCTTAGCTCAGTTGGATAGAGCGTCGGTCTCCGAAGCCGAAGGCCACTGGTTCGAATCCAGTAGCGCCCGCCATTTCCCCCATCGAGGAAGACGCCGGTGGCGCTCGAGGAGTCGCGGTGCACCGGGATTGGCTTCCTCGTCCGTGGCCCCACCGAGGCGCGGGGCCGTCCATAAGTAATGTCTCGTAAAGCAATCGCGCGTATTGGCGAACTTTGCGTGGAGCCGAGCGAGGCCGCGCCGCCACCCGGCGCACAGGCTCTCGCGCGCGCCGCCCCTCGAGGTTATGAAAGGCGCAGCGGAGGGCCCCGCCCGCGGAGGAGGGAGTCATGGAGGAGATCCTGGGAATGGTGAAGCTGTTCGCGGGCAACTTCGCTCCGCTCGGGTTCATGAAGTGCGACGGTCAGACGCTCTCGATCAGCCAGAACCAGGCGCTGTTCTCGATCCTCGGGACGACGTACGGCGGAAACGGCACGGTGAACTTCGTCCTGCCGAAGCTGTCCGCCCCAGAGGGAATGAGCTACGTGATCTGCGTCGCGGGGATCTATCCGCAGCGGCCGTGAGCTGAAGGGCAGGGCCCGTTCGCGAAGTGCCTCCCGCAAATGGTGCGCGCGGCGCGTGACGCCCGCCGCCGCTGCGCGCATCGTCCGATCGCGGAAGAATTTTCGCGCGCCGGCGCCGACGCCCTGCGGCATTACGCCGTGCCGGGTGGGGAATTGTCCGTTGATAATCGCCGCGTTGCCCCGATTGGAGCCGCCATGACATCCAGACTCATCGTTTGCTGCATCCTCGGCACGGCGACGTCCGTGCTCGCGGCCGAGGCGAATGTCTCCAACTTCAAGCCCGCGAGCGGTGCCGACGGGATCGTCGCCACCGAGGGCGCGCGGCCCTGGGAATCGGAGTCGGTCAAGCCCCTCGATCTCAAGCTGCTGGTGGACTACGGGCGCAACCCGGTGACGCGGCCCGGCGGCGCGCTGGTCGAGTATCGCGCCGGCATGTGGCTGTCCGCGGAGATCCACCTGATCGAGCCGCTCACCGTCGCCGTCCAGGTTCCCTTCACGCTGCAGGAGCGCGGCATCCTCGCCATGCAGCCCACCGCGAACCAGGGGTTCAGCACCGGCGGCGGCATCGGCGACGTGCGCATCACGCCTCGCGTCGGCATCCTGCGGCAGGAGCACGCCTGGCTCGACCTCGCCCTGCAGGCGAGCTTCGAGCTGCCCACCAGCTCCGAGAACCTGCTCACCACCTGGGACCAGCCGACGGCAGAGGGGCTCCTCGCCCTGGGTCACCGGTTCTACATCGGCCAGTCCGACGCGGCGCTGCTCGTGCTGGGGAACGTCTTCGGCTTCACGGCGCCCGACCGCACCATCGACGGCAAGCAGATCGGCGCCGGATACGGCGGCCGTTTCGGCACCGCGCTCGAGACCGGACGCACCGACCTCGTCCCCGCCCGGGTCTTCGGTGAGATCGAGGCGAAGACCATGCCCCGGTCGACCTTCGACGACGGCTACACTCCCGCCGAGTGGCGCGGCGGCGCCTCCTGGTGCTTCGGGCCCGGCGTCTCCTTCGACGTCGCGGCAGGCACCGGCATCAACAACGCGCCCGGCGCGCCCGACTGGCGGGTCGTGAGCGGCCTCGCCTACGGCTCGAACAGCTGCGGCTTCGCGCAGGAGAAGAGACTGCTGCGCGAGCGGCGCGCCGAGGAAGCCGCCCTGGCGGAGAGGAACGCGGCCGAGGAGGCGGCGCGGCTTGCGGCCCTGCGGGCTGCCCAGGAGAAGGCCGCGGCGGAGAAGGCCAACGCCGAGCGCCTTGCGCTGCAGGCGCGTGACAGCGACGGCGACGGCGTGCCCGACGTCGAGGACAACTGCCCCAACGCCGCCGGCCCGGCCGCCAACCACGGCTGCCCCGCCGCCGAGAAGCAGCAGGTGGCGATCACCGGGAGCACGCTGCAGATCCTCGACCGCGTGCACTTCGCCACCGGCAAGGCAAAGATCGAGAAGCGCTCCTTCGGGCTGCTCGACCAGGTGGCCGCCGTGCTGAACGGCCATCCCGAGATGGCGAAGGTGGAGGTGCAGGGCCACACCGACAACCGGGGCACGGTGAACACGAACATGGTCCTCTCGCAGGCGCGGGCGGACTCGGTGACGCGCTACCTGATCGACAAGGGCGTGGCGGCGGAGCGGCTGCGCGCCCGCGGCTACGGCCCGGACCGGCCCATCGGCGACAACGCGACCGCGGCAGGGCGCGAGACGAATCGCCGGGTGGAGTTCAAGGTGCTTGCGCCGGACAGCTCGGACTGATCCGGCAGGCCGGGACACCCTGCGTGCCCGGGCGCGGGGTGTCCCTCCCTGGCGGCGCGGTCAGAAGTCGTAGGTCATTCCCAGCGAGAATGCCTGCGGGCTCGTCCCGGTGAAGCAACCGGTGCCGTTGCCGATCAAGCCGATGCCCGGACCGGGGCTCGCCGTGGTGGGCGGGCCCCCGTCCTTGCAGTCCCAGGTGACCCCGTGTCCGCTCGGCCCCAGCGCATAGTGGGCTGCGGTGCTGTTCCTCATGTGGGCATAGCTCAGGATGACGGTGGTCTTGGGATTGAACCAGTGGCGGTAACCGACGCCGAGCATGTCGGCGGTATTGTCGATCGGGCCGTTGTCGGGAGTGCCCGGCGTATTCGCCGCGTGCGCCCAGCTTCCCATCAGGTCGTCGCTCTTGCCGAGCTTCTGCAGCGCAGAGAGGAAATATCCGTCGCGCTGCCGCTCGTTGAACGCGGAGACGTCGTTCCGGCGCATCTCCTCGAAGATGCCGGCCACCGTGGTCCCGGTGGGCGCGAAGGTGTACCTGGCCCCGAACTTCCATGCGTACTCGTCGGCCGTGCCCACGGTGGAGGTGCCCGCGGGCGTGTCCTGGCCGGCGTCGCCGGTGCGGTTGGTCTTGCGGTGCATCTCGTGCGCGGCGATCAGCTTGAGCCCGTAGCCGTGCCACTCCAGCGAGGCGCCGTACACGTCGCCGAAGGCGCCGTCGTTGCACGGCCCGGCGTTGCCGCCGGCGCAGGCGTTCTCGCCGATGGCATATCCGATGTTGTCCTCGAACCGGTTCTGGCCAGGCGACCAGATGGCGTTGAGGCGGAAGCCCATCACCGCCGGCGACTCGTACCAGAGCGCGTGCGGCATGCGCGCGTCGAACTCGGCGCGGTTGTCGCCGCCGGTGTTGCCCATGATGCTGTTGTAGTCGGCGGGCGTCTCGCCGAGGAAGTCGAAGTCGGATGTGACGGACTTGTAGGGCGTGTCGTTCTTGCCGATCTTCAGCGCGCCGAAGGGAGTGCTGACTCCGACGAAGCTGTTGCGCGAGGCCAGGGCGCCGTTGACGGCGCTGTTCGCGGGATTGATGGTGTCGTTGCTGCCGTTGGGCTTGCTGCCCGGCGTCGCGGTCACGTCGACCTGGGCCTCGATCTGGAAGACCGCCTGGTAATCCTTTCCGCTGATGTCGTGGTATCCGCGCACGCCGAATCGGGAGAGGTTGCTGGAGATGTCGGGGAGCCAGCGCAGTTGCCCCTGTGGCGGCGCGCACGGCGTGGCGGCCGTGATGCAGGGCGCACCGGTCAGTTCCTGGTTTCCCAGATCGAGCGAGACGTTCACGCGGCCATAGACGGTGAAGTCGAACGGCTTGTGCGGCGGTGGCGCCTTCACGTCGGAGGGAATGCCGGCTCCGGTCGGGGTTGGATTCGACGGCTGATCGGTCTGGGAGAGTGCGCCGGCCGCAAGAGCGCACACCAGCAGGAACGCCGGGTAGACGAGCCTCGTATGCATGAGCCCCCCATTGCGCCGGCAAGGGTGGCGATGGTCGAGAGGACTGCCGGCGCCGTGCGCATCGCTTATCGGGGCGCGAGCATCGCCGTCCAGACGGACGAAGGAAGCAGGACCGTGGTCCGAGCGACTCTCACCCGCGGTGCGCGCGGGAAGCTGCCGTTCTTCGGGGCGTGGTGCGTGGGCACCTACGACCCGGGCCCGGGGCCGCCCGCCTGGAGTCCGGAGGCGCTTCAGCGGGAGCGGCGCTCGAGCAGCCAGCGCAGGCAGAGCCGCTCCTCCCGCTCGCGCTCGGCCAGCACCGAGGTGATGCCCGCGATGTCCGCCCGCAACCCCGGGGCGAGCCGCTGCTCGATGGTGTTCACCTGCCGTGAGGTGCGCGCCAGCGCCTCGGCCAGGCGCTGCAGCAGCAGCTCCCGCGGCGCCGCCGCCAGCAGCATCTCGAGGAGCGACTCGAACTCTTCCGCCGCAATCTCCGCCGCGGGCCCTGCGGCGCCCGGGGCCAGTCCGCGCGCCTCCGGGGTGCGCCTCACCGGCGGCGTCTGCGCGATGCGCGCCGACGGCACGCCCCAGACCGCCGATTCCTCCAGCTCGACGGTGAGCTCGCGCGGCGGCCAGCCCAGCGGCCGCAGGCCGCTGCGGCCGTGCACCGCCAGCGCGTCGAGCAGCGCGGCATATCCCTTGCGCGCCTGCCGATCCACGGCTGCGCGGGCGTCGATGGCCGGACGCGCGGTGTGGAACAGCTCGGCCACCAGCGCCTCGCGCCGCTTGCGCAGGAGCACGGCGCCGCGCAGCACACGGTCGAGCTGCCGCCGCGCGCGCAGCAGGTTCATCCGTGTCGGCGCCGCGCGCGAGCTCACGATCGCGCCTCCTGCCGCGCCCGCCAGAGCGCATCGCCGATTCGCCGCAGGTCCTCCCGCGGCATCGACTCCAGCAGTTGCCAGCCGCTCTCCAGCGTCTCCGCCATGGTGCGCCGCGTCCGCCCCTGCCCGATCAGCTCCCGCTCCATCCGCTCGGCGAACGCCATCGCGCGCCGGTCGGCGGGCCCGAGTCCGCTCTCGCCGACGATGGCGGACATCAGCCGCGCGTCGCGCCCGCGGGCGAAGAGCGCGTAGAGCTGATCCGCCCAGGCGCGGTGCTCCGGCGCGGTCCGCCCCTTGCCGATGCCGGCGTTCATCAGCCGCGAGAGCGAGGGCAGCACGTCGATGGGCGGGAAGATGCCCCGCCGGTGCAGCTCGCGGCTGAGGACGATCTGCCCCTCGGTGATGTAGCCGGTGAGGTCCGGGATCGGGTGCGTGATGTCGTCGTCGGGCATGGTCACCACCGGAAGCTGGGTGAGCGATCCCTCGCGGCCCTCGATGATCCCGGCGCGCTCGAAGAGGCTGGCGAGATCGGTGTAGAGGTAGCCGGGATAGGCGCGCCGTCCGGGCACCTCCTCGCGGGCGGCGCCGATCTCGCGCAGCGCCTCGCAGTACGCCGCCATGTCGGCCATCACCACCAGCACGTGCATGCCGCGGGAGAAGGCCAGGTGCTCGGCCTGCGAAAGCGCAACCCGAGGGGCCAGCATCCGCTCGATGGTGGTCGCGCCGGCGCCGGCCAGGTAGAGGGTGCTGCGCGAGCCGGCGCCGCTCCTCTGGATGCGGTCCGCGAACACCTGCGCCTCGCGCGCGGTGACGCCGATGCCGGCGAAGATCACCGCGAAGGGCTCGTCGCGCGGAGGCCTCGCGCTCTCGACGATCTGGGCTGCCAGCTCCAGCGCCGGCAGGCCCGGACTGGAGAAGATGGGCAGCTTCTGGCCGCGCACCAGCGTGTTGAGGCCGTCGATGGCGGAGATGCCCGTCTCGATGAAGTCCGCCGGACGCACCCGGCGGGCGGGGTTCATCGGCGCGCCCCAGATGGGCACGATGGCGTCGCCGACCGGCGGCGGCAGGCCGTCGAGGGGGCGGCCGGCGCCGTCGAAGGCGCGGCCGAGCAGCTCGCGGCCCACCACCGCTGTGGCGGTCTCGCCGCCGAGCGAGATCTCCGCCGCCGTGGGCTGCAGGCCGGCCATCTCCTCGAGCACCTGCACGACGGTGACTTCCTCGCCGGCGTCGATCACCTGCCCGCGCCGGTCCTGCTGTCCGGGGACCCGAACCGTGACCCACTCGCCCATCGCCACGCGGCGCGCATCCCGCAGGAAGAGGAGCGATCCGGCGGCGGCGGACGCGCCCTTGTACTCGCGTCTCATCGCGCCTCCCCCGGCTTCTCCACGGCGGCCACCGCGGCAGCAGCCAGCGCGGCGATCCGCTCCTCCTCGGCCGCGGGGGCGCGCGGGAGCGCGGCGATGGCGGACAGGGCGGGGGCGAGCCGGAGCCGCTCGAAGGCGCCGCCGCTCTTCAGGCCCTCGAGGCCGGCGCGGTGCAGCGCGCACGCCAGCGCCGCCAGGCGGTAGGTCTTCTGCGGCGGTGAGTGGGCGTCGTTCTCGTCGAATGCATGCTGGCCCAGCACCGCCTCGCGCGCCACCCGCGCCGCTTCCAGGACCAGGCGATCGACGTCCTGCAGCGCCTCCGACCCCACCAGCGAGGCGATCTCCCGCACCTCGCGGTCGCGCTCGAGCAGGCGCATCAGGTCGAGCCGGACCTCCCCCCAGCGCGCGTCGACGTGCGCCGCGAACCAGGGAAGGAGCGCGCCGGCGTCGTAGGAATAGCTGGTCTCGGCGTCCACCGCGGGGAACTGCCGCTGGTGCGCGAGCCCCGCGTCCAGCGCCCAGAGCGCGCCGGCCACGCGGAGCGCTGCCTGGGTCACCGGCTCGGAGAAGTCGCCTCCCGGCGGCGAGACCGCGCAGAACAGCGTCACCGATCCGTTGCGGGAGGGGCTGCCCAGCGCCTCGACGCGGCCGGCGCGTTCCATCAGCTTGCCCAGGCGGCTGCCCAGGTAGACCGGATATCCTTCCTCGCTCGGCATCTCGCGCAGCCGCGAGCCCATCTCGCGCAGCGCCTCCGCCCAGCGGGAGATGCTGTCCGCCATCACCGCCACGCGCTTGCCCTGATCGCGGAAGTATTCGGCGATGGTGAGCCCGAGGTAGATGGAGGCCTCGCGCGCCGGCACCGGCATGTTCGAGGTGTTGACGATGAGCACGGTGCGCTCGAGCAGCGGCCGGCCGGTGCGCGGGTCGGGAAGCCGCGCGAAATCGGAGAGCGCCTCGGCCATCTCGTTTCCGCGCTCGCCGCAGCCCACGAACACCACCACGTCGGCGTCGGCGTGCTTGGCGAGCGACTGCTCGATGACGGTCTTGCCGGTGCCGAAGCCGCCCGGCACCGCCACGGTGCCGCCTTCGGCCACCGGGAAGAGCAGATCGAAGACGCGCTGTCCGGTGATCAGGGGCTGGGTGGCGAGCAGCCGCCGGGCCACCGGGCGGGGCTCGCGCACCAGCCACTGCTGCACCAGCGGCAGCGGAGTTCCGTCCTCCAGCGCGCCCACGGCGTCGGCCGGGCCGCGCTCCGCCTCCTGCAGCGATGCGAGCACGCCCTGCACGCGCGGCGGGACGAGGATGAGGTGCCCGACTCCGGGCCGCTCCTCGACGCTGCCGAGCACGTCGCCGCCCTGCACCCGGGCGCCAGGCTTCAGGGCGGGTCGGAAGAGGAAGCGCCGCGAAGGGTCGATGGTCTCGGCCCAGGCGCCGGCGCGCACGAAGTCGCCCGCGATCTCCGCCACCCGCCGCAGCGGCCGTCCCACGCCGTCGAGGATCGCGCCGAGCAGGCCCGGACCCAGGCGCGCGACCAGGCCGCTTCCCGAGGGCGTGACGGGATCGCCGAGGCGAAGGCCGGCGGTCTCCTCGTAGACCTGAAGGGTGGCCTTGTCTCCCTCGATGCGGATGACCTCGGCGAGAAGGCCCGCCTCGCCCACCCGCGCCACCTCGAAGAGCGCCACGCCGGGCAAGGGCCGCGCCTCCACCAGGGCGCCGTTGATGCGCACGATGCGACTCATCTCAGCCTCACGCGGTAGCCCAGCGCCTGCCGCAGGATCTCGGCCAGGTGCGCCTCGGCCGCGGGCGCGCCGGGGGCCCAGCCAGGTCCGGGGAAGAGCACGATCAGCGGGAGCGGCTTGCGCACCAGCGCGCGCCGCTCCGATTCCGGAACCTCCGCCCAGCACGCCTCGTCCGCCAGGACGAGGCCCACCGCCGGGTCGTCCGCGAGCGCCGCGATGCGGGTCGCGCCCTCGGCAGCGCTGCGGGCTTCGTCGACGTGCAGGCCGGCCAGCGCGAAGCCCGGCGCCAGCTCGGAGCGGCAGACGATGCGGACACCTCGCTTCATGACGGGCTCGTGAACCGCAGGCCGCGAAGCGGCGCTCCCAGACCCACCGCCCAGATCACCGCCTGCAGATCGAGCGTCTCGGCGCGCAGGCGCAGGGCGAACGCCAGCAGCGGCTGCGAGGTGAGCGGGTCCAGCCGGGCCGCCTTGTGCCGCTCCCGGGTCCGCACTGCGAGCAGGGCCCGCTCGAGCAGGGTGGAAGGACCTTCCAACGCCTCCGCCAGCGGCGACCCGGCCAGGGCCGCGGCCAGCCGGCGGGCGGCCTCGGCGCGATCGGGAGCGCTGACCGCGTCGGCGAAGGCCTTCGCTCCCAGCGCGCGGCCGCCCTGCACGAACCAGGGGTCGGGCCGCTGCGGCGCCAGCACCACCGCCGCGAGCGCGTTCTCCACGTCGATGGTCTCCTCGACGAACCGCACCAGCGATCGGTCGCCGCGGCGCGCTCCCGCGCCGGCCCGCTGCGCGAAGAGCCGGAGCAGCGCCGTCTCCAGTTGCAGCAGGTCCGGCCGCGGCAATCCGGGCGCCACGTGGAGCGCCTCCGCGTAGGGATTGCCCCAGGCGTGGAGGGTGGCGGCGATCTGTCCGACGTCGCCGACGCGCGCCAGCTCCTCCAGCGCGCGCTGCGGCAGCGCCGGCGTCGGCACCAGCCCG
>DASSQZ010000056.1:0-6896 GCA_035702105.1 Myxococcales bacterium | reverse complement strand
CTGTGGCGTGCGGCTGCTGCCGCTCTGGACCACGCCGCCGCCCGTGTAGTCGAAGTCGAGGGCCTGCTTCGACCAGTTGCGGTCGCGGAGCCAGGAGTCCTTCTGGTTGAAGTAGCGCACCGAGAACATGGCGCTCGAGCGATCGTCGCTGCGGCCGGTGGTGACGTGGGCGTCGAACGTCTGGGCATCGCCGTGCCCGGAGATGCCGTAGAGGCTGCCGAGCTCGGTGCCGTTGTAGTTTCGGCGCGTGATGATGTTGACCACGCCTGCGATGGCGTCCGAACCGTAGACCGCGGAGGCGCCATCCTTGAGCACCTCGACGCGCTCGACCGCCTCGGTGGGAATGGTGTTCAGGTCCACGGCGGCTGAGGCGCCAAGTCCGCCCGGGACGACGCGCCGGCCATTGATCAGGACCAGCGTGCGGGCGATTCCCAGGCTCCGCAGGTTGATCCGGGTGGTGCCGTCGGCGCCGTAGTTGATGCCGCCCGTGTTGAGCTGGAAGTTGGGCGCATTGCCCTGCTCCGGCATGGACTGCAGGAAGTCGCCGATGGTCACTTTGCCGCTGGCCTCGAACTGCTGGCGCGTGATCACGGTCACCGGCGCCGGAGTGGTGAGGTCCTTTCGGCGGATGCGCGACCCCGTCACCACCATCTCCTCGCCGGCGGTCTTGCGCTCGGCGGCGGGAGGCGGAGCGCTGGTGGGCACCGCCGGCTCGGGAGCAGGAGTTGCCTGCGAAGGCGTGGCGGGCGCGGCGGCGTCGGCGGGTTGTTGTGCTACGGCCTGGGTTGCGGCGAGGGCGAGGGAGACGGCGACAGAGAGCGACAGCACGCGGTGCAGCGGCATCATCGGCCTCCTCCTGATTTCAGGGATATCGAGTCGCGCGAGTGTTCTATCTTGCGCAGATCGGCGAATTCAAGGCGCCGCGCAAAACCTGCGCAGTCTCAGGAGATTCTCGAGGATTGTCGCGGAGCGGGCGAGCGCCGCCGGGCGCAAAAACCGCGCCTCGCGTCGAGGTGTAATTTTGCAATTCAATCCAATGGCGCAGCGGAAAAGCGATTGCAGCGGAACAGGGCCCCGCTCGCGGCTCGAGCCGCTGCGATGGCGCGGCGAGGCGTCAGGCGATGTGGCGCTTCACCCGGTGCAGCGAGCGGGCCGGGATGCCCGCCACGGTGTCGCCCGGGGCCACGTCCTCCAGCACCACCGCGTTGGCGCCGATCTTCGCGCCGGCGCCGATGCGGATGGGGCCGAGGATCTTGGCGCCCACGCCGATGGCCACGTCGTCCTCGACGATGGGCGCGCCGGGGCGCCCCGACCGCCCGCCGAGGACCACGCCGGGAGAGAGCAGGCAGTTGCGGCCGATCACCGCTTCCTTGTGCACGATCACGCCGATGCCGCCGTACCCCAGCTCGGTGCCCTCGCCGATCTCCGCCTCGGGCGGCAGGTGGGTGGCGAAGATCACCCGCGTCACCCGGCTGATGGCCTGGGCGGTGCGGCGGAATCCCGCGTGGTGCAGCGCGTGCGCGACCTTCTGCATCTTCAGGGGCGTGCTCATGGCGTCCTTACGCGGCGGGGCGCAGCGCGTCCCCGGTGGTCTCCGGCGCCTCGCCCAGCGCCTTCAGATAGAGCTCCTCGTGGGCGGCCTGCATGCGCGAGACGGTCAGCTCCGCCTCGACGAAGGAGCGGCCGCGGCGGCCCATCTCGCGCGCCTCGTCCCGGTCGAGCAGGAGCCGCGTCACGGCTGCCGCGAGCGCCGCCGGATTTCGCGGAGGCACGAGCAGGCCGCGGCCGCCGTCGAGCAGCTCGGGATTGCCGCCGACGCGGGTTGCGACCACCGGAAGCCGCGCGGCCATGGCTTCCATCACGGCGTTGGAGAGCCCCTCCGCGGTGGAGCAGAGCAGGAAGGCATCGGAGCGCGAGAGCAGCGAAGGAACGTCGGTGCGGTGACCGAGCAGGACCACGCGGCCTTCCAGGCCCAGCTCGCGGAGGCGCGACTCGAGATACGGCCGCTCGACTCCGTCTCCGGCGCAGAAGAAGCGCAGGTGGGGGAAGCGGTCCTTGAGCAGTCCGGCCGCCTCGACCAGCGTGCGGTGGTCCTTCACCGGCCAGAGGTTTCCGACCACGGTGATGACGGTATCGCCCGGTTCCCGCGGCAAGGGATCGCCCGGCGCGGCCGCCAGCCTGTCGAACTGCTCCAGGTCCAGTCCGTTGCGCAGCACCACCACACGCTCCGGCTTGCAGCGCTCCTCGTCGATGCAGACCCGGCGCACCGCCTCGGCGTTGGCGCAGACCAGGTGGGCATTGCGCGCCGCCAGGGCCTCGACGCGCCGGTGCAACGCCGTGAAGCCGGGGCGCAGGTGCCCCAGATCGACCCGGTTCACCACGATGCGGGTGTTGGAAAGCCTCGCCGCGGCCACGCCGAGCACGCTCATGCCGAAGTCGTTGGCGTGGGCCACGTCCACGTGCAGGAGCTTGAAGACCGCCGCCAGCCGCGCCACCGCCAGCGCCGCGGTGGGGTGCGTCAGGCCCGCGTAGGGCACCACGATGGGTTCAATACCCAACGCGCGGACGGGCTCGAGAAAGCCGCCCACGGCGTGGTTGCAGACGACGACGGGAGCGAACGCCTTCGGATGCCGCCGCAGCCGTTCGACGAGTTGCCGCTCCGTGCCGCCGATGTTGAACTGCGTGACCAGGTGCGCGACCGTGCGGCGCCGCATCGAAGCTCTCCCTCCCGATGCAAGGGAGGGTACGCACGCCCGCACGGTGCGGCAAGGAACCGGAAACGGTCTTTTTTTCGGGTATGGTGCCCGCCGTGACCGAGGCCGTGGCCGCCACCCCGGCAGCGCCAGCGAAACCACCGGCGCGCTCGGGCGGCGCGGCGATCCTGGTCGGCGCCGGCATCCTGCTCAGCCGCATCGCCGGCCTCGTGCGCCAGCGCGTGCTCGGACATTACCTGGGCATCGCCGCGGCCGCCGACGCCTACGCCGCGGCCCTGCGCATCCCCAACTTCCTCCAGAACCTGCTCGGCGAAGGCGTGCTCTCCGCCTCCTTCATTCCCGTCTATGCCGGCCTGCGCGCCCGGGGCGAGCTTCTCCAGGCGCGCAAGGTGGCGGGCGCGGTGGCGGGGCTGCTCACGTTGGTCACCGGCGTCATGGCGCTGGTCGGCGTCGCCGCCACGCCGTTCCTGCTCGATGCCATCGCGCCCGGTTTTCGCGGCGAGACGCGGGCGCTGGCCATCGTGCTCGTGCGCATCTTCTTCCCCAGCATCTCGCTCCTGGTGCTCTCCGCCTTCTGCATCGGCGTGCTCAACAGCCACCACCGCTTCTTCCTCAGCTACGCCGCGCCGGTGGTGTGGAGCGCCGCCATCATCGCGGCGCTGATCGCGGGCGCGCACAGCGGCGACCGCCACGACCAGGGGCGCATCGCCATCTGGGCGGCCTGGGGCGCGGTGGTGGGAGGCGGCCTGCAGCTCGCGGTGCAGCTTCCCGCGGTGGTCGATCTCCTCGGCAAGGGCACGCGCCTCTCCTTGGGCCGCGGCGATGCGCACGTGCGCGAGGTGGTGCGCAACTTCCTGCCGGTGGTGGCGGGCCGCGGCGTGGTGCAGCTCTCGGCGTACGTGGACACGCTGATCGCGAGCTGGCTGCCGGGCGCCGTGGCCGCGTTCGGATACGCGCAGGTCATCTACACGCTGCCGGTCTCGCTCTTCGGCATGGCGGTGAGCGCGGCCTCCTTGCCCTCCATGTCCGCCGACGCGGGCGTGGCCGAGAAGCTCCACGCGCAGACCGAGGCGGGGCTGCGGGCCATCGCCTTTCCGGTGGTGCCCTCGGTGGTGGCCTTCCTGGCGCTGGGCGACGTGATCTGCGCCGCGCTCTTCCAGACCGGCCGCTTCAACTCCGACGACGTGCGCTACGTCTGGATCATCCTCGTCGGCAGCACCGTCGGGCTGCTCGCCGCCACCATGGCGCGCCTCTACTCCAGCGCGTTCTATGCCCTGCGCGACACCCGCACGCCCCTGCGCTACGCGGTGCTGCGGGTGGTGCTGACCGCGGGCATGGGAGTGTTCTGCGGCCTCTACCTTCCCGGGATGCTCGGCCTTCCTGCCCGCTACGGCGCGGCCGGCCTCACCGCGTCGGCGGGCGTGGCGGGATGGATCGAGTTCGCGCTCTTGCGCCGGGGCATCGGCCGCCGCATCGGGGTGTGCCACCTTCCCAAGGGGCTCCTGCCGCGCCTGTGGGGGGCCGCCGCGCTGGCCGTGGCCCTGGCGCTCGGCCTGAAGTCCGTCCTGCCGGCGATGCATCCCATCCTGCGCGCGGCGCTGGTCCTGGGGGTGTTCGGCGGCACCTACCTCGGCGCCACCCTGGCCATGGGAGTGGCCGAGGCCTCCCGCGCGCTGGGACGCGCGCGGCGCCTGCTGCGCCTCTGAACCCGCTCTGTTATAAAGCGCGGCTCCATGCGCATTTCCCTCTTGCTGAGCCTCCTCGCCCTGCCCGCGCTCGCGCAGCAGGCGACGTCCAGTCCGGTCACTGCCGAGCGGGCGCGGACCCTGGTGCCGCGCGCCGAGCTCGGCGACCTCACCGACGCGCAGCGCGGGGTCTTCATGGGCGTCGCGACCGAGGTCTTCAACTACGCGGGCTGCCAGGACACGCTCGCCAGGTGCCTTGCCGCGGGCGAGAAGGACGCGCATGCGCTGCGCATGGCCGCGCTGGTCAAGCGCCTCGCCTCGGAAGGCTTTCCCGCCGACCCCATCATCCAGACGGTGGAGAAGTACTACGCCTCGTTCGCTCCCCGCGAGCGCGCGCCGGTGACCGCCGAGGATTGCCCCGTGCTGGGCAAGGGCGCGGTCGCGCTGGTGGAGTTCAGCGACTACCAGTGCCCCCACTGCGCCGCGGCGCTGCCGGTGCTGGAGAAGCTGGTGGAGCAGACCCGCAAGGGGCAGGTGCGCCTCTGTTCCAAGTACTTCCCCTTCAGCCAGCACCCGCGGGCGTTCATCGCCGCGGCCTGCGCCGAGTACGCCCGCGCCAAGGGCAAGTTCTGGAAGCTGAACGCGCTGCTCTTCCAGCACCAGGAAACGCTGGAAGACGCCGACCTCAAGACCTGGGCGAAGCAGGCCGGCCTCGACGGCGACCAGATGCTGCAGGAGGTCTACGCGGGCAAGTTCGACGCCGCGGTGGAGAAGAACCGGCGCCAGGGGCTGGCCGCGGGCGTGGACGCGACGCCCGCCATCTTCATCGACGGCCGCCAGAACGTGCTGCCGCCCAAGGAGTGGTACCTGGCCTTCTCCGTCGACGACGAGCTGGCCTGGAAGCGCGAGAAGGGCTGGAAGTTCTCCTCGGCGCCGCAGGGCCGCGCGGGCAGGTGATGAGGCACTGGCTGCTCAAGACCGAGCCAGAGACCTTCTCCTTCGACGACCTGCTCCGGGCGCCGCGCAGGACCGCGGGCTGGGACGGCGTGCGCAACTACCAGGCGCGCAACTTCCTCCGCGACGGGATGAAGAAGGGCGATCTCGCGCTCATCTACCACTCCAACGCCGACCTGCCGGCGGTGGTGGGCGTGGCGGAGATCGTGCGCGAGGGCCATCCCGATCCGACGCAGTTCGAGAAGGGCCACGATCACTACGACCCGAAAGCGCGCAAGGACGCGCCGCGCTGGTTCCAGGTGGAGGTGAAGGCGCTGCGCAAGCTCGGGCGGCCGGTCTCGCTGGACGAGCTCCGCTCGGTCAAGGCGCTCGCCAGGATGCCGCTCCTCCAGCGCGGGCAGCGCCTCTCGGTGCAGCCGGTGGGCGAGCGCGAGTTCGAGCTGATCCTCGAGCTGGGCGGGAAGTGAGCGGGCCCGCGGCCATGCTGGCGGTGGCCGCGGTGGCGGTCGCGCTGGCGCTGCAGATGGGAAGCGGAATGTACCATCCGGCCGCGCTCGCGCTGGTGACGGTGGGGTGCGCGCTGGCGGTCTGCGGCGCGCTCTGGCGGCGCCGCTCGGCGCGGCCGGAGAATGAGCTCGTGCCGCAGGCGGTGCTCGGGGTGGGGTGCGCCGCGGGCCTCCTCTGCAACCTGTTCGTCAATCCCACCTTCTATGGCGACCCGCACTCGTTCCAGGGCGGCTTCCACGGCTTTACGCTGGTGTCGCTGATCCTCCTCTCCGCCTATCTCTGCATCCACCTGCGCGCCTCGCTCGTCCGCGCGCGCTTCCTTTTGCTGCTCGCCTGCTTCGCGGTGATGGGCATCGTCGTCCTGCGGGCGAGCCCCACGCCGTGGATCGACGTCTGGCACTTCCAGCAGGGCGCCGCCGGCACGCTCCTGCACGGCTCGAACCCGTACGCCGCCACCTACCCGGACCTCTACGGCACCTGGTCGAGGCGCTTCTACGCGAGCCAGGTCCTCAGCGGCGGCAGGGTGGCCGCCTTTCCCTACTCGCCGCTCACCATCCTGGCCGACGTCCCCGGCTTCGCGGCGCTGGGAGACGTGCGCTATTCGCTCCTCGCCCTGATGATTGGCTCGGCCTGGCTCGTTTCGCGCGCGCTGCCCGGCGTCGCCGGCGAGCTTGCGGCGCTCTTGCTCCTCTTCCAGCCCCGCGGCTTCTTCGTGCTGGAGCAGGCATGGACGGAGCCGCTGGTGATGTTCTGCTTTGCCCTGGCGCTGTACGCCCTGGCAAGGCGCGCGCACTGGGCGCTGGCCGGAGGGGCGCTGGGGCTCCTGGCTGCGAGCAAGCAGTACTCGCCCTTCTTCGTGGCGCCGCTGGGCCTTTTGGTGCGGCCGCGGCGCGGGCTCTGGGTCGGCGCGGCGGTGCTGGCGGCGGTCCTGCTGCCCTTCGTGCTCGGAGACCCGGCAGGCTTCTGGCGGGGCGTGGTGCAGTTCCAGTTCCTGCAGCCGTTCCGGGCGGACTCGCTTTCCCTGACCTCGCTCTGG
>DASSQZ010000055.1:0-30102 GCA_035702105.1 Myxococcales bacterium | reverse complement strand
ATCATCGAGGCATTCCTCAAGACGTGCGACCTCAGCGATGACGCCCTGTTTGTCGCAGCTTCCGCGATCGAATCCCACCACAGGATGACCCTTGCCGCTCTGCAGGCGGGCGATGGCGACGCGGAGGGACTCGCCTGGGCTGTCGCCAGGCTTCAGTGGCTGCGGGATACCGTTGCGGATCTGTTGAGGAAGCCGCGCTCGCGACGTGCCTTCAACCCTGAGGGCGAGCCCCCCTCGAAAAAGCAGACTAAGCGCCGTCGCTGATCTCCCACGACAGGACTGTGCGGGGTCTGTACGGGGTCGTGGCGGTTTTCCGCCCTTTCCTGCCCCTTCCTGCCTCTCGGTTTCAGAGGGAGCGAGGCGTCGGAACGGACTGTTAATCCGTGGGTCGCTGGTTCGAACCCAGCTCGGGGAGCCAATCCTTCTGGCTGGCGCGAACGCCTCGGCGTTCTGCTTAACTCAGCGCGCCTGTGGCCCCGGGCGGATTCCTCACTGAACTCCGCGCACTTGGCGCGATCGCTCCGATTCTCTGCTTGTTCGTGATCGCGATGGGTCCCCATCGTCAGACCCCCTGTGTCCTTTGGGGTGCCCGAAGGACACCGATTTCGAACTCTCGTGGGGAGAGAGGGCAGAGAGCGAGTTAACACACTGTGCGTGCTCGGGCTCCCAGGTGAAGGCTGGGGCAACCACGAAGGCGCCGGCCACCTGTGCGCCAGCCTCGCCGATCTCACAGCTTGGGCACGGAACAGCCAAGATCGCTTCATTGCGGTCCGAATCGGGCCCGATCAGGTACCGAACTGGGCCCTTTCGTGACGTTTATGCAGGGGTTCGGGCTTCCATCTTGCGACCGAGTCGCCCCGCAAACGCACGTAAGCCAGCGTTACATCGCCGCATAACGGTCGTTCTGAGGCGATCGCGGCGCTCCGGGAAACGCCGCGATCCGAGTCGCACAAGTAACTGCGGGCTCCCGCAGTTACAGCGCAGCGCGAGACGTCCGGAACCGCGTTTGGACGCGTGCGAGGGTGGGGTCACTTTTCGAGGAGGCATCGCGGCAATCGGCGGCCATCTGCGCCTGTGTGCGGACGTCGCGGCTCAAACGACCGCGGTGTGGCCGCAGAGCCGTTCAGTTCGTCGTAGTTGTACGCTGATCCGGCTGAGCTGGCCCCCTCCCTGGGCTCGGTGAGACTCGCGCCATGATCCGACGATTCCCTGCCCTGCTCGTTGCCGCCGCGGGCTGCGGCGTTTTGTATGACCACGACAACGACGCAGTGCGGCCGCCGACCGACGCCGAGCTGCGCGTCGAGGGAGACCTTCTGGCTGCGAGCACCGCCGGCCTGGCCGCGGCGACCGACGAGGTGGTGCGCCAAGCGCTCGCGCAGCCCGGACAGGGCGTCTCGCTTCCGTTCAACAGGAGCACCGCTTGCCCGGGTAGCGGGAAGCTGCACGGGACCGGAACCGTCTCCGCCCTCTGCCCGCAGCCGCCCGGTCGGTGCTCGGTCAAGTCGTTCACGACGGTCAGTTCGGGCCCGCCAGCGACCCAGCCCAGCGACTGCATGTACGCGCAGGGGCTGAGGCTGAACGCGGTCCTCAACTTGACCCTCATCGGCGACGACCTCGCGTCCACCATCTCGCTCGATGGCGTGATCTCCGTGGATGCGGTCCCCCCGAGCAGCCCTTCGGGTCACGTCTACGGCTGCGTGGCCAAGCTCTCGGGCGCCGTGCCGGAGAGGACGATCACGGGAACCTACTGCTACCTGCCGCTCACCCGCAGCTTCTGACCGAGGCGGCGCACGCAACCGGCCAGTGAGGACAGCATAGCGGATCGGGATCGTGCCACCGTCGATCAGGTTCTCGCTTCCGTGGATCGAGGGCGCGCGATCCGAGACGAGACGGATCGCGCCAAGCGACGCGTCGGGTTGTGACGGCGCTGATGGCCACACGCTGCTCTGCGCGCCAGTTGATGAGCAGCTGAGGAACGGGGAAACCAGTTAGCAGTAGCTGCCTGCTCCGGCCGGACGGAAAGGTAGAAAGGAGCAGACGATAAGAGGGTCAGCAGCCCTGGAGCCTGAGACGCACGCCCTTGAATGTTGGTAAAGGAGACGGGGTTTTCACGGAGCTCCCGTCAGGCTTCCGCGCGACGCGGCCGATCGGCAGTGGTAAACCACACGATAGCGCACACGAAAGACACGGATAAGCACACGACGCTCACGAGGTCGTTGTACAGCCCATTTGGCAGGTTCAAACCGATCGTTGGCCATGTTACCGAGCCTGCGATCACAAGGCTCGCCCAAACCAGGAAACGCAACCGTATGTCGCGATGCCGCCTCCACATCGGGGCGGCAAGCACGAGTACGCCGAGCGCGCACAACGCTAGCAACGGCAGAGTCATGAGCCCGTAAGTAATCACAAAGAACTTGTCGCCGATCTCGGTCGGGCGGCCGTACGTAACGCAGTACCATACGTCGAACAACATCGGCCACAAGGAAGCAGCCGATGCTCCAGCGCAGAGGGCATAGAGAGCTCTCTTCATGCGGAGCCCATGCCGAGGGCAAGGTTCGTCCATTTCATGGCAGACCACTAAACCAAGGCTGTGAATTCTCCAACAGGTTCAAGCCGAATCCTCGCACGATTCGGCTGCCCGCATAGCCGGTCTCGCCGTAGTATGGCGGTGGCCCGTAGGTGATGGCCGGGCAAGAATTTGATGTGAGCGATTGCCCACTCCCTGATTCCCTCGCAACCTCAAGGCACACGACTGACCGTCACCTGAACCCACGGCACATTTCCCGCTTCCAACTCTTCCCCCGCACGACGTGCCCCGCGGCATGGCGCTGGGCGCAATGCACTGACGCGTAATCGTCGTTCGGCGACCCGGTGCGACATCGGTAAACTCTCAGCTCCGTATCCTACCGTTCAGCGGCCTTTGCAGAAGGATGCCAGGGGAGCTCGAATCCGAGGATCCCGCCAAAGTAGGTATTCGCGGGCGAGACCTCGCCCTGGGCCCCCCCGAGGTTCGTCCCGGCGCCGAAAAATTGCCGGAACTCCACTCCCAGACGCAGTCGCGCCCCCTTGTCGCTCGACCAGAGCGAAGATTGGAGGGCGAGGAAGACCGACGGCGCTGTCGCCTCGAACGAAGGCTGGAACGACGCTGCCTGCCGAAACCCTCCCTCGAAGCTGGCGAGCAGCGCGTGGATTCCGACGCCCCCATGAAGCTCGAGAGACGGATTCAGGCGGACCACGGGCCCCGCTTCCGCGCCCAGGTCCCAGACGGTCATGTCTTCCGACGTGCCGGTGGCGGTCTGCCACCGTCCGGCCATTCCCTGGAGCAGGAACCATCTTCCCTCGAATCCCAGATGGGCGACGATGCCGGCCGTTCCCCCGCCGGACGCGTCGACGAATCCGACGCCGAGGTCGCCGAAGCCGGCCCACGCGCTCCGCGGCGGGCGCGAATCCACAGGGAGCTGGCGCGAGAGGTCGCGACCGACCCGATCGCCGCTCACCACCACCGTGGCCTGGACCTTCGGCGTGGCGGTCGAGAGCCACCCTCGGACGCGTCCGGAATTCGCGAAGGCGTCCGCGAACGTGCCGACCGAAGCATCGAGGGCGCGCAGGCCCGCGCCGGCGATCGAGTCGTCGCCGGCTGCGAGCACCGGCGACTCCGCCCAGGTGCTGATCTCGTCGACTTCACCTCGGTCCGGTGCGGCAATGCGCGCGCGGGTGGTGACCGCCACGTTGCGGCCGCCGGCTGTCGGGCCGGTCTCGGCGCGCACGGCGGCGACGGTGATCTCGACGTCCGGCTTGTCGCCTGGCGCGAGCGGGAGGAACATTCTCCGGATCGCATTCTGGTACGCCGCCAACGCCCGTTCGCCGATCCGGAGAACGCATCTCGAGTCCTCGTCGGGCACGCAGGCAGTTGCCGCTTCGGGCGCCAGCGCCAACCTCGCCGTCAGCCGGTAGGCGGAGCGAATGGCGGAGAGGTTCGCGCCTTTGAGCCCGCGGTCGACCATCCACCGGGCCACCTTTTCCGACTGGGCGAACAGATGCGGGAACCGGGCGATGGTCTCGTCGAGCGCCCGCAGGCCCGCATCGGCGACCGATCCGACGACACGCCCCGGCGCCGGCGCGCGGGCGACCGCGCGCAATTCATCGATCTCGCCGGTGGGCGCGGCGATCAGGACACGCGATGTGACGGTCACGGTGCGCTCGTCAAACGTGCTTGCGGTATCGGTAGCGATGGAGACGACGATGATCTCCAGGTTGGCGGCAGCGCCTTCGGGGACGGGCTGGAACAGCTTCCCGACGAGATTCTGGTACTCCCCGCGCGCCCGATTCCCGACGGGGACGACGCATGCGGAGTCCTCGCCGGAGATGCAGGCGGACGCGGCCTCCGGCGAGAAGGTCAGCCTCGCGGTTAGCGGATAGGCGGGAGGTTCGGCCTGCGCAGGGTTCGGTGTCGCCGGCGGGAAAGCAAGGCTCGCAAGCACGCCGGCAAGAGCCAGGACGCACATTTGATGGGAATCCTATCATGTCGGACGCGGCGTGGGCGCCTCGCTACTCAGCTCGGCCGCCGTACGCGACGGGTCTCTGCTGTTCCCCACCGAGCCGTTGAGCGCATGCTGCTCCCCGTACCCCGGCGAGACCCCGTCGCCCTCTCGGACCTGCTCGGCCTTCACCGTGACGTGCGCGGCTCGGCTCTCGCTCTGAACTCTGACGAGGCGGCAGGATTCACTTCGTGTTGGCCTGCTTGCTCCCCTCCGTCGAGGCTCTTGACGCCCCGCTGTGGCCTGCGGGATCTCTCCCGCCGGCTGGGGCCTGCTGCCCGGCGCTCCGTTGCCTACCGGGGCGGGACTCTCACCCGCTGGTTCGGTGCAGCTTCCAGCACGCGACATGCGGCGAGTCTAAGCCATACAATCGCTCGCGGATGTCCTGGCGCCTGCGCTTGCGGCTCGAGACGATCCTCCGCCTGACCGTGGCGGTACTGGGCTCGACCCTCTTCTCGATCGGGTTGTGCGCCGCCGACGCGTGCCTCGACGACCAGGCGCACTAGCCGGTGCGCTTGCGCGCTTTCCAATTCCGCACCAGATTGTCGATGAGTAAAGGGCTATAGAGGCAATACGCCTGCTCGCGGCAATACATCGCCATGTACTGGCGGAACAGGTCGATGGGCTCGGCCCCCACCCGAAGCGCGCGCCGGTTCGCGACGAAGCCCCTCGTGCCCGCGCTGAGGAGCTCCGCGGCTGCGCGCTCGACGGCGGGCTCCATCTCGGACTCACCGTCCACGACTGCGTCGCAGAGGAGACGGCCCTGCGGGCTGTCCGCCGGGAAATCGCAATTGAAGAAGATTCCCTGCGACGCGGCGCGCTCGCCCATGAAACGCGGCAATCGCAGGTTGGCGAGACCCGGGATGATGCCCTCCTTGCGCGCCGGCAGGTTGAAGTACGCTCCTCGCTCGGCGATGACGTGATCGAGGATGAGCAGCACCTGGCAGTGACCGCCGATGGCGAACCCGTCCACTGCGCCGATGAAGGGTTTCTCCAGACCGTCCTCCGGCGCGTCCGGATGGAAGTCCTCGCGCGCGAGGCCGCGGTAGATCTTGGCCAGCGGACCTGTCTCGCGCTCGAGCATGAAGCGGAGCAGCGAGATCTGGCCCTCGTAGAGTTTGGTGAGGTTGATGCCCGCGCCGAAGATGCGCCGGCCCGCATACGCGCGCTTCGTCATGGGTGCCCCGCGCAGCACGACCACGCGGATCCCGTCGTCGAGCAGGGCGAGGTCCACCAGCGTCTCGAAGGCCTCCTGGTACTCGTCGTCCTCGGCGTTGAGCCAGGCCTGGTGGTGGAAGGTGATGCGGCCGAGGCCGTCGCGCCGTTCGAGCGTCATCGAGGGAAGCTCGGCACGGCCGCTCTCGCGGAACGACGCCAGGCGATCCAGGGCGGCCACGCCAGGCTGTCGCATGGCGTGGAGGAGGTGCAGGCCGCGCTCGCGGTCCGAGAGCACGTGAGCGAGGAAGATGCCCTGGTCGACCTGGAGCCCGTCCTGATGCATCTGCGGCAACTCGCGCTCGCGGACCACCTCGGCACGAGAGGGAACCAGGCCGGGGAATTCGCGGGCGGCTGCCCAGGCGAGGTCGCCCAGGCGGAGGAGCCGCCGCCGGCCTCCGGCGAGCGTGAGCCGGTCATACGCCGCCGCCGCGTGGCGCAAGAGGAACGCCTCTTTGGCGCCGCGCCCGCCTTCGAGCAGCAGCGCCGCGGCCAGCGCTTCGGCGGGGTTGCGCGAGGGCTTCCGCGGGAGACGCGCCAGGGCGTCGGAGCGAGGAGCGAGCCAGGTCCGCAGAGCGGCCCAGTCTGCGTCGAGCGCGCCACCGGCAATGGGGGCGGCGGCGGTGAGGCGCTCGGCGTCCTTTTGGGCGATGCCGGCGGAGAGGTACTGGTCGAGCGGGTCCGAAAGCGCCATGGTCCTTTCCCCGCCGGAATGTACCTCGGCCGGCTGTGCATGTCTCAAGGCACGCGAGGTACATCACGTATCCCGATAGGGCGACGCGTGCTACAGCAGGACGCGGCTTGAAACCCTTGCTCGCGGCCGTCGTATGAGTACGCCCGCTGAGCTCTGACGGAGAACGCCCATGAAGCAGAACCGCCTGTTGGCCGGAATCACGTTGGCCTCGGTCGTCCTGCTGGCACTGCACATCTCGCAGGACATCATCTTCGGATTCGACCGCGCGGGACTCAATCACCTGGTCGGCGTGGGGATCCTGCTCGTGATCACCTGCGGCGCGGTACTGCTGCCGCATCGCCGGCTCGGCCAGGTCATCATGCTCCTCGGCGGAATCATGGCGGCCGGAATGCTGCCGCTGCACATGCGGAACGGCTTGCGCCCGGAGCTCCTCGGGAAGAGCGGTGCCCTGCTGTTCATCTGGACGCTCTACGTGCTCGGCGTCATGGGGTTCCTCTCGATGATCCTCGCGACGCGCGCGCTGATGACGCGGCCGAGCGATGGTGCGTGACGACTCGCGGCGGCGCGCGAACACTCGGAGCCCGGCAGATCACGC
Source organism: Myxococcales bacterium (assembly GCA_035702105.1). Lineage (GTDB taxonomy): Bacteria > Myxococcota > Myxococcia > Myxococcales > 40CM-4-68-19 > 40CM-4-68-19. The sequence goes on along the minus strand of DASSQZ010000055.1, from coordinate 23,060 downwards.
CGACGCTGCCGCATCCTCCGCCCATCGCTTGCGCAGGTAGAACAGGTTCGCGATCCACGCCACCGGGTTGAAGGTCAGAATCGTCAGCGCAACCCACGCCCAGCGGCGGCGCAGCGCAAAGAACCAGGCGAGCAACGCGTAGACGGCGATGCAGGCCACCACCGCGAGGACGCCGGCGTCGAGGAGCAGCCCGAGACAGAGGCCGCCCACGACCGACATCAGGCTCACGTAATATCCCCAACGATAGGGTCGTTTTCCCGGGTATCTGCGCCGGTAACGACGGTCGAGGGCAAGGGCAGCGAGCACGGGCACCACGATGAGAGCCGCGATGAGCACGAGGACGGCCACGTCGGATGCTGCGCTTCGCTCCAGGCCGGCCATCGCCGTCCCGGGGGCCCGCGGTGCAGCCGCGACATCGCCATCCACCGTGACGATCACCTTCCCCCGCGCATGCCCTTTCTCGAGGTACGCGATGGCCTCCGACGTGTCGGCCAGTCGGTACCGCCGGTCGATGACCGGTTTCACCTTGCCGCTCTCCATCAGATTCGCCAGCGTGGCGAGGTCGGCCTTGTTCAACTCGGCGAGGAACATCACCACCTTCTGGCTGACGAACGGCGCGACCGCGCGGGTCCGCAGCAGGCTGTCGAGCGGGGCAATCCACTTCCCGCTCGGGCCTCCGACGGCCACGTAGACGCCGTCGCGCTGCAGCGCTTTGCGGCATTCGAGAAAGGAATGGTTGCCCACGGTATCGAGGATGATGTCGTACCGCTCGCCGAGCGTGGTGAAGTCCTGCCGGGTGTAATCAATGACCCGATCGGCGCCGATCGATTTCACCATCTCGAGGTTGCGCGCGCTGGAGACGCCGGTCACTTCCGCGCCGAACGCCTTGGCGATCTGCACCGCGAAGGTGCCGACTCCGCCGGAGGCGCCGTTGACCAGGACCTTCAGCCCGGGACGAATCCCTCCCTTGCGCAGCCCCTGCAGCGCCGTGACCCCGGCGACGGGGACCGACGCGGCCTGCTCGAAGCTGACGTTGGGCGGCATCGCCACCACCGCTCGATCGGCGCGAACGGTGAGGTACTCGGCGAATGCCCCTGTCCTGCCGCCAAAGACCCCATCGCCGGGCTTGAACTGCGTGACCTTCGTGCCCACCGCCTCGACCGTGCCCGCGAAGTCGACGCCGACGCGGATCGACTCCGGCTTGATCAGCCCCATGCCCAGGCGGCTGAAGTACGGCATTCCCCGGACGAAATGCCAGTCGAGCGGATTGGCCGCGGCGGCGCGAACCTTGACCAGGATCTGGTCGTCATCCGGGATTGGCCTGTCGACCTCCTCCAGCCGGACGACATGGGGAGGACCGTACTCGCGGTAGACGATCGCCTTCATCGGCGGGCTCGCCCCCGCCGAGTGCGCGAGCACTGCACCCGCCAGCCACACCGCACCGACGCATGAAGTCATGGGCACCGCCGATCGAATTCGAGGCGACTACGTTCGCGCCGTGGCCGTATTTCCGGAATCACCTGAGCGGGAGCCGCCGCGCCCTGCTCACCCGGCACGTCTGCCAGGCTCGTCGCGGCTCCCATCCGCACAGCGGACAGCGAATACGCCCGCGACTGGAGACGGGGCGGTCGCGATGGTCGTCTGGAATCGGGGGCGCGTCCCGGTCGCGCTCGCGTTGCAGCAGCTGCATCTGGCGCACTGTAGCAGCACTCCCACGGGGGGGTTCGTGGCGAACCAGCCAAGCGTTCGTGCCGGAGCCGGCCTGGCCGCTGCGCCATCCGGGTGGCGCTCGTGCACCCCCGAGGCCTCTAGGTAGAAGTTCCGGCCAAACCCCGTTCTTTTGCCGAGTCCATCTCCGCTCAACTCGCCTTACGCTGAGAGCGGAAGACGGATCGGAAGTCACGCCCGGCGATGGGAAACGCTCATGGGCATGGACATCACATACGACACACCGCTGCTGACGGCCCTGGAAAAGATGGCGCCGCACGATCACCTCTCGCTGGTCTACGAGAGCACCGACGAGCACTACGGCGTCGCCATTCCCTTCATCCGGATCGGCCTCGATCACGGCGAGAAGTGCGTCTACATCGCCGACGCCGGGACTGAAGCGGCCGTACGGGATGCGATGCAGGCACGCAACATCGACGTCGAACGGGCCACGGCCACCGGACAGCTCGTGCTGGAGACGATGGAGGATGCGTTCCTGCATCGCGGAAGGTTCGATGCGGACTGGATGCCCACGTTCTGGAAGGAAGCTACGGCTCTGGCCCTGCAGGAAGGGTTTTCGGCCTTGCGCGCGACCGGAGAGACCGAATGGGTGCTCTGCGGCGCGCCCGGCCTGGAGCGATGGATGGAGTACGAAAGCCGCCTCACGCCGGTGCTGGAAGGCCTGAATTGCTTCGCGCTGTGCCAGTACGACCGGCAGCGCCTCGCCCCGGAGTTCGTGCTCGACGTCATCCGGACGCACCCGACGGTCATCTATCGCGGCGTCGTCTGCCGGAACATGTATCACGTCCCACCCGATGAATTCTTCGGGAACGACAAGACCGCGCGCGAGGCCGAACGCATGCTCACGACGCTGCGCGAACGCGCGGAGATCGAGTACACCCTGCGGCAGCAGCGCAACGAGCTTCGCACGCTCGCGAACCGGCTGATGCACACCCAGGATGACGAACGGCGGCGCATCGCGGCGATGCTGCACGACACCACCGCTCAGGACCTTGCCGCGCTGAAGATGCTCCTCGGTCGCTTGGGCCGGGCCGCCGATCGCCTCGATGACGGCGAACACAATGCCCTCAGCGAGAGCATCTCGCTGGTCGACCGGTCGATCGCCGAGATCCGGACGGTGTCCTACCTCCTTCATCCGCCGCTTCTCGACACGGCAGGTCTGGTTTCGGCGCTGCGCTGGTACGCCGGTGGCTTTGCCGAGCGCAGCGGAATCGAGGTGGATCTGGACCTGTCCGAGAATTTCGAGCGGCTGCCGCTCGCAACCGAAACCGTGCTCTTCAGGATCGTCCAGGAGGCGCTGACCAACATCCACCGGCACTCGGGGAGCGAGACTGCTTCGATCCGTCTGCAGCGTCATGCCGGGATGCTGATGCTGGAGATCGCGGATCGGGGCCACGGCATCCCGCGCGCCGCGCTCAAGCAGATCACGGGCGGTGGAGGCGCCGGCGTAGGCATCGCGGGCATGAGTGAACGCATCCATGAGCTCGGGGGGCGGCTCGAGGTCGCGTCGAGCGACCGGGGGACGGCCGTGCGCGTCTGGCTGCCGCTCGTGAAGGGCGCTGGCTGATGTCGCTGCGCATCCTCGTCGTCGACGATCATGCCGTCGTGCGCCGGGGCGTGCGATCGCTGCTCGAGAGTCACGAGGGATGGGAGGTGTGCGGCGAGGCGGCCACCGGCCGCGACGCGGTGGCGCAATGCCTGCGGCTTCACCCCGACGTCGTCATCATGGATCTGAGCCTGCCTGAGCTGAACGGCCTCGATGCCATCCGGGAAATCCTGAAGGGCGCGCCCGACACCGACGTGCTGGTCCTGACGATGCACGACTCGCGGGAACTTGCCGGCGAGGTGAGGCAATCGGGCGCACGCGGGTACGTCCTCAAGAGCGAGGCCGACGAGAAGCTGATTGCGGCAGTGGGCAACCTTCGACAGCGGCAGCCCTTCCGCCCGTAGACGCGCCCGGCCGCCAGTGCGCTCAGCCGAGCTCCTCGGCGAGCCCGATGAGAAGCCCTTCGGGCCCGCGGATGTAGCAGAGCCGATACGCGTCCTGGTACTGGACCACTTCGCCGACGAGCTGCGCGCCACGCTTGCGGAGCCGGGCGAGCGTGTCGTCGAGGTCTTCCACCGCGAACATGACGCGCAGGTAGCCGAGTGCGTTCACCGGGCCGTTCCGGTGATCGGCGACCACGGGCGGCGCGAGGAATCGGGAGAGCTCGAGGCGGCCGTGGCCGTCCGGCGTGCGCATCATGGCGATCTCGACGCGCTGGCCGCGCAGTCCGGTGACGCGCCCTGCCCACTCCCCTTCGATCGTGGCTCGTCCTTCGAGCTCGAGGCCCAGCTCGACGAAAAAGGCGACGGCGGCATCGAGCGACTCCACCACGATGCCGACGTTGTCCATCCGCTTGACCGTCATCGACGCTCCGCCTTTCCGCCCGCTGGAACTCCCGCAGGACGGCCTGGGAAGTCTCGCACATCCGGAGCCTGACCTACTCGGCTCGAAGCGGCGTCATCGGATCGACGCGGGTCGCGCGGCGTGCCGGTACCCAGGCGGCCAGCGCCGCCACGACCAGCAACAACGCCGAGACGGCGGCAAAGGTCAGTGGATCGGCAGCGCTCACGCGGTAGAGCGCAGCCCGCAGCGCGCGGGTGAGCGCGAACGCGCCCGACAGACCGAGCGCCACACCCAGGAGCGCGAGCCGCAGCCCTCCGCCCACCACCATGCCCAGCACCTGAGACGCCTGCGCGCCGAGAGCCATGCGCAGCCCGATCTCCCGCGACCGGCGCGCCACCGAATACGACATCACGCCGTAGATCCCCAGCGCCGCGAGCGCCAGGGCGACCGCGCCGAAGACGGTGAGCAGGAAGAGCTGGAAGCGCCGCCCGCCGATCGACGCGCTCACCACCTGCTCCAGCGTCTGCGCCGAGCCGAGCGGCTGGTCCTTGTCGGCCGCCAGTACCGCCTCGCGCAGCCCCGCGACCAGCGCGAGCGGAGGCCCGTCGGTGCGCGCGGCGATGCTCATGGTGGGCACCTCCGACTGCGCGAACGGCACCACCACTTGCGGGCCCGGCGCCCGATCCAGGGCGCCCAGGTGGACGTCGCCGATGACCCCGACGATCTCCCACGAGTCGGCATCGTCCCCGAAATGAGTGATGCGGCGGCCCACCCCGCCTTCTCCGCCCAGGTACTTGCGGACGAAGGCCTCGTTGACGAGGACCACGCCCGGCGTCCTCGCGGTGTCGCTCGGCGCGATGTCGCGCCCGCGCAAGAGTGGAATTCCGAGCGTCTGCAGGTAGCCGGGGCTCGCCCACACGATGTCCGCCGCAGGACGCTCGCCGGGAAGCGGAGGCGGCAGCCCGCCGATGTGGAAGCTCAGGTGCCAGCCGCGCGGCTCCAGCGGCGTGCTGCTCATCAGCGCGATGCTCTTCACGCCCGGGATCCGCCTCGCCTGCTCGAGAAAGCGCTGCTGGAAGGCGAGGATCTGCTCGTCCTTCGCGTACTTGTCCTCGGGGAGATCGAGGTTCGCGACCAGCACCTGCGCGGGGTCGCCCATGCCGGTGGTCTCGGCGAGAAGGCGGGCGACGGTGCGGATCATCAGCCCGGAGCCGATGGCGAGCATCAGCGCCAGGGCGACCTCCGCCACCACCAGCGCGGAGCGCAAGCCGCCGCGTGCGGTGGAGGCCGGCGCGCCGTTCTTGAGAGCCTCGCCAAGGTCGGGCGCGCTGGACTGGAGGGCGGGCAAGAGCCCGGCCCCGATCCCCGAAGCGAGCGACAAGCCCAGCGCGAAGAGGAGCACCGGCCGGTGCAGGCGGACCTCGTCGAGCCGCGGGACGCTGGCGGGGGCCAGCGCGACCAGCGCGTCCACGCCCCAGGCGGCCAGGAGCACGCCCAGCGCCCCGCCCAAAAGCGAAAGCAGCAGCGCCTCGGTGAGGAGCTGGCGGACGATCTGCGCGCGGGAGCTTCCCAGCGCGGCGCGGATGGCGATCTCCCTCTGCCGGCCGGCCGCGCGCGCAAGCAGCATGCTGGCCACGTTGGCGCAGGCGATGAACAGCACCATCAGCGCCGCGGCCAGCATCGCTTCCAGCACCGGTCTGACAGGACCGACCAGGTCGTCCAGCAGCGGCGCGGCGGTCATCGATTTCCCGACGTGCTGCTCGTAGCGGCTCATGATGAGACGACCGGTCAGCGCCAGGTCGGCCTGCGCCTGCGCCAGGGAGGTTCCGGGCCCGAGCCGTCCGAAGACGTGGATGGAGGAGAAGCTGCGGTTCTTCAGGTCTTCCGCATTGAACGAAAACGGGACCAGCGCCTCCGCGCCGCCGAGGAGCGGCAGGGAAAAAGCGCGCGGCATCACGCCGATCACCGTGCGCGCGCCGCCATTGAGGGTGACGGTCTGCCCCAGGATGTTGGGATCGGCCCCGAACTGGCGTCGCCAGAGAGCTTCGGTGAGCACCACCACCGGCGGCGCGCCGAGCAGATCTTCCTCTTTTGAGAAGCCGCGGCCCAGGAACGGCTCGACCTGCAGCGCCGCGAAGAAGCTGGCGGTCACCCGGGCGCCGGCGATCTGCACCGGTCCGGCGCGGCCGGTCAGGCTGAGCCGCGTCTCGCGCACGCCGGCAATCGCGGCGAAGGCGCGGTTTTCGCGCGCAAGATCGAGATAGTCGACCGGTGAGAACGACTCCTTGCCGCCGTTGCGCGCGGTGACGTAGATGCGAACCAGCCGGCCGGGTTCGGGTGCCGCCAGCGGGCGCAGCACCACGCTGTCCAGCACGCTGAAAATGGCGCTGCTGCCGCCCACGCCCAGCGCCATGGCCAGGACGGCGGCGGCGGTGAAGCCGGAGGACCGCGCGAGGGCGCGCAGGGCGAACCGGACGTCGCGGACCAGGCCGTCCATGGTGATCTTTCCAGCGAAATCCATGCCAGGCAGTCCTGCAGGAGACCCCGCGCAGCAGCGTCCGCCCGTGGGAATGCCCGTCCCAGGAACGAAGCATGTCAGGGCGGGAGCGCAGGGAAGCCCGTCAACACACGGGCTGCCTCATTCCCGAGCGAAGACCAGGACGCTCGGGTGCGTGCGGCCGCGCTGGTGCACGGTGATCGTCAAGGTCTTGCCATCTCGGGAAAGGCTGATCTCCCGCGTGTCGTCCAGCTTTCCGTTCGTCTTGTCCTTCAGCGCGAGCGTGTGCTCGTTGACCCGGCGTCCGGACGTGGTGAGACCCGGAGCGATGCCGTTCGCATGGTCATTCCCGTCGAACTCGACGTTCCTCGTCGTGCCCTGCGCCGGCGTGACGAAAGAAAGGCCATTCCCCCGGTACGGCTGGATCTGGATCTCGAAGGCGGAAGCGAACTTCGAGTGGGTGTCTTCCCATGTGCCCGGGAATCCCGAGGTTCCCGCCGTACGCTCGTAGACGTTGTTCACTGTGGCGGGGGAGCCGTCGGGCTGGAACGAGGTGAAGGTGTCGCGCAGCGTGCGGCCATCCCGGGACAGCTTCCAGGTTGCCGTGAGGAGCATGCGCCCATTCTTCTTGCGCACGACCTTCCACGTGTGCGTGTCCTCGACACTCACCGACAGGTTCGTTCCGGACAGGCCGGGCTGCTCGGTCCCGTCCGCGACGATGGTCTCGACGTTGGTGCCGTCGAAGCTGAAGCGGTACTGGTTCGCCCCGTCCGACTCCACTCTCATCTGGTCGGTGAAATGGCTGTGGGCCGTGTCGAGCTTCCATTTGCCCACGAAGGGGTCGCTTCCCGCCCAGAGCGGTCCCGCCGACAGGCTGGCCAGCACGAGGCATTCAAGGATGCGTTTGGACATCGAGGCGTCCTCCAGGCCGCGCCCGACCTAACGCAACCTGCCCCGGGGTATTTCGTCCTTGGCCGATTGCCCGGCGCAGGGCTGCGTCGACGTGACGCAAACGCGGCTGCACCCGCGGGAGCAGAATCGCGGGACGAGGGTCTCGTCACGACGGAGATTGGAGGACCGATGAAGACTGCCCGCCTCGCGCCCATGTCATTGCTGCTCGCCGCGCTTGCCGGTTGCGCGGCGCACCTGCCGGCGGAGCGCAACAAGGAGGTGGCGCGCCGCGCGTTCGATCAAGTCCTCGAGAAGGGGCACTTCGAGGTCGTACCCGAGGTGTATGCGCCCGACTTCCGCAACGGCACGGCGACCCTGGAACAGGACATGGCTGCGCTGCGCGCGTGGCATTCGGTGCTTCCGGCGGACGCGGTCATCCGTCCGGACCTCGTCCTCGGCGAAGGCGATTACGTCACCGTGCTCTGGACCGCGCGGGCCACCGTCAAGGGCAGTCCGTTGAACGGCCGCGGAATCACCATCTGGCGATTCGAGAATGGCCGGATCCGGGAGGAGTGGTCGCAGTTCGACCAGGAGCGGTGGATGCGCGAGCTCGGCCTCGAGTCGCTCGGCAGCGGCGAGCCGAAGCGCTGAAGCGAGGCCGCCGTGCAAGGGACCATTGCGCGGCCTCCGAAAGGTCGCGATGATCGCGCCTCCGGCGGACTCGGCCGCCCGATTCCGGCAGGCGCACATGCCCGACACCTCGCAGATCGTCGAGATCGACCGCCGTCACCTCATCCACCCGCTCCACCATGCGGGCGATCACCAGGCGCCGCTCCTCATCGCCGAGGGGAAGGGGCCGTTCCTCTACACCGCCGACGGGCGGCAGATCATCGACGGCCTCTCGGGCCTTTGGAACGTCAACGTCGGCCACGGCCGCAAGGAGCTGGCCGCTGCGGCGGCGAGGCAGATGGAGCGCCTCGCCTACGCCTCCGCCTATGTCGGCGCCACCAACGAGCCGGCGGTCCGTCTCGCCGAGCGCCTCGTCGGCATTTCCTACCCGAACATCTCGGCCGTCTACTTCACCACGGCGGGCGCCGAGTCGAACGAGTCGGCGTTCAAGTTCGCCCGCTATTACTGGAAGGTGAAGGGCAAGCCGGAGAAGACGAAGTTCGTCTCGCGCATCCACGGCTATCACGGCGTCACCCTGGCGGCGATGAGCGCCACCGGCATGGCCGCCTACCACAGGATGTTCGGGCCGCTGGTCCCCGGCTTCGTGCACGCGCCGGCGCCGTATCCCTACCGCTGGAGCGGCAAGGGCGAGCCGGGCCAGGGCGCGGCCGACGCGCTCGAGGAGCGGATCCGCGCCGAGGGGCCCGGGACCGTGGCCGCTGTGATCGCCGAGCCGGTCATCGGCGCCGGCGGCGTCATCGTGCCGCCCGACGGCTACTGGCCGGCGCTCCGCCGGGTCTGCGACAGGCACGACGTGCTCTTGATCGCCGACGAGGTCATCACCGGATTCGGCCGCACCGGCCGGATGTTCGCGCTCGGCCGCTGGAAGGTCGAGCCGGACCTCGTCTCCTTCGCCAAGGGCGTGACCTCGGCGTACATTCCGCTCGGCGGCGTCCTCGTCTCGAAGAAGGTGCACGAGGTCGTGACCTCTGCGCCGGCCGATCGGAAGTTCATGCACGCCGCCACCTATTCGGGGCACCCGGTCTGCTGCGCGGTCGGGCTCGCCAACCTCGACATCATCGAGAAGGAAGGGCTGCCGGAGCGGGCGGCGACGATGGGAACGCGCCTGCTCGACGGACTGCGCACGCTGTCCGACCTCCCCGAAGTGGGCGACGTGCGCGGGCTCGGAATGATGTGCGGGGTCGAGTTGGTCGCCGACAAGGCGAGCAAGGCGCCGGCGCTCGGGCTGGGCGCGAAGGTCGCCAGGGAAGCGCTGGCGCGCGGCCTGCTCCTGCGCATTCGCGGCGGCGGGGCCGATCCCGCGATTGGCGACACGATCTGCCTCGCCCCGCCGCTGATCACTCCGACAGACGTCCTTGAGCGGATTGTCGATACGGTCAAGGCGGCGATCGTCGCGGCGCGAACGGCGTAGCAGACGCGCGACACGTGGCCGCTACCGCAGTTTCGGTACTGCTGCGGCGAAGCTTGCAAGCCCACGGAATCAGGCGACGCACCTGCTGGAAGAGCAGGATCCGAGCCCGACCGGCCGGATTTCCGGCCATTGACATCTGATTGCGCCGTGAGCCAATGGTGCCCATACGTCCGCGGCAAACCCCCCACGCCGCCGCGCCCGTCTTCGTGAAAAGGCAGTGTGCGTAGGCCAACGTACGCACGAGCGGCCGGACCTGCACTGCCGGCCGGATTGGATTGGATTGGATTGGAGCGCCAACCACCCGCCTCATCGTGAGAAAGCGCCATTTGCGCAGGGAGAATTCGTCATGTCCAGCCGCTGTGGAACTTGCTCCGAATGTTGCGTCCACATGGGAATCTCGGCGCTTCAGAAGCCGTGGGGTGAGCGCTGCCCCAACCTCGGCGACGTCGGCTGCGCGATCTACGCCTCGAGGCCCGCTGAGTGCGCCGAGTTCAACTGCTGGTGGTTCGTGTCACCCGAGCTGCCGGAGGGGATGCGGCCCGACCGTTCCGGGATTCTGGTCTGGAGCGAGCCGGCGAGTTTCGGCCAGCCGGACGCGGTGGACGGCACGCCGCACCTCACCTGGGCCCGGGAGACGCGCCCCGGCGCCCTCGAGGGTTACTGGGCGCGGAAGATGCTCAAGCAGCTTTCGAGCCGGCTGCTGATCTACGGGATCCGGCACGGAGAGAACGTACCGGACAGCACCCGGATCTTCGGTCCCCCGGACCTCGTCGCCGCGGCGCTGCGCAGGGAAGGCAGCCGCACGCAAGGGAATCACGGATCTGGATAGTGCGGTCAGGTGGCCACTTGCACCTGAACAAACGATCAGCTAGCCTCGCCCCATGGGCATGGCCTCGGAGCTCGCGCGCGCACAGCCGCTGCCGGCGCCGCGGATCTGCTGCCTGGATCTCGATACCTTCTTCGTCTCGGTCGAGCGGCTGCTCGATCCGACCCTGGAAGGCAAGCCGGTCATCGTCGGGGGAAGGCCGGGAAGCCGCGGCGTGGTCACCGCCGCGAGCTACGAGGTGCGCCGCCTCGGGGTGAAGTCGGGCATGTCGCTCACCGAGGCGGGCAGGCGCGCGCCGGACGCGATCTACCTGCCCACCCGCCACGAGGTCTACGGCACCTGGGCCGAGCGCGTGCGCGAGGTCGCGCGTCGCTTCACGCCCAGGGTGCTGGTGGCGAGCATCGACGAGATGTACCTCGATTTCTCCGGCTGCGAGCGGCTCTACGGATCCGGCAGCGCGGCCGGCGAGAACGGTGGCGAGGGGCGCGCTGGCGACATGGCCATCGAGCGCGCCGTGCTCGAGCTGACCACGGCGGTGTTCGACGAGCTCGGGCTGCCGTCGAGCGCCGGGGTCGCGACCAGCAAGGTGGTGGCCAAGGTGGCCTCCGCGCTGGCCAAGCCGCGCGGCGTGATGCTGGTTCCCGCGGGCGTCGAGCGCGCCGTGCTCGCGCCGTTACCCGTAAGGTCGTTCCCCGGCATCGGTCCGGTGGCCGAGGCCAGGCTGACCGCCGCCGGCTACCAGACGCTGGGCGAGGTGGCCGAGGCCTCCGTCGAGGATCTGCAGAAGATCTTCGGCGCCTGGGCGGCGTCGATCTCGCGGGGCGTGCAGGGGCTGGGCTCGGGCGACCTCGGCCGCGAGCGCCCGGCGTTCTCCGAGCACGATCCCGAGGGCGAGACCGTCGGCAGCATCTCCAACGAGCGGACCTTTCGCGAGGACGCGACCGACCCCGCGTCGATCGAGGCGGTCCTCTGCGGCCTGTGCGAGCGGGTCTGCTGGCGCGCCCGCAAGCGCCACGTCAAGGCGCGCACGGTGACCCTCAAGCTTCGCTACGCCGACTTCCACACGCTGACGCGCTCGCACACCACGACGGCGACCCACTCGGAGCTCGAGCTCTATCCCATCGTCAGGGAGATGTTCGCGGCGGCGCGGACGCGGCCCTTGCCCATCCGCCTGCTCGGGATCCAGCTCTCGAACCTGGGCATGTTCGAGCAGCTTTCGCTCTTCGACCGCAACGAGCGGGTCGGCGCGGTGATCGACAGCATCCGCGCGCGCTTCGGGTTCGCGATGGTCTCGCTGGCCACCGCCCGGCGCGGCCAGCCCGGCGAGGCGCGCGGCTCGAGGCCGCGAGGAGGCGTACGGCCGCATCGGAGCTGAGCCCGCGTCCCCGCCTTCCCTTCCGGCGCCGGGCGCGGCTGGTGGCACGCCATCGTCCCGCTCTGCTAACTTCACGACATGCCATTTCGCAGCCTCTATCCCGATGTGACGATCCCGGAAGTCGCGCTCGGCGAATTCGTGCTCGCCGGCGCGGCGGCGCGCGGGGACAAGCCGGCGCTGATCGACGGCCCCACCGGACGCACCATCACCTACGCCCAGTTGCCGGCGCTGGTGGCACGCGTCGCGGCGGGGCTGGCCGCGCGAGGCTTCAGGAAAGGCGACCGCTTCGCGATCCTCAGCCCGAACCTGCCCGAGTACGTCATCGCCTTCCACGCCGTGGCCTCGATCGGCGGCCTGGTGACGACGGTCAACCCGCTCTACACCGCGGGCGAGGTGGCAAAGCAGCTTCAGGACTCGGCGGCGCGGTTCCTGCTCACCGTGCCGCCGTTCCTGGGCACCGCGCGCGAGGCCGCGGTGCAGGCGAAGGTCGAGGAGATCTTCGTCCTCGGTGAAGCGGAAGGGGCGACGCCGTTCGCGGCGCTGCTCGCCGGCGGCGGCGCGCCTCCCGCCGTGCCGATCGATCCGCGCAAGGACCTGGTGGCGCTGCCCTACTCGAGCGGCACCACCGGGCTGCCGAAGGGCGTGATGATCTCGCACCACAACCTGGTGGCCGAGCTGTGCTCGATCAAGGGCGTCACCGACGCCGCGCTGATCACGCCATCCGATACGGTGCTGGCCTTCCTGCCCTTCTTCCACATCTACGGCATCGTCGCCTTCCTCAACCTCGCCCTGCACCAGGGCGCCACGGTGGTCACGGTGCCGCGCTTCGACCTGGAGCAATACCTGCAACTGGTCCAGAAGCACGGCGTCAGCATCCTGCACGTGGTGCCGCCCATCGCGCTTGCGCTCGCCAAGCATCCCGTCGTCGACAAGTTCGACCTCTCCAGGGTGCGCGGGGCCTTCTCGGCCGCGGCGCCGCTCGGCGACGCCGTGGCCAATGCGCTGTACGCGCGGCTCGGCTTCCGCATCTCGCAGGCCTACGGCATGACCGAGGTGACCGGCGCGAGCCACCTGGGGCCTACCACCCCGGAGAAGATCAAGCCCGCCTCGGGTGGGCGCCTGATGCCCAACATGGAGTGCAAGATCGTGGAGGTCGGCACCGGCGTCGAAGTGCCTTCCGGCGAACAGGGCGAGATCCTGGTGCGCGGGCCGATGGTCATGCAGGGCTACTTCGGCCAGTCGAGGGCGACGGCGGCGGCCATCGACGCGGACGGCTGGCTGCGCACGGGCGACGTCGGCTACGTGGACGCCGACGGCAACTTCTTCATCGTCGACCGCACCAAGGAGCTGATCAAGTACAAGGGGCTCCAGGTCGCGCCCGCGGAGCTGGAATCGGTGCTGGTGGGCAATCCGGCCATCGCCGAAGCCTGCGTCATCGGCATCGCCGACGAGGAGGCCGGCGAGGTGCCCAAGGCGTTCGTGGTGAAGAAGGGCGAGATCGCTGCCGAGCAGGTGATGACCTGGGTGGCGGAACGGGTGGCGCCGCACAAGAAGGTGCGCGCGGTCGAGTTCGTGGACCAGCTTCCCAAGTCGGCCACCGGCAAGCTGCTGCGCCGCGTCCTCATCGAACGCGAGCGCGCGCGGCGTCAGTAGGCGACCAGCGCGTTGCCCGCGGGCACGAGCAGCCGTCCGGACCCGAGCGCCATCGAGACGTTGTCCGAGGCGCAGGTGACCGTGGTCGCCGCCTTGCTCACCGAGCGCTGCGCCCCGGTCTGCTCGTCGAGCTCGTAGACGTTGCCGGTGCTGGAGCCGACGAAGACCTGGCCGCCGCCGCCCGCGACCGCCGCGGGCGTGCAGAGACTGCCGTCGCCGGGGAACGACCACTTGAGCGTGTTGGCGCCGATGTCCACCGCCGAGAGCACGCCCTGCGAGAGAAGGAACGCCCAGCCCTGGTGGAACGCGGGCGGCGCGCTGGCCGCGAATGAACCGGCCTGGGCGCCATCCAGGCCGACGACCAGGTTGGCCCCGAACGTGTCTCTCGCCCACACCTGGTCCTGGTAGACGGCGGGGGTGATGCCGCCGCCGCCGGTGCAGGTCCCGAAGTCGAACCAGTTGAGCGTGCCGCTGATCGCGTCGAAGGCGGAGATCTGGTTGCAGCTCTCCTCCTCGTAGACGATTCCGCCGCCGACCGCGACCGTGCCGCTGCTGCCGTCGAAGGTGGAGGCATTCCACACGCTGGTGCCGTCGCGCTCGTCGATGGCGGAGGTGGTGCCGCCGAAGCCAAGCCCGTCGACGTATACGAGCCCGCCCGCCGCCACCGGGGGCGACTGGTAGAAGCTCTGCTGCGCGATGCTCTTCGCCCACAGCTTGTGCCCGCTCAGCGCGTCGTACGCCGCCAGGTTGCCGGTCGAGTCGAGAGCGAAGATCTTGCCTGCGTCGTAGGCGAGCGTGACCCGGGCGCCGGCGATGACGGGCCCCCAGACGATGGCCCCGGTTGCAAGGTCGAGAGCGCGGATGTTCGGCTGCGAGTCCGCCACCGCGACGATGGCGAGCCCGTTGGCAATCAGCGGATAGGAGACCGGCCCGTCGAACTGAGCGGTCCACGCGGGCGCCAGGGGCGAGGCAATGGAATCGAATGGCTGCGCATTGTGATGAGCGGAATCGACGCCGAAATTGGTCGACTCGCTTCCCTGTGCGTCCGTGGTGCCCGCGTCGTCGCCGACCGGCGCGCCGGAGATGACGCCTGCGTCGAGGCCGGCGTCGGGACCGGCGTCCGGGCCAGCGTCGGGACCCGCGTCCGGGCCGGAGACGGGCAGACACACGGAGCCCGTCTGCTGAGTGCCCGGCCCGCACGACAGCGGGGTTGCGGTAGTCGGGAGGCATTGGTTGCCGACCTGCACGGTCCCCGCGCCGCAGACGGTGGCGTTGCCGAGCGGGAGACATTGGGAGCCCACCTGCCGGGTGCCGGCGCCGCAGACGACGCCGGGCGCGCTGCTGCTTCCACCGCAGGCTGCGAGCGCGAGCAGGCACGGCAAGGAAAGGCGGATTGGCGAAAGAAGCCGCTGGAAGGATCGTCGCGCCAACGTATCTCCGAAGTTGATCGGGTCCCGGGCAATCGAGATTGCGTGGGATCCAGTCTACCGCGTCGGGGTGGGGGCTGGCGATGGCCCCTGCGTCCTTCCCCGGCAATCGGGCTCAGGTTGCGAACTGCAGCACTGCCTTGACGTCGTCGGGACGGCGCTCGAACGCCTCGCTCCAGCGCGCGAGCGGCACACGCCGCGTCACCAGGCCCGCGAGCCAGGAGCGGTCGGCGCGGGCCAGCGCCTGCGCTCCGAGCTGGTAGTGCCGGCGGTTCGCATTCACCGAGCCGAAGACGATGTTGTTCTCGAGGACGATGTCGCGGTTGAGCTGGCCGATGTTCGCCGACGACATCACGTGCGCGCCGGAAGAGACGCCGGTCAGGCAGACCACGCCGTTCGGCCGGACGGCGTCCATCGCGGCGAAGACCACGGGATCGACGCCGGTGCATTCGACGATCACGTCCGGCCGCGGCCCGGCGCCGTGCACTTCTCCGGTGTGGTAGGTGGCGCCGAGCGCGCGCACGAGCTGGGGCTTGGGGCCGGAGGTGACGCGGTCGAGGACGTGCACCTCGAGCCCGCGCTGCACACCGATCATCGCCGCGAGCAGCCCGATGGGTCCGGCGCCCGTCACCAGCGCCACGCGCGGATGCCACGCCGCGCGGGCGCCGAGCCGCTCGGTCACGTCCCACGCCTTGGCGACGACGCTCGCCGGCTCGAGCAGCACGCCGAGATCGCCCAGCGCCGGCTCCACGCGCACCGCGTACCTGGCCTCGATGCGGTAGCGCTCGGAAGCGTACCCGTCGCGCTCCTTGATGCCGCGTTCGGTGTATCGGCCGTTCTCGCAGAAATCCCACTCGCCTGCCGCGCAACTCGCGCACGGCACCGGATCGGGGCGGCGCACGATGCCGACGACCAGATCGCCTTTGGAAAGGCCCGTGCCCGGCGGCGCTTCGAGCACCCGGCCGAGCGATTCGTGGCCGACGATCAGCCGCTCCCGGCCCGGCGGCGCCCACCCGTAGTCTCCGCGCGCGATCTCCCCGTCGGTGCCGCAGATGCCGATGGCGAGCGTCGCGACCAGCACCTCGCCCTCGGCCGCCGGCGGCTCGGGCGCCTCGTCCAGCCGCAGGGTCCCGGCGCGGCCGGGAATGACGGTCACCGCTCGCATCGACCGGGATGCTGCGCACTGGCGCAGGAAGAAGCGAGGGCCCACCCCGCGAACCATGCCCGTCGGCCTCGGGCTGCCATCTTCGCTCTTGCCGGAGACATTTCAGCGCGAGGAGCCCGGCCCGGCCGGATCGGGCGGCAGCTTCCATCTGCCCGGACCGAAGGCCGCAAGGAGCAGGAGGCCACCGGCGATTCCCATGTTCTTGAGGAAGTGCGTCTGCAGCATCCCTGCAGAGGCAGGCGAAGCCGACCAGAACGGGTGCAGCAGGACGCTGAGGACGACGAGGTAGCCGAACATCACCGCCGCCGCCGGCCGCGCCGCGAAACCCGTGAGCAGGCAGAGGGCGCCGACGGATTCGATGACGAGCGCCGCGGCCAACAGCGGTGCAGTGAAGCCGATTCCGTGGCCCTGCATGTAGGCGATCTGGCTGGACCAGCCGAAGATCTTGCCCAGCGCGCCCTGCACGAAGATGGCGCAGATCAGGATCCGCGCAAGCAACGGGGCCAGTGCGGAAGTGCAGCGCGCGAACCAGGTCACATCGATCAGGAACGGCCGAGGCTCCCGGGAATTCCGCGCTCAGCCTTCGGGAAGCTCGACGCCGAGGCCGGTGAGCTTGCGGCGGCCGCGCGTGGTGAGCCGCACCGCCCTTCCCGCGCGGTGGCGGACGAGCCACTGCTGCTCGAGCATCGCCTGCGTCAAGAGCGAGCCGAGCGGGCCGCCCAGGTGGTTCTGCCGCTCGGTCCAGTCGAGGCACGGCTTGCCGGCCGGCCACTCCGGCGCGACCAGCCCCGCATCGGCGCAGCGGGCCACGCCGAGCGGCGACAGCTCCAGACCGCCGGCGCCGGCGTGCAGGAGCCGCTGCCGCTGGAGCGCCGAGAGCCACGCCACGCCCAGCCTGCCGGCAAGGTGCTGATAGCAGGTGCGCGCGTGGGTGAAGATCCGCCGCTCGGGATCCTGCGGCCTGGGCGGCTTCCGCGGCGGCGCGTGCAGCGCCATCGCCTCGAGGGCGTCGGCCACCTGCGGGCCGGCAAGCTGGAAATATCGGTGCCGTCCCAGCTGCTCGACGCGGACGAGCGCGCCGCCGAGCAGCTTCTTGAGGTGCGCGCTCGCGGTCGCCTGCGAGACTCCGGCGACGTGCGCCAGCTCGGTGGCCGGCCGCGTCAGGCCGTGCATCAGGGAGAGCAGCATCGCCACGCGTGAGGGGTCGCTCAGGAGCTCGCCGAAGCTGGCGATGTCGAAGCGGACGTTGGGTGCGTCGGCCATGGCCGGGCAGCGTAACGCTGATCTGGCGCCGGGGCCGGGAAGAATGCTTCGCCGGCCAGCGAAGCATTCCTGCCGTCGCGGCGCCTAATCTCCTCGCCGGATTGCCTCGTCGAGCGAGGAACCTTCCAGGAGAAGAGGGTGCGCCATGTCCCGACTCTGCGGGCTGACCATCGCGGCTGCCTGCGCCTGCGCCATCTCGCCACCGGCGGCCGACCAGCGGACGCACCTGTTCGTGGGCCATTCCGACACCGGGGAGGTGGTGGTCTCGGCGACGCACGCCGACGCGATGCGCGGGCTGGCCGTCCCCGCCTCGCAGCTCGGCATCCACAACGCCGACGATCCCGACGGGGCGGTGCTGTGCCGCCGCGAAGTTCCGACCGGCACGCACCTGCCGTTCTGGAGCTGCCGGTACGTCAGTGAATTGGAGCACGACCGGGTCGGCACCCGGATCCTGCTCGACCGCCTGCCGCGCAAGTGCACGACCGGCAAGTTCTGCGTCTTCGGACAGTGAACCGCACCGCCCCCGGTCGGCTCGGTCCCCGGCGGATGCGGACCCTGTCACATTCCTGCCGCGCCATCCGTCATGTCGGCAAAGGAGGACGACATGCAATTCGTGCTGGTCATCTATCACGGGACCTCGCCCCTGCCCGGCTCTGCGGGGTGGAAGGCGCTGTCCGAGGCGGAACGAAAGGCGATCTACGCGGAGTACGCGGAGCTCAACAAGGACGCGGGCATCAAGCTCCGGCTTCCCCCCATCGCCCCGGACAAGGCGACGACCGTGCAGGTGCAGGACGGCCGGGCGCAGGTCAGGAACAGGCCCCATCTCGCCGAGGGCGTCGGGGGGGCGTTCGTGCTCGAAGCCGAAGACGTGGAGGCAGCGATCGCGCTCGCGGCCCGCATCCCGCAGGCCCGCCTGGGCGGCGCGGTGGAGATCCGCCCCGTGGAGAGCTACTTCTGAATCCGATGGACGAGAGGGACTGGCTGGCGAGGCGATTCGACGAGAGCCGGCCCCACCTGCGGGCGTTGGCGCTTCGCATGCTGGGCTCGGCCAGCGAGGCGGAGGACGCCGTGCAGGAGGCGTGGCTCAAGGTCTCGCGGTCGGATTCCCGCCAGATCGAGAACCTGGGCGGCTGGCTGACGACGGTCGTCGCGCGCGCTTGCCTCGACCTGCTTCGCTCGCGGAAGTCGCGGCGGGAGGAGCCGCTTTCGCCGGCCACCGAGGACGCACCCGGCGCCGCGGCCGCGAGCGATCCCGATCTGGCCGACGCGGTCGGACCGGCCCTCCTGGTCGTGCTCGACACGCTGGCGCCCGCGGAGCGGGTGGCCTTCGTGCTGCACGACATGTTCGATCTCTCGTTCGAGGAGATCGCGCCGATCGTCGAGCGGACGCCCGCGGCGGCTCGGCAGCTCGCCAGCCGGGCCCGGCGCCGTGTCCGGGGCGGCACGGCTCCCGCGGCCGATCTGGCGCGCCGCCATGAGCTGGTTGCCGCGTTCCTCGCGGCGTCCCGCGACGGCGACTTCGAACGCCTCCTCGCCGTCCTCTCTCCGGAGGTCGTGTTGCGCGCCGACGAGCTGGCGCTGCGCACGGCGGCCGCGAACCAGCGCGGAGCGCCCCGGCTGGCCGCGGAAGTTCACGGCGCACGGCAGGTTGCCGATGCCTTCAAGGGGCGCGCGCGCGGCGCCCTGCCTGCCCGCATCGACGGCCAACCGGGCGCGGTCTGGGCGGTGCACGGTCAGGTGCGTGCGGCGTTCGTGTTCGAGATTGCCGGCGCGCAGATCGCCGCGATCGATCTGATCATGGAACCAGCCCGCATCGCCGAGCTCGAGGTGGAGATCGGGTAGGGCCCGCCTGCCCGGTCTCCCCGGCCCATCGATGCCGAAGGGCCGGCGGTCCCGCGACCAGACATATCCCACGCGCTTATACTCGTCCGCTGAAGGACGGAATGCATGAGAGCCGCCGCCGCCGCTGCCGCGCTGTCGTTTCTCGCCGGATGTGCATTCCCCGGCGCGCAGGTCCGAAAGAGCGCCGCCGACGACTTCGCCTGCCCGGAGGACGAGATCGTGATCCACGAGTTGCCGTCGGGCTACCTCGCCCGGGGCTGCAGGAAGGAGGCCAGGTATCTCCTCCAGGACGGCCGGGTGACCCGGACCTCGGCGATCACCAGGGCGACGGTGGACGAGCGGCCGCCGCTTCCCATCGATCGCATTCCGAACACCAACTCCCTCGGCCTCGACTGAGGCGACGAACACGGACAGCCGGCCACCCGCTCAGGCCGTCGCCTCGGCGAGGCGCTGGAGTGCGTCGGGCGCGATCCCGAGCTTTCCTGCAGCGGAACGGATTTCGTCCCAGGTTGCGGCATCGACGGCAATGCCCTCCTGCTCGCGCCGCATCCGGCACTCGCGCTCCGGGTCGCCGGCGATTCGCACCTTGTCGAAGCCCGGAGCGAGCGGAGAAGCGCGCACCCACCTCAGGAACTCCGCCGCTTCCGCTCCGAACAGGCCATTTGCGTCGAGCCGCGCCGGGTCGATCAGGATCGAGAGCATCCCGTTCCAGACGCTGCGTCCGGACCTGTCTCTTCCGTGCACCGTGCCGCCGCCGGTGAGGGCGCCGCCGAGAAGTTCGCACGCCAGCGCGAGCCCGTAGCCCTTGTGCAGCCCGAACGCGCGCAGCGCCCCCCAGGGCTCGACCACGCCGTAGCGCGGATCGCTGGTCGGATTGCCCGCATCGTCGAGGAGCCATTCGGGTGAGACCTTCTCGCCGCGGTTGTACGCGACCCGCACCTTGCCCTGGGCAACGGCGCTGGTGGCCATGTCGAGGAGGAACGGCGGCGCTCCCGGCAGCGGAATCGCGACGCAGACCGGGTTGGTGCCGAAGCGCGCATCCGCTCCGCCGAAAGGCGCCACCAGCGCGCGGGCGACCACGTTCACGAAGCTGATCGAGATCAGCCCCTGCGATGCAGCCTGCTCGCCCCACTGGCCGATGCGTCCCAGGTGATGTGCGCGGGCGAGCGCCAGGATGCAGGCGCCGTGGCTGCGCGCCCGTTCAATGGCCATCGCGGTGGCTTCCGCGCCGATCACCTGCCCGTAGCCCTGGCAACCGTCGAGCGCCAGCAGCGCGCCGGAATCCACCATGACCCGGGGATGCTGGTTCACGACCAGCCCGCCCTCGAGCAGCGCATCGACGTAGCGGGGCATCATGCCGATGCCGTGCGAGTCGTGGCCCAGCAGGTTGGCCGTGACCAGGTTCTCGGCGACGAGCCTCGCCTCGCGCGCCTCGCTCCCCCCGGCAGCGACGAGCGCTTCGATGGCCCGGGTGAGAGGCCCTGGACGGAAGAGGGCAGGCATTGGCCGGCAGTCTACCAGTCGGGGCCAGGGTCAGGTTCGCGTCTGATCGGTCGGGAAGCCCTCCCGCCGGAGCGGCGGTGTCCCTACGCCGCGCTCTTCGTGCGCGCCGCCTTGCTGCCGTCCATCCGCGTCGCGCCCTGGAAGAACGCGCCCTTCTCCACCACCAGGGAGGGCGTCTCGAGATCGCCGCGCACCCGCGCGCCGCTGCGGATCTCCACGCCGCTCTTCGCCTGGATGTTTCCGTTGACCTCGCCGTGGACCACGGTGGTGCCGCAGGTGATGGTCGCGTCGATCTTCGCGCCTTCGCCCACCACCAGCACGTCGTCGGTGACGATCGATCCGACGAACTTCGCGTCGATGCGCACGGTGCCGGCGAAGGTCAGCTTGCCCTCGAGCTGCACGCCGCGACCGAGCCGCAGATCGCCGGGGGCGTTCGAGTGTCCGGTGCTCACGGGCCTCTCGTTCTCGTTCTCGTTGTGCATCGCGACTCGCTTGCCGGGGTGGGAGAGCGGCGGGCGTCCGGCATGGCTGACCCGCGCACTTGTTACCCGCGGCGCGAAGCGCCTATTCCCCCCGCACGCATGCCGGCCGGGCGCCCGGGCGCAAGCTCCCGATCTCCCCTGCGGCCTAGACATTCCTCGCGATCGCGGGAATCAGCTTGTCGATCTGCGCCACCAGCCGGGTGAGCTTCTGCAGCACCTGGCCGAGCTTGCCCAGGTCCGCGGCGCTGGCTTGCAGGGCATCGTTGACCTTGGCGAGATCCTGGTTGGCCGCGTCCACCCCGGGGGTCGCGTCGTCGAACTGCGCCGCGAGCAGGGTGACGAGATCGCCTCGCAGCCGCTTCCCGGCCGCCAGCAGCGCCGACCTCTGCCGCTGCTTGAGGCGGCCGTCCATCGAAAGATCGAAGCAACGCGCGATCAGCTCCGCCATCCGGGCCGTGTCGACTCTCTTCATCTCGGCGCTCCTGACCTGAGATCGCGAAGCTCCTGCAGCGCGGGAATCGCCTCACGGACGCGGCCCGACAGCGCGTCGATGGCGCCGCGAAGCCGTGCCATCGAATCCGCGGAGCGGCCCGCCTCCACGGCCGCGACCAGGGAATGGTTCGCCGTGCGGATCGCGGCGATCAGCGAGGCGGGGCGCGCCACCAGGGCAAGCTCGTAACCGCGGGCGGCGGCGCGAATGTCGTCGAGCGCGTCGTGGCGCTGCTCGCGGCTCCACTTGAGCCGGTTCCGGTTGTACTCGTCCATGCGCTCGGCGAGCATCTGCTGCGCCCCGAGCTGCCGGATGGGTCCGGCAACCTGCGTGAGGTCCGCCTCGAGCAGGTCGAGGATGCGGTCGACCTTCGGCGTGCCGTCGCGGATCGCCTTGCGCAGCGCCTCGTCGCGCTTCGAGTCGACGTACATCTCGCCGAGGACGCCGGCGATGAAGCCGATGGGCCCGGCGTAGTCGGGCGCTTTCGCGTCGTCGCGCAGGGAGCGAAAGGTGGTCTCGAGGTTGGTGATCGCCTCGCCGAGTGCCCGACCCTCCTCGGGAAGCCTGGAGGGAGCGTCGGCTCCTGCGAGCTCCGCGAGACGGGCTCCGTAAGCCGAGAGCAGGGCGAGCGAGTCGAGACGTGCCCGGACGGACTCGGCCGACAGCGTCTGTCCGAGGAGCGGCGTGCGCTTTCCCTCCGCATCGGTGGCGAGGACTTCCCTGCGCGGGTCGGTGCGAAGCTCGTCGAAGTAGAGATCGCGCTCGAAGGCGTTGACGTCGGAGAAATAGGCGCCCACCGCGGCGCTCGCTTGAGCCACCGCGTCCCGGTAGGAGGCGAGAGGCGTCTCGACCTTGACCGTGACGCAGGCGGAAAGGACGGCGAGGAACACGGCTGCAGTGGGGACTCGCATGTACCGCTCCTGGCGAGCGCTCGGACGCTTTCGCAGCGTGAGTATAGGTCCGTACGTATCCTTGCGGGCGGAACACCGCCATGGACGTGGCCGAGGCAAAGCGGCGTGTCGAGGAGGCGGTCGGCCGGATCCTGCTCTTGCCGGCAGGGGTGGCCGAGCTCGGGTTCGCCATGTTCGTGGTCGATCGCAGCGATGCGCACTGTGTCGGCAGGCGCGAGGCCCTGGAGCTGTTCAACGAGCGCCTCGATCGTCTCGATGCCGAGACGCAGGCCGGCGATGCCGAGAAGAGCGAGTGGGCCCGCGAGGCGATGGCGGCGATGGTGATCTCGCTCGAGTGCGCCGGGCGCGGCGAGTACCGCCGCCGCGACACCCGGGCCTAGAACGCATTTCATAACCCGGTCGAGGGGATCGACACGCGATCTCTGGTGTGATCTACCGTCAGGATGGACCTGACCGACGAGCAGTGGGAGCTCGTTCGCCCGTTCATCCCCGATCCCGAGCGCACGGTGACGAGGCC
>DASSQZ010000054.1:0-33614 GCA_035702105.1 Myxococcales bacterium | reverse complement strand
TGCCCGAGCTGGGTCCAAATTGGGTCCAAACCGCTCAACCCGACGCAGAACCGCTCACGGCCGAGCCGCCCAACACCGCAACTTCCGAGGCTGATTCTTGGTGGGCGCTGCAGGATTCGAACCTGCGACCCCTGCCGTGTGAAGGCAGTGCTCTACCGCTGAGCTAAGCGCCCCGCAAAACGGGCGGTTCAATTCGCATGACGCGACGGTGCAGTCAAGGGATGTCTTGCGGCGTGCGCGGCGGCTTCACCTTGCCGCGGTGGCAGGTGCCGCAGCCCACCGGGCTGTCGTTGCCGCCGTAGTACTCCTTCGCCACGTACCCGGTCATCTGCAGCATCTCCCGCGCGCGCAACTTCTCCTTCGTGTCCTTCGCGAAGTCCTTCGCGTCGTGGCAGTGCGTGCACTTGACGCCCAGCTCCTTCGCGAACCAGCCCATGATCAGGCCGAAGTTGCGCGCGTCCATCCCGGTCAGCTCGCGGACGTTCTTGAACACCTCCTTCGCGGGCCGCCGCAGCTTCCCGGCCGGCATCTTCGCGAACAGCGGCGGCAGCTCCTTGGAGAACGTCATCTTGGGCGGCTCTTCGTCGCCTCGGTGGCAGGTCCAGCAGGTGACGCGCGCCTGGTCCGCGAAGGTGCGCCGATCGATCTCCGCCGTCATCGAGATCATCTCGCGCGCACGCCGCTTCTCCTTCTTCTCGTCGGAAGCGAAGTCCTTCGGCATGATCACGTGGCAGGCCACGCACTTCATCCCCACGTTCACGCGCATCGACTGCATGGCAGCCGCGAACCGCGCCCCGGGCACATCCCCCAGCACCTTGAGGTTCTTGAACGTCTCCCGCGCCGGCCGCGTGCGCTGTTGCGGCGTCCAGGCGAGGTCGAACGCCCTCTGCTCCAGGCCGAACGGCACCTGGTTCCCCGCCGCCGCCGTCATCGGCGTGGCGATGTCGACCATCGGCATCCCGCCGTCGGCGCCGGCATCCGCCTCGGCCGCCGCCATGCCCCCATCCACGCCGGCGTCGGCCACGCCCGCGTCCGCCGGCACCACGTGCGCGGGCAGCCCGCCGTCGGGCGGCGCAGCCGGTGCGGCCGCGTTCCCATGCGGCACCGCCAGCGGCGCAGGGGGAGGCTGCGCGTGCGAGCACGCCACCGCCGCCAGCGCCAACGCCATCCACCGCATCAAGGACCTCCTTCCCGAGAGGGCGACTTCTTCTGCTCCGCGATGAGCTGGTCCATCTCCGCCGACAGCTCGCGCACCCGCCGCTTCATCGCCGAGATGCGCTTGCCGGCGTCCTTGATGTCCTCGCGCGTCACCATGCCCGCGGCGCGCAGCGCCTTCTCCTGCGCGACGTCGAGCGCCTGCTTGGCGCGCTGCAAGGCGCCGATGGCCCGGGCGATGGCGTCCGCGCGCCCGGGGTCCTCGAAGAGCTTCCCCATCGCCTTGATGCCCAACTGCGCCGCCCGCTCGCGCAAGGTCTTCGCCGCCATGGGCACTCTTTACACGAACTCCGTCGGGATGGCGCGGATCGCCTCGAGCCCGGCGCCGTGATGCCTGCCCGCATGCCTGACCAGCCGCTCCAGATCTCCCTGCAGCCGGACCCTGCGCTCGAGGATGGCGCGCAGCGCGTCGGGCCGCCCTCCTCGCCGGGCGTCCTCGAGCAGGGCCTTGCAGAGCGGGTAGGCGGCCCAGGCGATGTAGTCGGGCTCCAGCTCCTCGAGCTCGTCTTCGTCCTCGGGAAAGTCGAGCTCCACGCCCTCTCCGGGCGCGGCGCGAAAGAGGACGCAGAAATCCTCCTCGAGCCCGCCACCCTTCTCGATGACGATCCCGGCCACCACCGGGCCGAACCCGGCTGCGGCATCGACGGCGGAGGCGTCGCGCAGGAGCGCGGCCGCGAGGGCCTCGCACCACTCGCGCGAGGGAAACCTCATTCCCCGCCGAAGACTTTGCGGATGGAGGCGAAGAGGCCGCGAGGCTGCTCGCCTTCGCTCGCCTGCCGCTCCGCCGCCAGCCTGCGCCGCTCCGACTCCTCCTGCCACGCCGCCTTGAGCGCGTCGGGAGTGTCGCGGGTGGCCAGCATCACCTCGCGCGTGGCGCCGGCGGCCGTCTCGACGGTTACGTGCAGCAGGCACTCCTCGTCGAGGATGAAGTTCACCCGCTGCCCCGCCGACTCGGCCGGGAACTTGAGCGTGCCCAGGTATTCGTTGTCGATGATCCGGTCGCTGTCGCCCTGGAAGATGTCCAGCTCCAGCCCCTTGCCCTCCTTGGCGGGGGGAAGGCGGAAGCTGCTCTTCGAAGGAATCTGCGTGTTCTTCTCGATCACCTTGCGGAAGCGCCCGCCCGAGACCGCGAAGCCGATGGGCATGGAGAGCGCGTCCACCAGCGTCACCGAGTCGATCTCCTGCATCGAGTCGGCCAGGAGCGCGGCTCCCAGCGCCACCGACTCGTCGGGGTGCACGCCCTTGCGCGGCGGCTTGCCGAAGAACTGGTGCGCCTTGCCCTGCACCAGCGGCATGCGCGTCTGTCCGCCCACCAGCAGGATCTCCTGGATGTCGGCGCGGCTCAGGTTCTTCTCGCCGAGCACGCGCTCCACCAGCTCGAAGCTGCGGTCCACCAGGTCCATGGTGAGCGTGTTGATGCGCTCGCGGCTGAGCGGGATGCGCAGGTCCACCGGCTTGCCCTTCCGCTCGCTGACGTAGGGCAGCTCCATCACCACGTTGCTGAGGAGCGACAGGTCGATCTTCGAGGCCTCCGCCGCGTTCTTGATCCGCTGCATGGCGATGGGGCTCTGCGTGAGATCGATCTTGGTCTCGTTGCGGAACTCCTCGAGCACGTAGTCGATGATGCGGTTGTCGAAGTCCACGCCGCCCAGGAAGGTGTCGCCGCCGGTGGCCAGCACCTCCATCACGTTGCCGTGGAGCTGCAGCACCGAGACGTCGAAGGTGCCGCCGCCCAGGTCGTAGACCAGGACCTTGTGGTCGAAGCCGCGGTTGAGCCCGTACGCCAGCGCCGCAGCAGTGGGCTCGTTGACGATGCGCTTCACGTTGAAGCCGGCGAGCCTGCCCGCCTCCTTCACCGCGTTGCGCTGGTTGTCGTTGTAGTACGCGGGGACGGAGATGATGGCCTCGCTGATCTCCTGGCCCAGCGTGGCCTCCGCCACGCGCTTGCAGTGCTGCAGCACGAACGCGCTGATCTGCGGGAGCGAGTAGACCTTTCCCGCCAGCACCACCGCCGCCTCGCCGTTGGTGCCTTCGACGATCTCGTAGGAGAAGTAGTGCTTGATGTCCTGGACGACCTTGGAATTGTACTGGCGGCCGATCAGGCGCTTGGCGCCGTAGATGGTGTTGCGCGGGTTCACCACCATCTGGTCCTTGGCCACGTTGCCGACCAGCAGGTCGCCCTTGTCGCTCACCGCCACGACGCTCGGCAGGATGAGCGCGCCCTTGTCGCTGGGCACGATGCGAGCGACCTTGTTGCGCACGTACGCAACGCAGGTGTTCGTCGTCCCAAGATCAATTCCAAGCAGGATGGGCTTGTCTGCCGCCATTGAACTTGCCCGATCCTACGGCGCACCGCGTTCTTGAAGCAAGAAACCCCCCGATTTCCCCAACCAAGGTCGTATCACACCGGCGCCTTCACGGCACCAGGGCCAACCCTCAGTCCTCCAGCAGCGGCGCGTCCGCCGACAGCTCGATGCTCCACTTCTCGTAAGGCGGGGTGGGTGCCACGGGCAGCTCGTCGAGGAACCGGCTCGGGCGCAGGAGCAGCCGCGCCTGATCGCGATCCTCCTGCATCATCGGGTAGGCGAGGTAGAGCTCGTCTCGCGCGCGCGTCACCGCCACGTAGAAGAGCCGCCGCTCCTCTTCCTCTCCGTCGGGGTCGCGCAGCGCGGGCGCGCTGGGAAAGCGCCCGTCGGCAAGCCAGATGAGGAACACCGCGCGCCACTCCAGGCCCTTGGCCTGGTGCACGCTGCTCAAGGTGAGCTTCTCGTCTGGGTCGCCGCCCTCCACCACGTCCTCCGCCTCCAGCGAGTCGAGCAGCGTGAGATCGGCGAGCAGCTCTTCCAGCGATTCCGCCTGCAGCGCGTAATCGGAGAGCTGGAGCACGTCGTCGTGCCGCGCCTGCGCGTTGGCATAGCGGATCTTCAGCGCCTCGCCGTAGCCGCCTTCATGGAGCACGCAGCGGATCATCTCGCTCGGCTGCGACCGCAACGAAACCAGCGACTGCAGCGCCTCGCCCAGCGCGCGCAGGCCCGCCCGCGCCTTGGGCGGCACCGATGCCGCGAACGCGCCCACCTGCGTGCGCGGATCGCGCCCCTGCCGCGCGCACTGCTCCACCTGTGCCCAGAGCGCGTCGGCGGCGACGGCCCCGATTCCCGGCACCAGCTTGACGATTCTCTTGAACGACAGCTCGTCCTGCGGGTTCTGCACGAACTTGAGGTGGGCGAGCACGTCCTTGATGTGCGCCTGCTCGAAGAAGCGCACGCCCGCGCGCACCAGGAAAGGAATGCCCCGCCGCGCCAGCTCCATCTGCAGCTCCATCGAGTGCGTGTGCGCGCGGTAGAGCACCGCCATCTCGCGCAAGGCGATGCCCTCCTCGCGCAACTCGAGGACGCGCTGGGCCACGAACTCCGCCTGCTGGTGCACGTCGCGCAGCGGCACCAGCGCCGGCAGCACGCCGCCCTCGCGGTGCGGCCGCAGCTCCTTGGAAAATTGCCGGCGGTTGCAGCCGATCGAGGCGTTGGCGAGCGAAAGGATGGGCGGGGTGCTGCGGTAGTTGGTGAGCAGCGCGAAGCGCTGGCAGCCGGGATGGCGCTCGGGGAAGCCGAGGATGTTCTCGAAGTGCGCGCCGCGGAAGCCGTAGATGCTCTGCGCATCGTCCCCCACGACGAGGAGATTGCGGTGCTCCTCCGCCATCGCGTCCACGATTTCGCCCTGCAGCTTGTTGGTGTCCTGGTACTCGTCCACCAGCACCGCGGCGAAGCGCCGGACGATGCTCTCGCGGGCGGCGGGAAGCTCGGCCAGGAGCCGCTTCCAGTTGAGCAGCAGATCGTCGAAGTCCATGGCGTTCATCTGCGCCTTGCGCTCGGCGAACCGCCGCGCCACGAGCAGGATCTGCTCCTCCAGCGCCACGAACTGCGGCGACTCCGCGGCGATCACCTCGGCCAGCGGCCGCTGGGTGTTGACGGCGTTGGAGTAGAGATCCACCAGCGCGTCGGCGCGGGGAAAGCGGCGCTGCCCCACGCCGTAGCCCAGGTCGGCGGTGGCGCTGGCCATCACCTCCTTCGCGTCCTCGCGGTCGAGGAGCCCGAACCGCTCCGCGTACCCGAGACGAGGGGCGTGCTCGCGCAGGAGCCCGTGGGCGACGTGGTGGAAGGTGCCGCCCCACATCCTGCGCGTCTCGACCCGGCAGAGCTGGCCGACCCGCGCCATCATCTCGCGCGCCGACTTGTTGGTGAAGGTGAGCAGGAGGATCTTCTCCGGCGGCGTGCCCGTCTCCAGCAGGTGCGCCACCCGGTAGGTGAGCGCGCGCGTCTTGCCCGAGCCGGCGCCGGCCACCACCAGCGTGGGCAGCGGATCGCAGAGCGCCACCGCGCGCTGCTCGTCGGAGAGGTCGCGATCGTAATCCACCAGGCCCTTGCGGGCAGGGGCGCTGGTCTTGAGCGAATACCGGCGCGCGGCGGCTTGCGGCTGCTGTGGAGCGAGAGCGGTCTCGGAGGGCGGCATCCCTCCTTCTACTGAACGCCCGTATACCCGGTCAACTTACTGGCAGGCCGGCGCCACCATGCAGGTGCCCGAGACGCAAGCCCAGCGCGAGCACTCGGTGCCGCCGTCGGCGCAGGCGCGACACAGGTGCGGAAGCATCCCGTGGCAGTCGGCGGCGGTGGCGCACTTGTCCGCATCGGCGTCGGCGGGCTGCGCTTGCGGCGCGTGGGAGCAGGCGACGATCAGGGAGCCGAAGACCAGCAGCAGGACCCGCATCCGCCCCTCCTGAAAAAGCGCCGGGCCCCGTCCGCTCTTCGCTGGACGGAGCCCGGCGGAAGACCGCTGACCCCTAGAACGCGCCCGAGCCGTTGGGCGTGCCCAGGCCGGTGGGGCCGTCATACCCGGCGCCGGCAGTGCAGAGATACGCGGGGCTGCAGGTGCCGTTGCTGCCCGAGACCACGTCGAAGAGCGAGGTGGTGTGCGAGTAGGGGAACGAGCCGTAGTTGACGGTGCCGGCGTTTCCGGCGAGCGCGTAGACGGCGCCGATGATGGGCGCCGCCACGCTGGTTCCGCCGAAGACCAGCCATCCCCCGCCGCCGGTGACGCGGAAGGTGTCGTAGACCGAGACGCCGGTGTTCGGGTCGGCGACCGCGGAGACGTCGGCCACCGTGCGCCGCGCGCAACCCGTGTCGGTCTGCCAGGTGGGCTTGGTGACGAAGGCGCTGCAGCCGCTGCCCGCGCCGCTCCAGGTGGTCTCGGTCCAGCCGCGCGTGGTGCTCGAGCGCACGAGGTGCGTGCCGCCCACCGCGGTGACGAAGCGGGAAGCCGCCGGGAACTCGACGCCGAACCCGTTGTCACCCGAGCTCACCGTGATGGCGATGCCCGGATGGTTGAAGTGCGCCTCGTCGGTGGTCTCGGTCGAGTACTCGCTGCCGCCGTAGGAGTTGGAGATCACGTTCGCGCCCAGCCGGGCCGCCTCGTCGACCGCCGCCGCCAGGTTGGCAAACGAGTTGCTGCTCGCCTCGACCAGCAGGATCCTGCAGTTCGGGCAGACCGCGCTGACCATGTCGAGGTCGAGCGAGATCTCCTGCGCCCAGCCGCTGTTGGAGCGCGGGTAGCTGGTCCCGCCGGTCTGGTTCACCTTGCGGAAGCAGCCGTTGGCCGTGGTGCACGGTGGCAGTCCGAACTGCGACCGATAGACGGCAAGATCGCTCTCCGCGTTGGGATCGTCGAACGCGTCGACGATGGCCACCAGCTGCCCCGCTCCGGCGGCGGTGTTCAGCTTGTAGGCGGATGCCAGATCCGCAGGGTTGAGCCCGGTGGGGCCGGCCGTGGCCGCGGGGTTGGCGTTGCCGTCCACCCGCACCCAGGAGTGGCAGCGGGCGCCGTCCACCGCGGCCGGACAGACGCGCGCGTGCTGCAGGCCGGCGCCGAGCGCCGAGGCGTTTTCTTCGATCGGGGAATTGCCGCCGCAAGCGGCGGCGAAGGCTGCGACGACAATCGCGACGCGGAGCTTCGTCATCTGTACCCCTCATCAAGGCGCGACATTGCGCCGAGCTTCAGGGGCTAGCAGGTTGGCGCTCGCCCGGAATCCACCGGACGACCGTGCGATGGTGTGCCGGAATGTAGGACAGTCAGTCCGTCTACTTTGCAGCGCGTGCGGCGTGCAGCGCGGGCAGCCGCGAGTGCGACAGCTGCCCGCGGCTCTTGATCAGCAGCACCTCGGCCAGGATGGAGATGGCGATCTCGCCCGGCGTCTTGTTGCCAAGGCGCAATCCCACCGGCGCGTGCAGCCGTTCGTCCTGGCGCGGGTCGCGGCCCAGCCGCCGGCCGATGCTACGCAGGATGAGCGCCACCTTGCGCCGGCTGCCGATCAGCCCGATGTAGCGCGCCCGGGTCTGCAGCACCGCCTCGAGCACGCTCTCGTCGAGCGCATGGCAGCGGGTGAGGACCACCACGAAATCCGACCCGTCGGGCGAAAGGCCGCCCAGCGGATCGGCCGTCAAGTCCGCGCAGCGCACCTCGGCGGCGCCGGGAAAGCGCTCGCGCGCGGCGAACTCCGGGCGATCGTCCAGCACGGTGGTGGCGAGCCCGGCGGCGATGGCGATGGACGCGACCCGCTCGCCCACGTGCCCGGCTCCGTAGAGGATGAGGCGCGGAGAGGGCCGCACCACATCCAGGAAGACGCTCACCTCGCCGCCGCACTTCATGCCCAGCTCGCCGCACTCCGGCGCGCCGGTCGGCAGCGGCTCGGCGGCA
The DNA here is from genome assembly GCA_035702105.1 of Myxococcales bacterium. Classification (GTDB taxonomy): domain Bacteria; phylum Myxococcota; class Myxococcia; order Myxococcales; family 40CM-4-68-19; genus 40CM-4-68-19. The sequence continues at coordinate 25,655 of DASSQZ010000054.1, read as the reverse complement.
TCCCCGGAGGCGGTGAGCGCGAAGCGCCGCTCGCAGGAGGTGCCGTCGCCGCGGAGCAGCCGTCTCGCCTCCTCGATGACCATCGCCTCCAGCGGTCCGCCGCCCACCGTCCCGGCGATGCTGCCGTCGGGCGCCACCAGCATCTTGGCGCCTGCGTCGCGGGGGACGGAGCGGGCGGTGGCGGTGACGGCGCAGAGCACGAACGGCTCCCGCGCCTCGCTCCTGCGCGCCGCCTCCTTGAACAGCTCCACCTCGGTGAGCACCACTCCCGGCGACATGGCGCAATTGTATCTCCCGGCCCTGCTTGCGCGCACCCCGGAGCGCCGCTTACAAGCCGGCGGTGACCGAACTGGGCATCGTCTGCGACTTCGACGGCACCGCCACCCTGCTCGACGTCGGCGACGAGATCAGCCGCCGCTTCGCCGGCGCCGACTGGCTCGCCCTGCAGAAGCGCCTCTTCCTCGAGGGCAAGCTCACCACCCGCGCCATCATCCAGAGCATCTACCAGCCCATCCGCCAGGCCGAGGCGGAGATCGTCGCCTACGCCGCGGAGATCGCGCGGCTGCGGCCGGGGTTTGCCGAGCTGGTGGCTGCCGCGCGGGCGCGCTCGGCCCCGTTCTTTCTCGCCTCGGGGGGACTGCGCCAGTACATCGAGGCGGTGCTGTCGAAGCACCTGGACCCCGAGCTGCGCAAGTCCGTGCGGATCCGCGCCAACGAGGCCTCGTTCGGGCCCGGCGGCCTGCGCGTCAGCTACCCCGGCGAGGACGAGTCGCGCGCCGCGGGTTGCGACGTCTGCGGCTCCTGCAAGCGCGTGGTGGTCGCGGAGGCGCGGCGGGCCGGCGCCAGCTACGTGCTGGGCCTCGGCGACGGCTTCGCCGACCGCTGCCTGGTGCAGTTCGCCGATCGCACCTTCGCGCGCGAGGACAGCTACCTGCACCACTATTGCCTGGAGCGGGACCTGACCTGCACCCCGTTCACCGATCTGCATGGCGCCGCCGAAGCGGTCCGGACGTTCCCGAGGTAGTTGGCCTCAGGCGGGCTGCTGCGCAACCTCGAGCGCCATCATTGCCAGCGCGCGATTCAAGAGCGACAGCCGCTTCCTGGCCGCGGCAACGGCCGCCCGGGCGCGGGGCGAATCGTCGTGGTAGCGCTGCATGGTGTCCTTGAGCTGCTCGTACGCGAGCTGCACGCGGGCGATGAGCTGGATGCGGTCTTGGCGGCCACTGGGCTGTCGCGGCATGGGCTCCTCCGGGTGCGCTGGCAAACCGATTCGCCAGCGCGGACACGCAAGGGTTCGATGCATGCCGCCGGCCAAGTGTTCACATCGTCGTAACTCGTTGATCTTGCTGGTGTGGGTGTAGACCTACCCATGCTCGATCCGGCGTCCCGCTGACGGCCCGCAGGGCAAAGTTGCCGAAATGTTTTCCCAACGAACTGGAGACCCTACTCCTCGCGGAGCAGCCGCGAGAGTGTCTTGCGGTCGATGCCCAGCGCCTCCGCAGCGCGGGTCTTGTTGCCGCCGGACTCGCGCAGCACGCGCTCCGCGTACCTTCGCGTCAGCTCCTCCAGCGAAGGATGATCGGCGATGAGGGGGTCCGGCGCAGGCGTTGCCGCAGCGGGGCCCGGGACCGCGACCGCCGAGGGCGGCCTGAGCGGCGCTCCCCGCCGCGACTGCCACCTCTCGCGCACCGCCTCGGGCAGGTCCTCGGGCAGGATGGTGCCGCCCGGGTTCAGCGCCAGCGCGCGGGCCACCGCGTTCTCCAGCTCGCGCACGTTGCCCGGCCAGTCCCAGGCGAGCAGCGCCTCGCGCGCCTCGGTGGTCAGGGACGCGCCGCGCTCGCCCGCGTGCCGGGCCGCGAAGTGCTCGGCGAGCAGCGGAATGTCCTCGCGGCGCTCGCGCAGCGGCGGAATGCGGATGGTGACCACGTTGAGCCGGTAGAAGAGATCCTCGCGAAACCTGCCCGCCTTCACCGCCTCGGCCAGGTCCTTGTTGGTGGCCGCCACCACCCGGGTGTCCACCTTGACCGGGGCGCTCTCGCCCACGCGGCGGATCTCGCCTTCCTGCAGCACGCGCAGGAGCTGGCCCTGGATGCGCCCGCCGATGTCGCCGATCTCGTCGAGGAAGAGCGTCCCGCCGCTGGCCTCCTCGAAGAGGCCGCGCCGGGCGCCGGTGGCGCCGGTGAAGCTGCCGCGGGCGTGGCCGAAGAGCTCGCTCTCCAGCACGCCCTCGGCGATGGCGCCGCAGTCCACCGCGATGAAGGCTCCGGCTGCGCGCGGGCTGGAGGAATGGATGGCGCGCGCCACCAGCTCCTTGCCGGTGCCGCTCTCGCCCACCACCAGCACGGTGGCGTCGGTGGCGGCGACGCGGGCGGCCGTCTTGTAGACCTGCAGCATCCCTTCGCTGCGCCCGACCACGTTGCCGAGCGCGTACTTCTCGCGAATCTCCCGCTTCAGGCGCCGGTTCTCCGCGGAGAGCCGGCGATGCCGGAGCGCGCGGTCCACCACCAGCTTGATGGCGTTCACGTCGTACGGCTTGGAGATGTAGTCGTAGGCGCCGCGGCGGATGGCCTCCACCGCGCCGTCGACGTTGCCGAAGGCAGTCACCAGGAGCACCGGCGTCTCCGGCGCATGCCCGCGCACCCAGTCGAGCACCTCGAGCCCGTCCACGTCCACCATGCGGATGTCGCTCACCACCGCGTCGAACTCGCCTTCGCGCTCGATGCGCTGCACCGCCTCCGCGCCGTCGGCGCAGCTGACGATCTGGTGTCCGTCCTCGGCGAGGATCTCCGCCATCAGCGCGCGCGAGGCAGCGTCGTCGTCGACCACCAGGATGCGCGCCGGGTCCGCCATGGGGGGAAGATAGCGCTACGAAGGGTACGCTTCACCGACGGGAAAGCGAACCGTGAATGCGGAGCCGCGGCCCGGCTCGCTCTCCACGTCGATGCGCCCCTTGAGCGCGCGCGCGATCTCCTTGCAGATGGCGAGGCCGAGGCCGGTGCCCTTCCCGCTCGGCTTGGTGGTGAAGAAGGCCTCGAAGATGTGCCGCTTCACCTCCGGGGGCATGCCCAGGCCCGTGTCGGCGACGCGGAGGACCACGTCCCTTCCTTCCGATCGCGCCTTCACCTCCAGCCGCCCGCCGTTGGGCATCGCATCCACCGCGTTGGCGACCAGGTTGGTGAGCAGGTGCCGCACCAGGCCCGGGTCGGTGCGCACGGTGACGCCGTCCACCTCGCGCGCCACCTGGATCTTCTGCCGCGCTTCCACCCCGAGCGTCAGGTCGAGCGCCTCGTCCACCAGGGGAACGAGGGCCACCATCTCCGCGGCGGGGGTGAACCCGCGCGTCTGGTCGAGGAAGCGGCGGATGATCTGCGTCATCCGCGCCACCTCTCCCTGCAGCACCGAAACCTGCGACCTGGCCGACTCGGGGAGGTCGGGCCGGCGCGCCAGGAGCTGCAGGTGTCCGTTGAGCGCGTTGAGGGGATTGCCCAGCTCGTGCGCGATGGTTCCGGCGAGTTGCCCGAGCGCCGCCAGCCGCTCCTTGGAGGTCAGGTCGCGCCGCGCGTCGACGAGAAGCTCGTTCAGCTCCTCGAGGTCACGGTTCTTCCGCGTCAGCTCGGCGGTGGCCTCCTCGATCTTGCCGGTCAGCTCCGCGTTGAAGCCGCGGATCTGCGCGAGCATGCGGTTGAACCCGCGGGAGAGATAGGACAGCTCATCGCCGCCCTCGGCCGGGCCGGGCGCGGTGACGTCGAGCAGTCCGCCCTCCACCGCGCGCATGGCGAGTTGCAGGGCGGAGACGCGCCGGATGAGGATGCGTCCGAGCAGGATCCAGAACGCCACCACCAGGAAGACGGACGCGCCCACCGCCACCTGCAGCAGCGCCTTGCGCTCCGCGGCCACCAAGCGCTCCGCCTCCGCCAGGGAGGCGAGCAGGACCAGCCGCGCCTTCGCCCCGCGAGCGTCGTTGAAGGGAGCCACCACCCGCAGCGCCCTGCCCCAGTCCGGGTCGTCCACGACATCCCCGGGAACGCGGGTGGAGGGCCCGCGCCAGCGCGTGAAGACGATGCCGCTCGGCGTAATTCTTGCGGCGGTGAAGTCCGCATCGATGCCCAGGGCGGCCTGCCGCGCAACTTCTGCGCGCAACAGCCCGCGATGCATGCGCACCGTCCCGGCCAGCTCTTCCGAGATCTGGTCGTCGTCGGTACCGGAGTGCTTGAGCGAGAGAGTGGTGGCGGAGGCGAGCTCCACCGTGCGCTTGCGGATTTCGTCTTCGACGGAGCGCTGGCCGATTCGCAGGCCCAGCGCGGACGCAACCAGAAGCGTCGCCGCCAGCACGGCGGTGAAGAGCAACACGAGCTGGAGCCGAAGCGACATCCAGCCCTGGTTCTACCTCGTTACGCGGGCGGAGGAAGCTTCTTCTCCTCCTCCTGGGCGGGAGCGTCGATGTCGTTGAGGCCGCGTTTGAAGCCCTTGATGGCCTGCCCCAGGCTCGCCCCGAGCTGCGGGAGCTTCGACGGCCCGAAGAAGAGCAGCGCAAGAGCAAGGACGATCAGGATCTCGCCGAATCCGAGCCGCATTTGTTGCCTCCAGCGCTGGTACTAATGCAACCTTCTCGCCAGCCCAAGCCAATTCTTGTCGCAGACGAACGGCGAAGGCAACGGACCAAGGGCGGCGCCGGCCCCGAGGAAACAAAAGATCTCTCCCCGCGCGCCGGTTCCGATACGCTTGCGGCGTGCTGCTCGCGCTGCTCCTCGTCGCCGCGGAGGCGCTGCCGCCGCAAGCGCGCCTGGAACGCTCGCTGCTCGAAGCGGTGACCGGCCTCTGCGGAAGCCTGCGGGTGACCGTGGATCGCGATCTCACCCGCGCCTGCCAGGACTACGCGGGCGCCGTGCGCACGGGCCGCGCGAAGGTGAGCGGTCCCGCGGTGGCGTTCTTCGCCTCGCTGGAATCCGCCGAGCCGGCGCCGGTGGCTGCCGTCGCCACGGTACATCCGCCCTCGCAGGCCGACCGCGCCGTGGGCGAGCTGTTCCCCAAGTCCTGCCGCTTCAACCGCATCGGCGTGGCGGCCGCGGCGTTGCCGTCCGGAGGTGCGGTGGTCTGCGCGCTCAGCGCGCTGCACGCGACGGACCTGGCGAGGATTCCCGGCCGCGTCGCGGTGGGTGGGAGCGTCAAGGTCGCCGGAACGCTGGCCGGCGGCCTGGCAAGACCGCGCCTCTTCGTCACCCGCCCTTCCGGCGCGGTGGACGAGATCCATCTCGCCGCCGAGCGAGGCAGGTTTTCCGCGACAGTCGCGATGAAGGCGCGCGGCGAGCACTCCATCGAGGTGCTGGCGGACGGCCCCGGCGGCCCCCAGGTGGTGGCGTTGCGCCGGGTGTTCGCCGGCGTCCCGCCGCCTTCGCGCCCTCCACCCGATCCGCCCGCCGGCGCCGGCCTGGACGGCGTGGAGGCCGCCATCGCCCATCTGCGCGCATCGCGCGGCCTGGGCCCGCTTCGGCGCGACCCGGAGCTCGACGCCGCGGCGGAGGCGCACAGCAAGGAGATGGCCCGCCTGCGGACCTTCGCGCACGTGCTCCCCACCGACGGCGGGCCGTCCGACCGCCTGCGCGCGCGGGGTTACGCCTACAGCAGCGTGGCCGAGAACATCGGTCTTTCCAGCGACGTGGGCAGGGCCCACGAGGCCATCGCCGGATCTCCCGCGCACCTCGCCAATCTTCTCGATCCGCGACATCGCCGGCTCGGCCTCGGAGCGGCGCGAGGGCCCACCGCGGACGGCCCCGAAGGCGTCTATCTCACCGAGCTCTTCGCCGTTCCCGTGGTCGGCAGCAAGGACCCTGCGGGCGACGTGGTCCGGGTCATCGCCGGAAAGCGGCGCGCGCTGGGGTTGCCGCCCTTGGCGCGCGACCCCGCCCTCGACTCGCTGGCGGACCACGAGGTGCGCGCCACCGCCCTGTCGGATCAGATGAAGCTGGATCGGGGCCTGACCGCGCGGGCCCTTTCCCAGGCGCCGCACCTCTCCTCCGCCGCCGCGGAGCTGCGGGTGGGCAGCGCCCCCGCCGAAGTGGGGGCCTCGAAAAACATCGCCGAGCCGCGTTGGACGAGGCTCGGCGTCGGTGCCTTGTACGCCAGCTCCAGACGGTACGGTCCGGGCCGGCTCTGGATCGTGCTGCTCTTCGCGCGCTAGCCGGGCGATTCGCTCCTGCTCAGGCGCTCTTGCGCTGCGTCGCGAACGCCTCGATGGAGTTCTCCGGCGAGACGTGCGTGATGGTGTAGTTGGGGCAGCGGACGCAGGTGAAGCTGTTCCAGCCTCGCTTTACAGCCTCGTCGAGGCACTCGTCGTAGGCGGTGCAGAAGAGGTTGCGATGGGCCTCCACCGACATTTTTTTGTTGCCCTCGAGGTTGATGGGCGTCGACATTTCAGTCGGAAACGGCTTCGCGAGCAGCGACATTCGATCGAACCTCCTTGCGAGGCGCGGGCATATAACAGAACGCGTCAAGGTCCGCCACTCCGCGCAGGCGGAAAGCGCGCAATCTGCGCAGGGTCGCCCCGGCGCGCAAGGGAACTGGATACAGACGTGAGATCATGGATGTGTGCACTGGTGACCGCTGCGGCGCTTCTCCCTGGGGCGCGGGTCCGGGGAGCTACGGACGACGCCGCGCTGCGGGCGGGGGCCCTCCTGGCCGATGGTCACGCCGAAGAGGCCGCGGCCGCAGTCCAGGCTTGCGGGGAGCCCCGCTGCAGGCTGGTCCTCGGCCGCGCGCTCTTTGCCTTGCGCCGGCCGGGCGAGGCAGCCGCGGCCATCCAGGGCGTCCTCGGCAGCCTCGGTGCGCTGGAGCCGCACGGCCTCCTGCTGGAAGGCGAGTCCCTGCTGCTTTCCGGCAGCGCCGCGCTTGCGCTTCAGCCGCTTCGGGAGGCCTCGACCGCCGAAGGGCCGGTGGGGCTGCGGGCGTCCGCGCTGCTCGCCGACGCTCTTCTCGCCGCGGGCGACGCACCGGGCGCATTCGAGGCGGCGCGGCGAGCCGCCTCCCTGTCCGGCCAGCCGCACGAGGTGCAGGCCGCCATGGCATGGGACATGGCACAGGCGCTGCGCGCGCAGCCGGACCGCGCGCGAGAGGCTGCGCAGGCGCTGCGCAATTTCTGGCTGCAACATCCGGAGCACCCGGCGGCGGAGACCGCGCGCGCCATGCAGCGCGACCTGGGCGTCGTGCTGCCGGAACCCACCGGACGCGAGCTCATGCTCCGGGCCTCGCGCCTCCTCGCCGCGGGACATCCCGCGGCTGCGGTAGCCCAGGCGCAGATCGCCTCCGGCATGCTTTCCGGCGAGGAGCGGGCGGAGGCGCTGCTGCTTCATGCGCGCGCCCTCGCCGCCGACGGCAAGCGCACCGAGGCGGGACCTTCGCTGGAGTTCGCCTGGGCGCACGGCTCCGGGCACGTCGCCGCCGCCGCCGGCATGCTGCTCGCGCGCGACAGGGCACGGCGCGGCCGCGATGCGGAAGCCATCCGGCTCGCGGACGCGGTGGCGAGGAGGTTTCCCTCGGCCTCCGAGGCCGAGGAGGGCGTGCTCTTCACCGCTCGGCTCTTGATGGACGCCGGCAAGCGCCCGGCGGCGCGGGCGCGGCTCGCGAAGCTCGCGGCGAGGAGGACCGGCGCCAACGCCTCGCTCGCGCGCTGGACGCTGGCGTGGATGTCCTACGAGGACCACCTGCGCGACGCGGTGGAGCGGTTCTCCGAATTCGCCGCCAGCGCTTCCAGCGACGAGGAGCGCGCGCAGGGTCTCTACTGGCAGGCGAGAGCCGGCAAGCCCGAGGGGGCGGAGGCGCTCTACCGTCGCGTCGCCGAGCTGGACCCGCTGGGCTACTACGGGCTCCTCGCCCGCGAGCGGCTGGGCGCGTCCACCGGCGCGCCGCCGCCCTTTCCCCCGCAGCGGATGAGCGCGGTGGCGGCGCCGGGACCGCGGCTGCTGTTGGGCATGGAGCTCGCGTCGCTGGGCTTTCTTGCCGAGGCCGCCGCGGAAGCGGACTGGTACGTGCAGCGCCATCCCGGCGACGCCAGCGCGGCAGCGTTGCCCGTCTACGAGCGGGCCAGGCGCCCCGATCGCGCGGTGCTCCTGGCCCTTGCGCTGATCGGCGACCGCGGCCCCCGCGCCCCGCGGGCCCTCCTCGATGCCGCCTATCCGCCGGCCTACGTCTCGCAGGTGGGCAGCGCGTCGGACCGCACCGGGCTCGATCCCTATCTGCTCCTCGCCGTCATGCGGCGGGAGAGCCTCTTCAAGCCCGACACGCGAAGCTCCGCAGGCGCGGTCGGCCTGCTGCAGCTCCTTCCCGCGACCGCCCGGCGCGCGGCCACCGTGCTCGGACGGCCGGCGCTTCGCGACGACGAGCTGTCCGACCCCGGCACCGCCATCGACCTGGGCGGCTGGTACCTGTCCGAGCTCGTCGGCCGCTTCGGGGATCCCGCCGTGGCGCTCGCGGCCTACAACGCCGGGCCCCGGGTGGCGTTGCCCTGGGCCCGGGCCGGCGCAGGCAGGCAGCTCGACGAATGGGTGGAGGACCTTCCCTACCGCGAGACGCGCAGGTACGTGAAGATCGTGATCGGGATCTGGAGCGGCTACCGCATCCTCTCCGGCGGCTCTTCCCCGCATCTCGCCGCGACCGTGCCCGCGCCCCGCCCCGGCGCGAACTTCTGAGGCTCAGAAGAGCTTCTCCTGGACGGGCGGCTCGATGGAGCGCAGCAGTTCCAGGATGGAGGAGCCGTACTGCTCCACCCGGAACGGATCCATTCCCTCCACGCGCGCGAGCGACTCCGCGTCGGCGGGATTGGCGCGGGCGATGGCCCACAGCACCGCGTTCGGCGCGATCACCTGCACCTCGACCTTGCGCGCCTCGGCGCGGGCGCGCCGCCAGCCGCGCAGGCGCTCGTAGCGCTCCTCCACCTCCGGAGGCGGCGCCGAGGGAGCGCCCTTGCGCCAGCGCTGCGCGTTCCCTGAGGTCCGCGCCAAGGCCAGCGGGTCTCCCTGGGAGCCGCTCTTCACCGCCTCCAGGATCTGTGGACCCATCCGCCGCACCGCCTGCGCCGACGCCCCCGGCACGTGCCGCAACTCCTCGTGGTTGCAGGGCAACCGCCGCGCCACCTCGGCGAGGAAGAGATCGGAGAGCACCTTGAAGGGCGGCCGGTTCGCCTCGCGCGCGCAGCGGTCGCGCAGCAGGTACAGCTCGCGCAGCACCGCCCTGCCGCGGCCGTCCAGCGTGCGCGCCGCCTTCATCCGCTGCCAGCCCTCGGCGTCGAACTCGCGCGGCCTCGGCTCCTTTCCCACCAGGCGCGCGAACTCCGCCTCCGCCTCCGGCAGCAGCCCTTGCTGCAGAAGGCGCGTCGCGAGCACGTCGCGCAGCGAGAGCAGGTACTGGACGTCGGCGAAGGCGTACTGGAGCTGCGCTGCGCTGAGCGGACGCTTGCCCCAGTCGCTGCGCTGCTCGTCGATGGTGAGCTTTACGCCCAGCTCGTCGGCGAGCAGGTTGTGCAGCCCCACCCTGGCAACCCCCAGCGTCTTGGCGGCGGCGTGGGTGTCGAAGATGCGGCCGAAAGAGAGGCCGTAGTCGCGCTTCATGCAGAGCACGTCGTACTCGGCGGCGTGGAGGATGCACTCGCGACCGGGGTCGGCGAAGAGCGGCAGGAGCGGCTGCAGGTCGACCGCCAGCGGATCGACCACCCAGTCGGCGCGCTCGGTGCCGATCTGCAGCAGGCAGACCTTCTCGAAGTAGGCGTGGAAGCCGTTGCTCTCGGTGTCGAGCGCGATCCGCGCGCCGCGCGCGACGTCGTCGATGCAGGCGGCGAGCTGGGCGGGGCTGTCGGCGACGAGCTGCGGGCGATCCACCGGGCTGCTCTACCACGCGCTCCCGCGGTCCTGTATCTCCTTGAGCACGCGGCGGAAGGGCCCGCGCGCCTTGAGCAGGCGCAGATCCTGGGCGAGTCCCGCCGCCGAGCGGTAGAAGAGCAGCGCCTCGGCTGGCGGCTTGATGGTCAGGGCGAGCGCCGGCTCGCTGCGGAACACGCGGCGCGCGTCGGTGACCAGCTTGTCGCTGCCGAAGTCGTATTCCTCCGAGAGGATGGGCCGCTGCACCACGTCGGCGAGCTTCTGGCAGAACTCGAACGCCTCCTCCTCGTCGTCGCCGAGGAAGCGGAAGCCGGCCTTCTTCAGCATCGGCCCGGGATCCGGATGGGCACGGCCCGCGGCGTTCTCCTCGAGGAAGGCGCGGTACACCGAGGCGAAGGTGTTCGAGAGCCGCTTGGTGGCTCCGAAGTCGAGCACGCCCAGCCTGCCGTCCGGCAGCACGAGGAAGTTTCCCGGATGCGGATCGGCGTGGATCAGGCGCGTGGCGTAGAAGGGGCCCCAGATCGCGAGGATCATCAGCCGCGCCACCCGGAAGCGCTCCTCCGCGCCCGCGTCCGACTCGATCAGCTCGAGGAGCGGCTGCCCGTAGAGGCGCTCCAGGCAGATGACGCGGCGGCCGCTGCGCTCGCGGATCACCTCCGGAACCACCAGCTCGGGATACCGCGCCGCCGCCTCGCGATACGCGTCGGCCTGCGCCGCCTCTTCGCGGTAGTCGAGCTCGCGCAGGAGCGACGCGCGCATCTCGTCGTAATAGGGCCGCCCGTCCAGCGACGCGCTGCCGGTCAGGGCGAAGCCGCGGACCAGGACCGCCGCGTTGGCGAGGTCGCTCTCCAGGGCCTTGTCCACGCCGGGATACTGCACCTTCACCACCACCTCGCGGCCATCGTGCGTTCGCGCGGCGTGCACCTGCCCCAGCGACGCCGCCGCGAGCGGCTCCTCCGCGAAGCTCGCGAACAGATCCGCCGGCGCCTTCCCCAGCTCGCCCCGCACCACCTCGGAGACCTGGGCGAAATCCATGCGCTGGGGCGCCTGCGAGAGCAGCCTCGCCACCACGCTGCGCGCCTCTTCGGGCAGCGCATCCGGGTCCATGGCCAGCGCCTGGCCGAGCTTGAGCGCCGCGCCCTTGAGCTCGCCCAGGGTAGCGAGAATCCGCTCGCCCGCCTTGCGCAGGTCGTCGTGGGGCAGGTCGACGCCGGAGAGCTTGCGTCGCGCCTGCGCCGCGAGCAGGTCGCCGGTGGTGCGCGCGGTCAGGTACGCGAGCCGGCTCAGCCTGCGCAGCCGGCCAGAGGCCACGTGATCGTCGTCCGCCATCTGCGGGGCAGAGGGTAATCGCCGGGACGGTCCGACGCATGCAATTGCGGGCCGCGGAGAAGCTGTCATCGGCCACCCGACGTGGTATGGGGGGCGCCCTCATGCGCACGCCCGGGGCGGCCAGCGTCATCCTCGCCTACGTGGCGCTCTGGCTCGGCTATCTCGCCATCGGCGCGCCGGCGCAGCAGCGCGGCATCGTCCCCGGCCTCTGGATCACCGAGGCGCTGGCCATCGCCCTGCCGGCGGTGTTCGTGCTCTTGGTCGCGGGCCTGAAGCCGGGCCCCTATCTCGGCCTCCGCCGGCTCTCCTGGAAGGGCGCCCTGGTCGCGGTGGTCGCGTCGGCAGCGAACCAGCCCGTGGTCTCGTTCCTCACCTGGCTGTCGCGGATGGCGCTGCCCGCGGGCGTGGTGGCGAGCTTCGACGCGCAGCAGCGCCTGCTCACCCGGATCTTCGACCTGCACGGCACCGCCTTCGTGCTCACGGTGACCATCGCCGCGCCGCTGGGCGAGGAGCTCTTCTTCCGCGGCTTCGCCTTTCCCGCGCTGGCGAAGGACTGGGGCCTGGTCGCGGCCATGCTGGTGAGCGGCGTGTTCTTCTCCGCGCTGCACATGGACGCGGTGGGCTTTCTCGGGCTGATGGAGATCGGCATCCTGCTCGCGGCGCTGCGCTGGTCGACCGGATCCCTCTGGGCCGCCGTCCTCGGGCACGCCGTCAACAACGGCATCGCGGGGGGAGCGTTCCTGCTCGGGATGGAAGACCCCGATCTCCCGCCGCCCGCGTGGGTCCTGGCGCTGGGAGCCGCGCTCCTGGTCGCGGGCGTCTTCCTCTTCACGCGCGTGGTGGCGCGGCCGACCCCTGCGGCGGCCGCACAGGAACCCCAGCGCGCGGGTCGCGCCGGTGCCGGCGGCCTGCTCATCGTCTGGGTGTGCGCGGTGATCTGGGGCCTCTGGCAACTGCTCGCGACGCGGCAGGCGTAGCTCGCCCTACAGCTTCCGGAGCCTGTCCACGCGCAGTTGCGGGCCGGCCATGGCGATGCCGAAGCCCTCGTCGATCGATCCTTCCACCTCGACGCGCGAGCCCAGCGCGCCCTTGAGGGCGCCCGCAGGCCCGATCAGCGTGTAGCGCTTGCCGTCGTCAGCCACCAGCCGGAAGAAGCCGCCTTCCAGGTCCACGAACTCCACCGTCCCGGTCGCCTTCATCGCAGCGAACCCCGCGCGAGCAGCCCGCGCCCTGCCATCCACGCGACCATCGCGCTGGCGGCCAGCCAGAGGGGCGCAAGGATCGCGGGCAGGTACGGCAGCGCCACGGTGCGGAAGATGGCCGCGTGCAGGAGCGTGCCGGTCCACCCGAAGGCAAGTCCCGCGGCGAGCGCGCCGAACGCGTTCTGCAGGGGAGCGCGCGCCACGCGCGCAGGCAGGGCCAGCGCAAAGGGAACCAGCGCGCTCCAGCCGAGGTACCCGGCCATCGGCGTGAGGAACCTCTGCGGCCAGGCGGCCGGCGGCAGCGCCAGGAACGAGAGCGCGGGAATGCGCTCGGCGCCGAGCGGCGCCAGCAGGGCCAGCGCTCCCGCGCCTCCGCACAGGCCCAACCAGAAGAGCGCGCCCGGCTTCTCCGAGCCGCGGAGCTGTCCGATGGCGCGCGCGTGCCGCAGGGCGAGCCAGGCGAGACCCAGCGCGAGGGCCAGCCGCCAGAGGCCCCAGACGAAGGTGGCCTTGCGCACCGCCGCAGCCGCGTCGAGGAGGCCCGCGCCATACCTCTCTGCGCCGCTCTCCGGCGGCTTCTTCGCGGTGCTGGTGAGGAGGGTTTCCACCGCGCCGGGTGCGCTGACGCCCAGGGACATCAAGAGCGCTGCGGCGCCCGCGACGTGCGGGGTGGCCATGCTGGTGCCCTGGAACCAGCGATAGGCCGACTGCGTGGTGCTGCCCTCCGCGAGCGTCTCCTGGAGGACGCCGGCCTCTTCGCCCTGCGACTTGTCGCCTCCAGGCGCGGCGATGGCGACCTCCGGCCCGTAGGAGCTGTAGGGCGCAAGCCGGCCCTGCGGCCCCACCGCGCTCACGGCGAAGGCCCCGGGATAGGCCGCGGGATACGAGACGCCGCGCGATCCGGAGTTGCCCGCGGCGCACACCACCACCGCGCCGCGCCGGCGCGCATAGGCCACCGCGGACTCCATGGCCAGAGAGCGCCCGCCTCCGCCCAGCGAAAGGTTGAGCACGCGCGCGCCGTGATCCACGGCGAAACGGATTCCTTCGGCGATGTCGTGCGAGTTTCCGCCCCCGAAGGCGGAGAGCACCTTCACCGGCATCAGCTTCGCCTGCGGCGCCATGCCCGCGACGCCCAGGCCGTTGCCGGTGCTCTGGGCGATGGTGCCGGCTACGTGCGTGCCGTGCGCGTGATCGTCGCGCGCGTCGTCGTTGTGCGCGACGAAGTTCCAGCCCTTCACCAGCCGGGCCGGATCGAGGTCGTCCACCGGGTAGATGCCGGTGTCGATGACCGCGACGGTGACGCCCTCTCCCCGGGTGGTGTCCCAGGCCCGCGGCGCTCCCGCAGCCTGCAGGTGCCACTGCTTGGAGAACTCGGGATCGTCGGGCAGCCAGAGGGCCTGGTAGCGCACCACCGGCTCCGCCCAGATCACGTCCTTGCGGGCGCGAAGCTGCGAGAGCACCTGCGCCTCGCTGTCCGGATCGACCTCGATCTCCACGCTGTACTCGGGAGAGAAGGCATCGCCGTACAGGTCGTCCTCCTGCGCCTCCTCGTCGAGCACCTTGCCCGGAAGCGATGCCTTCGCGGTCAGCTCCACCTCGATGAGCCCGGGGACGGCGTCGGCGCTCATCTGCATCACCGGCGCGGGCGCCCTGGAGCAGCCCGAGCCCAGCAGGCAGGCAACGGCCACCACCACGAGGGCGATGACCAGCCGCTCGATCATGTGCGCCCGCGGCATGGGGCGAACCATAGCGCTCACACCTCCCTGTACGCGAATGCAGGGCGGCTATTTCCGGTCCGGGTCCAGCTCCAGCGGCTCGCCGTCGCCCGGGTCCAGGGTCAGCTCCGCCGCCTCGGTCGCGCCCTCCTCCGCGCCGCCGTCCGGAGCGGCCACGAACTCGGGCCGGCCGGCGCGCAGCCAGGCGGCCACGTGCTTTCCCAAGTCGGTGAGGCCGCGGGCGAAGAAATGGTCGGCGTGCGGAATCACCTCGAGAAGACCGTCCGCTGGCAGGCGCAATGCGGAGCGGTCGCAATAGGCGTCCCGGTGGGCGCAGACCACCAGCGCCGGCCTGGCCAGCGACTCGAGCGCGGAGAAGTCGTGGAGCCGCGTGGGCGGCGCGATCAGCACGACGCGATCGATGCGCGGGTCGGTCGCCGCCGCGAGCGCCACCGCGGCGCCGAAGCTGTAACCCACCGCGCAGGCCCTGGGCATGCCCGCGGTGGCGAGGAGTTGATCGCAGGCGGAGAGCAGGTCGGCCCGCTCGTCCTGCAGATCGCCGATCTCCATGCTCCCGGCACGGTGGCGCGAGGTGCCGCGCGATGCGCCCACGCCGCGGTAGTCGAATCGCAGCGTGGGATGGCCGGCGCGGGCCAGCGCCCAGGCCAGCTCCGCGATGACCGGCGAGGTCATGCTCCCGCCCATCGCCGGGTGCGGCGAGGCCAGCACACAGGGGGGAGCGCGCTGCCCGCGGTGGTAGAGAGCATCGAGGCCGCCCACCACCACGCTGCGCTCGAGGTACTGGCCTGCGAGCACCATCTCAGGCGCCCTTCCGGAAGACGAAGAACTTGAGGTACTTCCCCTCGGGAAACGCGAGCAGCGCGGGGTGGTCGGGAGGCTGGCGCCTCTCCTCGAGGAGCTGCAGGTCGGCGTGCGTCTTCAGCGCCGCCTCGCGGATCGCGGAGACGAATTCCTCCGGCGACACCCGGGCCGAGCACGAGGCGGTGGCGAGAATGCCTCCCTGCGAGAGCGCCGAGAGCGCGGCGCGGTGCAGCGAGGCATAGCCGTCGAGCGCGGCCGGCACCGCCTTCTGCGTCTTGGCGAAGGCAGGGGGATCGAGCACGATCAGGTCGAAGCGCCGCGCGCCGGCGTCGCGCAGGAACTCGAGCACGTCGGCGGTCTCGAACCCGTGCTGGGCGGGATCGAGCCCGTTGAGCTCGAAGTTGCGCCGCGCGAGCTTGATGGCCGAGGCGTCGCGGTCCACCGAGATCACCTCGCGCGCCCCGCCCAGCGCCGCGCTCACCGAGAATCCACCCGAGTAGGAGAAGCAGTTCAGGGCTCGCGTCCTGCCGCGCGCGTAGCGGCGCAGCGCGAACCGGTTCTCGCGCTGGTCGAGGAAGTACCCGGTCTTCTGTCCCGCGCGCACGTCCACCGCGATGGCCATGCCGTGCTCCCGGACCACCAGCTCCGCGGGCGGCTCCCTGCCCCAGAGCACCTGGCCGCGGGCAGGCGGCGAGTCACGGTCGGAGAGCTCGTCCTCCTCGTCCGGAGCCTGGGAGGCGTGCCCGATCTCCTCGTCGCGGCCGTAGATGCCGTCGAGCGCAACCTCGCCGCGAAGCGCCTCGAGGATGGCGCCGCGGTGGGGGGCGAGGCCGGCGCTGTAGAGCTTGAGCACGGCGAACCTGCCGTAGAGATCGATGACCACCCCGGGCAGGCCGTCGCCTTCGCCGTGCACCAGCCGCGCGCAATCGGTCCCTTCGCCGAGCACCCAGGCGCGGCGCAGCGCCACCGCCCCGGCGATGCGCCGCCGCCAGAAGAGCGGGCCGATGGCCTCTGCGGGATCGCGCGTCAGCACGCGCACGCGCACCGCGCCCTCGGGATCGTAGTAGCCGCGGGCCACGAACTTGCCGCCTGCGGTCACGTCGACGATGGCGCCGGCGAGAAGGCCGGCTGGCGGGCGCTCGACCGCGCGCTTGTAGATCCAGGGGTGTCCGCCGCGGAGGTGGCGCGCGAGATCCTTCTGCAGCTCCAGCTTCACCAGGCCCACGATCGCTCCCGGACCGGAAGACCAGGCAGGCCGCCTTCCCGCCGCATCGCCAACGTGTCTACCACCGCGCGCGCCCCCGCGCTGCGGACTTTCCGTGGGGCGTAGTTTCCCACTCAGGAGGAATGGCCATGAAGACCCTTCTCTTCGCTGCCGCCGCGGTGCTCGTGGTGCCCGCCGCCGCAATGGCCGACAGCGAGTTCAGCATCGTCCTGCAAGGCGGCGCCTCGCACTACAACCAGTCGCTGAGCGGCTCGGACACCGGCGCTGCGTACGGCGCCCGCCTCGGCTTCTTGCCCACGCCCATGCTCGGTCTCGAGCTCGGCTACCTGGGCACGCAGAACAACATCCAGGCCAGCCTCGACCAGGGCCGCGAGGCGAGCACGCTCAAGACCAACGAAGGCTACGGCGACATCCGCCTCAACATCCTTCCCGGCGCGGTGACCCCGTACGTGTTCGGCGGCTACGGCCTCACCTGGGTGAACGGCGCGGCGGCTTCCGGCGTGCCCAACAGCTCCACCAGCACCCTGCCCTTCGGCGGCGGCCTGGAGGCGAACATCGGCGCCTTCAAGCTGGGCGGGCGCTTCCAGTACAACTACCTGTTCAGCAGCATCAACACCGGCACCAGCTCCAGCGGCGGAACCGTCTCGGTGAACAAGGGCGGCAACTCCGACTTCTGGGGCGTGACGGTGGATCTGGGCGCCTCGTTCCGCTGAATCAGAAGGCGAGGCGCACGAACGCGGCCGGGTAGACCACGCGATGGTCGGGACCCGGCCGCGTCTCGAAGAAGGGGATGCTGAGCTGTACGCCCGCGAGCGCGCGCACCCCATGGAGGCGGAAGAACTCCAGGCCGGCCTCGGCGAGGCCTCCCATTCCTGCCTCGCCGCCGGCGCCCATGTACCCGAGGCCGCCGCCGAAATAGGGGGAGATCTCGGTGGCGAACGGGATCCAGGCCGCTTCCAGCGCGAGGAAGGCCACGCCGTCGCTGTTGCGGGTGTAGCCGCCGGTGCTGGCGGAGAGCCGGAAGTTCTCCGCCTCGTAGCCGTATCCGAGCGTGAACCCGAAGGGCGTGCCCCTGCCGCCGTTGTAGAGCGCGACCGGCAGGCCGATGAACCAGAACCGCTCGCCGGGCTTCTTCGCGAAGGGCTTCGACTCGCTCGCGGTGACCGTGCGCATCTGCGCGGTGCTCTCGGCGCTGGTGCGCGTCATCACCGCGTCCACCAGCCGCGCGGTCACCACGTCGCACTCCTCCAGGCTCCCGGCGGTGAGCGACGCCGAATAGACCGGCGCCAGCGTGCCCGGCGCCAGCTCCTCGAAGCTGAGCGGCACTTTCTGTCCCAGCCGCCCGCCCACGCGCAGGGCGAACACCCGCTGCGCGCCCAGGTCGTCGCTGAGCGCCGCGAGGGTGTCGTCCACCGGGCGCACGCCTTCGGCGCGGCGATCGGCCAGCACGTTGACGCCGCGCTTGCGAAGCTCGCCCACGGCCACGCTGCGGAGGGCATGGACCGCCGGCGCCTCGAGCGCGCCGTCGTCCGCCACCACCAGCAGCGCGTCTGCGCGGCCCTGCGCCATGGCCGGCGCCGCCAGGAGGAAAAGGAGCGCGGTCCTCAGGCCAACCCGTCCGTGAAGCATCGCCCGATCCATGACATGGGGCCCGGAGCAACCGCCATGCCGGATCGCGAGATCGAACGATTCCGCCGGGTTGGAAACCTGCCGCAGGCGCGAATCGCGATCCCGATGTCAGGGGTGCCCGGCTCCGCGCTCGCCCAGGGCGCGGGCAAAATTTCCCACCACCAGCCCCTTGCGCGCGCGCTTCAGGCGCCGGAGCAGCTCGGCAATGCCGACGCGCGGCCCGCCTGCAGAGTGCCGCTCGGCCACCGCCGCGTATGGGTCCGGGTCGATGGCGAGGCTGCGCGCCTGCACCTGGTCGACGCGCGCCCGCGAGACCAGCGCGCAGAGTTTCTCCACCTCCCCTTCCTGATCGGTGACTCCGGGAAAGGTGAGGAGGTTGAGCGCCGTGTAGAGCCCGCGGCGCCGGGCCAGGAGCACCGATTCCTCCACCTGCTCCCAGCCGTAGTTGACCGGCTGGTAATACGCCTCGTAGAGCGGCTTGTGCGCGCTGTTGAGGCTGATGCGGCAGGCGTCGAGGCCGGCGTCGGCGAGCAGCGCGAGGTTTTCCGGCAGCGACCCGTTGGTGTTGACGTTGATGGAGCCGCGCGGCGTGGCCTTGCGCATGAGCCGGATGGCCTGCGCGAGCTCGCGCGCGCGGGTCAGCGGCTCACCTTCGCAGCCCTGGCCGAAGGAGACCATGGTGCGGCCGGGCGCGGAGGCCAGGTGCGCGGCGCCGATGCGCGCCATGCTCTCGACCTCCGGCGCGCGGGTGAGGCGCTGGTGCGACGCGGGCGGGCCCTCTTCGGGCTGCTCGGAGATGCAGCCGACGCAGCGGGCGTTGCACCCGGAGCTGGCCGGGATGGCGCCTTCGTCGCGGCCGTAGAACGTGTTCTGCGCGGTGAAGCAGCGGTACTCCAGCGCGCACTTCGAGAGCTGGCGCAGGAGAGGGTTGTCGTCGCGCGCGAGCCGCTCTTCCACGAGGCCGCGGAGGTCCGGCGTCGAGTGGGTGGCCGGGTCCCAGTGGTTGCGCCGGTCGGTGTGGAGCGCCCAGGCCACGTGGCGCTGCCGCTCCTCGTCCCAGGCCGCGGCGGTGTAGGCCCACTGCGGCAGCACCGGCGCGATCGAGAGCTTGCGGAAGGCCGGCAGCTCGGTCCGCGTCCAGCCGGGGGGAAGCACTGCCGCTACCGCGCTGGGCCGCACGGTGCGCCGCCCGACGCGCACCTCGGACAGCTCCACCGCACGCCCCGAGACGGCGTCGAAGCCCAGCGGCCGGCGGCCGGGCAGCACCGAGAGCGAGGCGTGCTCCGGCAGCGCTGCCGGCGCGCCCAGCGGCAATCCGCCGCGCACGAGCGCGAGCAGGTGCGGGTGCTCGTACACCCTGCCGTTCTCGTCCGCGAACAACAGCTTCGTTCCCAACGCTCCGCCCTTTCCTCGATCGGGCAAACGCCCGCCGCGCACTTCGACACGCCGCAACTTGACCGGCGTCGGATGGCTGCTATCTTCCGCCGCCCTTTTTCGCAAGCGTAAGCCTTGCTGGAGCAACGCGATGATCATCGGCTGCCCGAAAGAGATCAAAACCCGCGAATACCGCGTGGGCCTGGTGCCCGGCGGTGCCGCCGCCCTGGTGGCCCGCGGCCATCAAGTGCTGGTGGAGAAGAACGCGGGCGTGGGCAGCGGGCTTCCCGACGCGGCGTACGAGGCGGCGGGCGCGAAGATCGTCGAGAAGGCGACCGAAGTGTGGAGTCGCGCCGAGATGATCTTCAAGGTGAAGGAGCCGGTTCCCAGCGAGTACCCGCTGATGCGCGAGGGCCAGACGCTCTACACCTATCTGCACCTCGCGGCCGACAAGCCGCTCTCGAAGGCGCTGCTCGACCGCAAGGTGTCGGCGGTCGCGTACGAGACCATCCAGACCGACGACGGCCAGCTCCCGCTCCTGCGGCCGATGAGCGAGGTCGCCGGGCGCATGGCCGTGCAGGTCGGCGCCGTCCAGCTGGAGAAGGAGCATGGCGGCAAGGGCATCCTCCTCGCCGGCGTGCCCGGCGTGCGGCGCGGCAAGGTGGTGATCCTGGGAGGAGGGGTGGTGGGCACCAACAGCGCCAAGCTGGCCTCGGGCATGGGCGCGGAGACGGTGGTCCTCGACGTGAACCTGAACCGGCTCGCCTATCTCGACGACGTGTTTGGCTCGCGCATCACCCCGGTCTACTCGGACCCGGCGCAGATCGCGAAGTACGTGCGCGAGGCGGATCTGGTGATCGGCGGCGTGCTCATTCCCGGCGCCAAGGCGCCCCGGCTGGTGAGCGAGAAGCTCATTTCCGAGATGCAGGAGGGCAGCGTGGTGGTGGACGTCGCGGTGGACCAGGGCGGCTGCATCGAGACGTGCCACCCCACCACCCACGACAACCCCACGTACATCCTCCACGGCGTCGTGCACTACTGCGTCGCCAACATGCCCGGCGCGGTGGCGCAGACCAGCACCTTCGCCCTCAACAATGCCACCATCGGCTTCGGACTCAGGCTGGCCGACCACGGCGTCGTCGAAGCGTCGCGGCGCGATCGGGCGCTGGCGCAGGGCGTCAACACCTTCAACGGCCACTGCACGTACAAGGCCGTCGCCGACGCCCACGACTTCCCTTACACGCCTCTGGAAAAAGCCCTCTCCACCCGGCGGTAGTTCTTTCGGAAACCGTTGAAACGGTTGCGGTTTCGGGAGATGATGGCGTCGGGGGCGGGCGAGCGGCTGGTCCTCTGGAATGCTCTGGCCTTTCCCACGGTTCCAAGTGCGGCCCGAGCCAGTTAGATTGAGGCTACGAAGCGCCACGCAGCGGGAGAGGGATGCTGGACTTCAAGCACACCGACAGGACGCGGCGCGAATTCGAGAGTCTCTCCCTCGATCACCTCGACGCCCTCTACTCGGCCGGGCTGCGCCTGACCAAGAACGAGCGCGATGCCGAGGACCTGGTGCAGGACACCTTCCTGCGCGCCTTCCGCTTCTTCGACAAGTTCGAGCGCGGCACCAACATGAAGGCGTGGCTCTTCAAGATCCTGACCAACACCTTCATCAACAAGTACCGCCGCCGCGTGAAGGAGCGCACGGTCGTCGAGGGCGCCGCCCGCGAGGCCGGCAACGAGCGCTTCGTCACCCGCGAGCCCACCGAGAGCTCCGCCGATCCGGAGCAGTACTTCTTCGACAAGCTGCTCTCCGACGACGTGATCCGCAGCATCGACCAGCTTCCCATCGACTTCCGCCTGGTGGTGATCCTCGCCGACCTCCAGGAGTTCTCCTACAAGGAGATCGCCGAGATCCTCGACTGCCCGGTGGGCACGGTGATGTCGCGCCTCTACCGCGGCCGCAAGCTCTTGCAGAAGAACCTGCTCGGCTACGCGGTGGAATCGGGCGTGGTGCTGCCGAAGCAGGCGATGGAGATCGGCGTGCAGGCGGAGGTCGAGGAAGAAGCCGACGTGCTCGAGTTCAAGAGGCGCGCGTGAGGCAGGACTGCCAGAAGCTGGAGGAGACCTTCCTCCACGCCTACGTGGACGGCGAGTTCTCCGCCGAGGAGAGCGCCGAGGTGAAGGCGCACCTCGAGGACTGCCCGGCCTGCACCCAGGCCGCGCGCAGCCACCAGCGCTACAAGGCGGCGATGCTGCGCGCGAATCGCGCCGCGCCCCACGCCGTGCACGACGTGCTCAAGGGCGCGCTCGCCGAGGAGGCCGCCGAGGGCCGCTGGTCGCGCGCCTTCCAGAAGCCCACCGGCATCGCCACCGCCGCGGCCTGCGTGGGCGCGGCGGTCTGGTTCCTCGCAGGCGGCCTCTCGCATCCGCTCTTCCGCGCCCCCGGACACTCCCTCATCGACGACGGAGTGCGGCTGCACGCGGGCGCCCTGCCGCTCGACTTCGCCGGCAGCGACCTGGGCTCCGCGCAGCAGTGGCTGCAGGGAAAGCTCGAGTTCGGCGTCCAGTTGCCGCACTTCGCCCGCGGCGCGCGCCTGCAGGGCGTGAGGCTCTCCGACGTCGCCCAGCACCGGGGTGCGGTGGTCACCTACTCCCTGCCCCAGGCCGACGGGCGGCGCGTCTCGCTGCTGATCGTCGACGACCCCGAGCCGCAGCTTCCCGGCGCGGCGCGGCGCATTGCCAATCGCGAGATCTGGCTTTCCCGCGCCAAGGGATTCAACATCGCCTCCTGGCGCAACGACGAGATCGTCTACTCGCTGATCTCCGATCTCGACGAGAAGGACGTGCTCGCGCTGGTGCAATCGGCCGAGTTGCGCTGAGCGCACGACCTTTGCCTACCCCCGCGGAATCCCGCGGTGTTTCATTGACACTCTCCGCTCAGCGCCCGTAAGATTTTGATCAGCCCACACCTGCTTCGGGTCCAGAGTGTCCAAGAGAATCCTCCTCATCGATTCGGACGAGGCCTTCGCGCAGGGCCTCTCCAATGCCATCATCGCGCGCGGCTTCAACGCGACGCTCGCCACCGACAGCGAGCGGGGCATGTCGCTCGCGCGCGACGAGGCGCCGGACCTGATCGTGGTCTGCGTCGAGGCGCAGCCCACCAACGGGTACATGCTCTGTACGCGCCTGAAGAAGGATGAGCAGCTCAAGGCCATCCCCGTCATCCTCACCTCCGCCAACGCGACCCAGGACAGCTTCGAGAAGCACAAGAAGCTGAAGACGCGCGCGGAGGAGTACCTGATCAAGCCCTTCGAGCCGTCGGTGATGCTGGAGCGGGCCTCGGCGCTGCTCGGGCTCGCGCCGGAAATGGAAGAGGAGATCATCCACGTCGAGGACGAGCCGCTGGGCCTCGGCGATCTGGTCGACGGCGAGGACGAGCCCATCTCGCTCTCCGACGCCGAGGCCGCGGAGGCGCGCAACGGCCAGCCCGAAGAGGCGCTGGTGGTCGAAGAGGTGGAGGACGAGGAGATCGTCGAGGTCCACGAGGAGCCGCAGCAGCTCGACGACGACGATCTCGACATGTTCGACAAGGCCTTCGACTCGCTGGGCGGGGCGCCGCAGCAGCCCGCCGCCGCCGGCTTCGCCGGGCCGCAGCCGGACGCCGCCGCGGAAGACGAGTCCAGGCAGCCCACCGAGCTGACCGCTCCCGACGACGACGCCGTGCTGCGCTCGCTGGTGCAGGGCGAGGAGCCGGTGGCGGTGAACGATCCCGACCTGCCTGCCCCGCTCGATCCCGACCTGCCCGCCGCCGCGGGCCTGGACCTCGACGCGCGCGTCGCCGAGCTGGAGCAGCGGCTCGCCGAGCGCGATGCCGAGCTGGAGCACGCGCGCAAGGGGGCGGCCTCCAGCAGCGAGATCCTCCGCGTCAAGGAGGCGAAGAACCGCGCCGAGAAGGAGATCGTCCGCCTTCGCGAGGAGCTCACCGCGCGGGACCGCGAGCTGGTGGACCTCCACGAGCAGCAGACCACGCTCGAGTCCGACGCGCAGCAGCTCAAGCAAGAGGCGGTCCGGCGCGAGGCGGCGGTCAAGGCGCTGCAGCAGCGCGCCGACGGCCTTGCCGCGGCCGCGAAGAAGTTCGAGCGCGAGCTCTCCGCGGCGCGCGAGGAAGCGAAGAAGGGCGCCGGCGCCGAGGAGCTGCGCTCGAGCGTCGCCCGGCTGGAGAAGGAGCTGGAGGCGGCGCGCACCGACCTTTCGGCGCTCACCGGCGAGAAGGACCTGCTCAGCGAGGAGCGCGACGAGCTCCGCAGGCAGCTCGAGGACGCGCAGGCAGATTCCGCCCGCAACGAGGACCGCGCGGTGAGGGCCTACGGCCGCATCAAGAGCGAGGAGATGCTGCGCGAGAAGGCGAAGAAGGCGCTGCAGATCGCGCTTCAGCTCCTCGAGGAGAACCCGGCGGTGGAAGCCGGAGAGGTCGAGGAAGCCGCCGCCAAGCAGGTGTCCTGATCGCCAGCAGGCTGCAGAAGCGTAGCAGGGTTTCGCTGAAACACTTCGTCCTGGCGCCCTGCTAGTCGATCCCGCCCTTCTTCTCCATCAGCTTCTTCGCCGCGGTGGCGAGCCCTTGCGAGACGTTGCGGTTCTTCGCCACCGCCTTCACTTCCGCCATCCGCAGCGTGGAGAGGAAGCGCATCGAGACCCCCACCGGCACCTTGGGGTTGGTCACGATGTTCATCTTGATCTGGTAGTTCTTCATCAACTGCCGGTTGTTGTAGATGGACTGCAGCACCTCCTGCGGCGCGGTGCGCGAGAGCGCCACCTTGGCGATCTCCCCCTCGGTGATGCGCGGCGACTGGATCACCGCCAGCTGCACCAGCTTGTTGGGGTCGCGCAGGAGCACGGTGCGCACCTCGCGGTTGCCCTTCTTGTTGGCCCACTCGATCTTCTTGGCGATGCCGAGCTTCATCACCTGCTGGGTGATGGACTCCTTCTTCTGCTCCAGCGCCCGCTCCTCCGGGCTGCCGGGCGCCACCGGCTTCTCCTCCTCCCCGCCGTCGGGCGCGGCCGCGCCCATCTTCTCCAGCGCCGCCTCGGCCTGCGCCTCCGCGACGGCCTGCTCGGCCGCGACCTTCCTCGCCAGCTCCTCGTCCTGCGCGCTGCCGCCGTGGATGCGCCGCCGCGCCGCGCGGTAGGCGGGCAGGTCTTCCAGCGCCAGCCCGGAGCGCACGCAGAAGTCGCAGACGTTGTCGATGGTGCTGGGCCGCGCCGCGCGGTTGTTCACCAGCGCCCGGACGATGTCCGCGTGCCGCAGCATGCGAAGCTGGTTCTGGGCCACGATCTCGATGATCCGCTCGTCCGCCCGCTCGGTGATGCGCTGCACGGCGGTGTCCGGCGTGGCCGCATTGAGGACGAGCATCTCCAGGTACTCGTCCCGGTTGGAGAAGACCTCGGCGTAATACTCGAGCACCGGCGCATCCGCGGTGTCGTCGCGCAGCGCCACCGAGAGGATGCGGTCGGGCAGCGCCGCCGCGCTCTTCACCGCCGTGTCACGCACCGCGGCGTCGGGATCGAAGGTGAGCATGAAGAGCGCGGTGGCCATCTCCCGGGGGCCCATGGGGACGAGCGCCTTGGCGCCCATCATCCGCAGCGGCACCGGCGCCTTCGGATCGACGTGCTTCTGGAAGTTCGAGGGCAGCGCCGAGATGGGCACCGGGCATGCCGGGGCCGCTGAAGCCTGGACCTCGCTCATGGACGCGATTGTAGCGCCCTCAGGGCGCGTGCGCGTAGGGATCGCGGTGGTTGCGCCTGGACCACCACCAGGTGAACATGCCGATCCACTTGTTGAGGAAGAAGGTGCGCGGCAGCCAGGAGATGAACGGCGGCCGCCGCAGCCCCAGCGCGACGAACTCCGCGGTCACCCGCGGGTCGTCGGGCGCGAGCTCCATCGCCTTCTTCAGCGCGCGCACCGCCTGCTCCTTGTTGCGGGTGACCACCAGCGCGCGCGCCAGGTTGACCAGCGTCTCGGTGGTGGCCGGACCTCGCCGCAGGGCCTCCTCGCAGAAGCGGATGCCGCGCTGCCGATCGCCCTCCACCAGGACCAGGGTGAGGCCGTAGTTGGAGAGCACGCGCGGATCGTTGAGGTTGCGGCGCCAGGCCTTCTCGAAGATCTCGTGCGCCGCCTTGGCGTCGGACTCGAGCAAGGCGCGCCCGTCGTCGAGGATGCGGTCGACGTCGCCCCGACGCACCAGCGTCGCCACCGGCGGCGGCACGGGAGCGCTGGCCCGGCCCGGCGTCACCATCGACTGCGACCGGGCCGCGACCTTCACCGACGCGCGCAGGGCGTCCAGCTCCGCCGCGGTTGCCCCCCGCGGAAGCTCCGGCTCGTCGTCCTTGTTCTCCGGCATCATCGCTCGTCCACGTTCCTTTGGTAGATGATCCTGAGGCCGTCCAGCGTGAGCTGGTCGTCGACCACTTCGATCTGCCTGGAGACGCTGCCGATCAGCGG
>DASSQZ010000053.1:0-42070 GCA_035702105.1 Myxococcales bacterium | reverse complement strand
CCGTAGCGCTCGCGGATCTTGTCCTCGCCCAGGCGGCGGATGGCGTCGGAGAAGTCGAGGTAGACGCCGCGGCCGCCCGGGCCCACGCCGCGGCCCTCGTCGCAGACCTCCTTGGCGGCGCGGGAGGAGATGTCGCGCGGGGCGAGGTTGCCGTAGCTCGGGTACTTGCGCTCCAGGTAGTAGTCGCGCTCGTCCTCGGGGATGTCGCGGGGAGCGCGCTGGTCGCCCTTCTTCTTCGGGACCCAGACGCGCCCGTCGTTGCGCAGCGACTCGCTCATCAGGGTGAGCTTGGACTGGTGCTCGCCGCTCACCGGGATGCAGGTGGGGTGGATCTGCGTGTAGCAGGGGTTGGCGAACGCCGCCCCGCGCTTGTGCGCGCGCCAGATGGCGGTGGCGTTGCAGCCCTTGGCGTTGGTGGAGAGGTAATAGGCATTGCCGTAGCCGCCGGTGGCCACCGCCACCGCGTCGGCGGCGTACGAGCTGACCTTGCCCGTCACCATGTCGCGCACCACGATGCCGCGGGCGCGACCGCCCTCGACCACCAGGTCGAGCATCTCGGTGCGCGGGTGCATCTTCACCTGCCCGAGGCCCACCTGCCGCTCCAGCGCCTGGTAGGCGCCGAGGAGGAGCTGCTGGCCGGTCTGCCCGCGCGCATAGAAGGTGCGCGACACCTGCGCGCCGCCGAAGGAGCGGTTGGCGAGCAGGCCGCCGTACTCGCGCGCGAAGGGCACGCCCTGCGCCACGCATTGATCGATGATGTTCACGCTGATCTGCGCGAGCCGGTAGACGTTGGCCTCGCGCGAGCGGAAGTCGCCACCCTTCACCGTGTCGTAGAAGAGGCGGCGGATGCTGTCGCCGTCGTTCTGGTAGTTCTTGGCCGCGTTGATGCCGCCCTGCGCGGCGATGCTGTGCGCGCGCCGGGGCGAGTCCTGGTAGCAGAAGCAGTCGACGTTGTAGCCCAGCTCGCCCAGGCTGGCGGCGGCGGCTCCGCCGGCGAGGCCGGAGCCCACCACGATGACGCGGTACTTGCGCCGGTTGGCGGGATTGACCAGCCGCACGGAGAAGCGGCGGTTGTCCCATTTCTGGGCGATGGGCCCTTCCGGGATGCGGGCGTCGAGCTGCATGGCTTACCTCACCAGCCCGAAGAAGATGGCCAGCGGAATGGAGGTGAACCCCGCCCAGATCAGGAAGGCCAGCACGGCGGCGATGGGCCGGTGCAGCGGCTCCGCGCTGGGCCGCACGAGGCCGAGCGAGCGCAACCAGCTCCAGCCTCCGTGGTAGAGGTGCAGGCCGATGAAGATCATCGCGATCACGTAGAGCAGCGCGATCCACCACACCTGGAAGCCCCCGACCATGTTGCGGAAGACCTCGGTCTCCTCGAAGGGCGCGGGCTGGATGGTCCCGGTGGTCAGGTGGAGCAGGTGGAAGACGATGAAGGCGGCGATGATCACCCCGCCCCAGCGCATGGTCCGCGAGGCCGGCGTGGCCGCCTGCGGCTCGAAGCGCTTGTAGGGGTGGGCGCGCGACCTGCGGCTCTGGGCGGTGAGCTGCGCCGCCGCGACCACGTGCAGCACCACCGAGACGAGGAGCACGACGCGGACGGTCCAGAGCACCCCGAGGTTGTGCTTGAGGAACGCCGCGTACGCGTTCAGTCCTGCGGCGCCGCGAAAGACCAGGAGATTGCCGACGACATGACCGATGAGGAACGCGATCATGATCACGCCGGTGATCGCCATCACGATCTTCTTGCCGACCGCCGCCCGCCAGAACGTGAGCACGGCGCGACTCTATACACGAAAACACGCACGTCCTGCAGCCGGAAAATGCTTCGGCGCCGGAGGGGCCCGGCGGATCTCCTCTCTGGCGGGCGCTCCCCTGCGACATCGAGCCGCGCCGCGAACCTCTATCGGGTGTAGAGAAGGCGGCAATGGAGTCCCGCATTCGCTCCCGCTGCCCCGGGCCGGTCGCTTTCGTCTTCTCCGGCGGCTCGAGCCTGGGCGCGCTGCACGCCGGGATGCTGCGCGCCGTCCACGAGGCCGGCATCGAGCCCGACTTCCTCGTGGGCACGTCGGCCGGCGCGCTCAACGCCGCCTTCATGGGAAAGGGCTTCACCGCGGAGCGCGTCCGCGAACTGGCCCGGATCTGGACCGATCTCTCCACGCAGGACGTCTTCCCCGGCCTGGGAATCTGGAGCTCGTTGCGCTGCGCCATCGGAGCGGGCACGCTCGCCTCGCCCTCCGGGCTGAAGCGGATCATCGATCGCCACCTGCCCGAGACGCACGCCGCGCTCGCCATTCCCACCGCCGTCATCGCCTCCGACCTGGCCACCGGGAGCGCCGTCGCGTTCAGGGACGGCGACCTGCGCCGGCACGTGCTCGCCAGCGCGTCCATTCCCGGAGTCTTCCCGCCGGTGGCCGCGGAAGGGCGCACCTTCATCGACGGGGGCGTGTCCTCGCACGTGCCGCTGCTCCCCGCCAGGGACCTCGGCGCGAAGACCATGGTGGTGTTCGACACCGGCTTTCCCTGAATGCTTCCCGATCCCCCGCGGCGCGGGCTGGCAGGAATCCTCTACGTCTTGACGCTCATGCTCCGGCACCAGGCGGTGGGCGTGCTACCGCTCCTGCTCGGGCTCAAGCACACCGTGCTCTACCTGCCCCTGCCCTGCCCGCTGCCCATCGCTCCCCACGACTTCAGCCAGGGAGCGCGGCTGGTGGAGATGGGCTATGCGGCGGCCAGGCCCTTCCTCGACGAGGTGCGCGTCGAGGGCCCCGGCATCTATGGGCACCCGCACTTCCACAGCGCAGCCGACCTGCCGCCCACGGCGGTGCCGGTGGACGAGGCCAGCGCGCTCGATGCGGGGGCAGCCGCGCTCGGCAACCGGTGAGGCCGCAGGCCTTGCGGCGCGGCAGCGGCGGTTGCATCCCTTTCGCCGGCGTCCGGCGCGGGCTGCGGTTCAACGCCGCGAAAGGACGCAAATCGCGCGCGGGGCACCACTTATGCAGCGAAACCTTGTCGCGGCCCTTGCAAAGGGGGTGACCGACGGACCCTTGTGCTCGGAGAGGCGCGCGTCGCAATGGGGTTCCCGTCGCGGCTCCGGGCGCCTCGGCAAGCCACCCAGCGCGGAAAGGAGCGTTCGCCTGCCGATCACGGCCGGGGACCTGACCCCGGACCGGAGATGGGCGTCTCACATGCGAATCAGACATCGGCGGGCAGCGCTCCTCGAGGGTGCTGCCCGCGCCTTCTCCGGAGGCGGACGCGTCCCCGCTCGCGGCGCCCCGGAACTTGCGGCGCGGCCCGTGGAGGGGCAGGCTCGCGGCGCCGGAAGCGCGAGGGGGGTGCCATGGCAGACACCAACGTCGATCATCGCTGCGAAAAGCGCATCGCCGTCGTCATGTATGGCGGCGTCTCGCTCGCCATCTACATCGCGGGAGTGGCGAAGGAGCTCCTGAGCGTGGTCCGCGCCACGGCCCCCGCGCCGGGCAGGCCGGACCGCGCCGGGCTCTCCGACCGCGAGCTGACGCCGGTGGAGCGGATCTACCGCGCCGCCGCGAGCACCGGCGGGGTGCTCACCACCCGCGTGATCATCGACGTCGTTTCCGGCACCTCCGCCGGCGGCATCAACGGCATCTTCCTCGCCAAGGCGCTGGCGACCGGCGGGTCGCTGGACCCGGTGCTCGATCTCTGGGTGGAAGAGGGCGACCTCTCCATGCTGCTCAACGACGCGGAGTCGGTGAAGGGAACGGGACTGCGCCCCGACCGCCCGCCCGCGGCGCTGCTCAACGGCCGCCGCATGTACGTGAAGCTGGTGGACGCGTTCGACGCCGTCGACCGGAGCGCGCCGGAGGAACCGGCCTGCGATGCGGGGCGCATCGATCTCTTCGTCACCACCACCGACATCCGCGGAGAGATCGTGCGGCTGCCGGTGGCCAACGCCGTGGCCCGCGAGAAGCGCCACCGCCAGCGCTTCCACTTCACCGCGGAGACGGCGGCGGGCGCGGCGCACGGGACGGCAGAGGGCGAGCTGGGCGAGTCGGAGAACCCGCTGCTCGCCTTCGCCGCCCGCTGCACCTCGTCGTTCCCCTTCGCCTTCGAGCCCTTCACCTGGACCGACGCCATCGCCATCGAGAAGCCGCGCCCGCAGTCGGCGAGCTGGACCGACCGCCTGCTGTTCGTGGGCGCCGACTACCAGGAGCGCCCCTTCGGCGACGGCGGGTACCTCGACAACAAGCCCTTCTCCTACGCCATCGACGAGCTTGCCCGCAGGCAGTCGGCCCTCGAGGTGGAGCGCACGCTCATCTACGTGGAGCCGGACCCGGAGAAGCTCCTGGAGCGGGGCGGGCCGCCCGCCGAGAAGCCCGACGCCGTCGCCAACACCCTCTCGGCGCTGACCCTGCCCGGCTACGAGACCATCCGCGAGGACCTGGAGCGGGTGGTCGGGCGCAACGGGCAGATCCGGCAGCTGGTCGCGATGGAGAAGCGGGTGGAGGAGGCGCTCGAACGCCACGGGTCGGCCGCGCTCCGGCCGTTCACCGAGGCGGAATGGACCGCGATCGAGGACCTGGGGCCGCTGGTGGCGAGGTACGGCGTCGGCTACGCCGCCTACCACGAGTTCAAGATGAGCTCGGTGGTGGACTCGATCGCCTCGCTGGTCTGCGCCGCCGGCCACGTGGGCCGGCCCGAGGTGGCCGAGGTGATCCGCGACCTGGCGCGGATGTGGGTCCTCGACGCGTACCCCTCCTTCGCCGGGCAGCTCCAGCTCCTCCTCGACGCCGACCTCGAGTACCGGCTGCGCAAGTTCAGCTTCGTCCTGCGCCGGCTGCCCGGCTCGCCCGACCCGGACCTGCGCAAGGCGCGCTCCGCCCTGAAGACGGGGGTCGACGATCTCTACAGCCTGCGCAGGGCCATGCGGCAGAAGCTGGGCAGCGACGTGCAGGCGCTGCGGGCCGGCCCACTCCGCGACGATCTGCTCCTGCCGATCGCGGACGAGAAAGGCAGCGACCGCGACGCCAGCATCGCGCAGCTCCTTGCCGCGACCGCCAGCGCGGCCGGCGAGCTGAAGAAGTACTTCGCCGGCGAGGTGCGCGAGGAGGTCCGCCGCATCTCCAAGGCGGTCTCCGACGCCCTCGACTCGCGGTCGCCCGCCATGGCTGCCGTGCGCAGGACCTACGAGGCGTTCGAGAACTTCGACATGGTGGTCTATCCCATCGTCGCGCACGGCGAGGTGGACGAGGCGGTGGAGGTGCAGATCACCCGCATCAGCCCGGCCGACGTGAAGCAGCCGCGGAAGCAGCCGCTGGCGGGAGCGAGCTTCGGCCATTTCGGCGCCTTTCTCGAGGAGCAGTGGCGCCACAACGACATCCTCTGCGGGCGCCTCGACGCTGCCGAGACCCTGCTGCGGCAACTGGTGAAGGACCCGGCGCAGGCCGACGCCGCGGTGGCGGAGGCGCACGCCGAGATCGTGAACGAGATGCTCAAGCCCTATCTCGAGGCGCGCATCCTCGACCTGCCGCCGCAGGCGCAGCAGCAGGCGCTCGCGGTGCTGGGCGACAAGCAGAAGCTCTGCGCTCTCTTCAAGAGCGGGCACGGGTACGATCTGGGGCTCGATCGCGCGCGCCAGGTCACCTCGGCCGGGCGGGCGGGAATCATCGTCGAGCAGATCCTGCGGAGCTGGGCGCTGGCCAGGAACGTGGCCCCGCCGCGGATCTTCCGCTGGGGGGTGCTGCTCTTCGCCATGCTCGGCCAGATCGCCATCCCCCGCACGCTGCGCCGGACGGTGGCCGCCTACTGGGGACGCCTGCTCGCCCTGCTCTTCGTCCTCGTCGCGGTGGGCGGGGCGGTCACCAACGAGAACGCGGTGATGGCGACGGGGCTCAAGGGGCTCGCGGCCCTGGCCGCGCTGGGGCTGGCCACGCTGGCGATCGCGTCCTGGATCGGCGACCGCCGGGCGCGGAGGGGAATCCGGGTGCTGGAATGGCTGGCGGTGCTCGCCGCCGCCCTGGGACTGGTCTGGGCCGCGGCGGTGGGGGGCAGCGAAGTGGCCGCCCGCATCGGCCTCGACACCTGGATCACGCGGCTGGACAGGTTCTTCGCCGGCATCGCGCTGGGACTGCTGGTCGGAGCCTGGTTCCAGGACGTCTGGAGCGACCTCAAGGCTGTGGGCTTCCGCCTCGCCCGGAAGCTCGGCTTGCGTTAGCGATCATTGAATCCCGAGTTGAACGTGGAGTAATCCCCTGATTCCTTCGCAGCATCGAGAAAGGCCCCCGTGACTCCGCTCATCGTCTGCACCCCGAAGCGCCTGCCGCAGGAGTTGCTGGTTCCCGCGGCCCGCACCGCCGTCGGCATCAATCCCCTCAATCATCCGCCCGTCCACCGGCTCACCCGCGTCATGCCCGGGTTCGTCCCCACGCCGGAGCGCATCGCGGTGGTGACCACCAAGTACTGGGGAATCGGCGGAGTGCGCCTGACCGTGGCGTTCATGGACAACCCGCCCTCCGACCTGCGGCGCAGGATCCTCCTGCACATGAACGCCTGGGCGGCCCCCGCCAACGTCAAGTTCACCGAGACGAAGGGAGCGGCCCAGGTGCGCATCGCGCGCGAGGGAGGACAGGACGGCGGCTACTGGTCGTACCTGGGCACCGACATCCTGCACATCCCCAAGGGCCGGCAGACCATGAACCTGGAAGCATTCAGCATGAGCACGCCGGAATCCGAATATCACCGGGTGGTGCGGCACGAGACCGGGCACACGCTCGGCTTCCCCCACGAGCACATGCGCAAGGCGCTGGTGGACAAGATCGATCCCCAGAAGGCCATCGAATACTTCATGCGCACGCAGGGCTGGAGCGAGCAGGAGGTTCGCGCCCAGGTGCTCACGCCGATCGAGGAATCGTCGCTGTTGGGCACGAAGCCCGACCCGCGATCGATCATGTGCTACCAGATCCCGGGAATCCTCACCAAGGACGGCAAGCCCATCGTCGGCGGCAAGGACATCGACGCGTCCGACGCGAAGTTCGCCGCGAGCATCTACCCGAAGAAGGTGGCGCCGGTGAAGCCGAAGGCCGCGCGCGCCGGCTAGTCCCGCGCGGGGGAGGTCCCCATGGCGAAGAAGAAGGCCGGAGCGCCCGGGCGGCGGCCCGCGAGAAAGCCGCCGGCGGCGCAGCCCGCGCAGGCGCCCGCCGCGGCGCAGGCGCACGGGGCGTTCACGATGGGTCCCGAGGAGATCGAGCGGGCGCTCCTCACCGGGGAGGCCCGCGGCGTGCTCGAGGACTATTTCGGCCCCGAGAGCTACGGCGAGCTTCGCGACCTCTCGCGCGATGCCAGCACGCGCAGCGTCCGCGGCGGCCCCCGCGTGCTGATCCTCCCCGGGATCATGGGCTCCACGCTGGGAAGGCGGGGGCACGGCGTGCTCTGGATCAACCCGCTCGCCATCGCCTTCGGCCGCCTCACCGAGCTGTCGTTGAACGGGCGCGCGCCGGCGGTGGATGCCGTCGGCGTGGTGCTGCTCGCCTACCTCAAGTTGAAGCTGAGGCTGAAGATCTCCGGGTTCGACGCCGATTTCTTCCCCTACGACTGGCGCCGCAGCCTGAAGGACGCCGGCAAGAGCCTTTCCGACGCCATCCTCCAGGACCCGGCCGCGGAGGTGAAGCTGGTCGCGCACAGCATGGGCGGGCTGGTGGCGCGGGCGGCGCTGGCCGCGGCCGGCAAGAAGGTGTCGCGGCTGATCATGCTGGGAACGCCGAACTACGGGTCGTTTGCGCCGGCGCAGGTGATCCGCGGCACCTACGACGTGGTGCAGAAGGTGGCCGCCGCCGATCTCGAGCACGACGCGGCCCAGCTCTGCACGCTGGTGTTCAACACCTTCCCGGGGCTCTACCAGATGCTGCCCGCTCCGGAGAAGTTCAGCGGCGTGGACCTGTACGACCCGTCGGCCTGGCCGCAGGCCGGGCCCAGGCCGCGCCCCAACCTGCTTGCAGGCGTGAAGCCGGTGATCGATGCGCTCGCCCCCGCCGACGAGCGGTTCTTCCTCGTCGCCGGCGTCAACCAGGACACGGTGGTCGGATTGCGCGTGAACGACGGGGAGTTCTGCTACGACGTCTCTCCCGACGGCGACGGCACGGTTCCCCTGGCCTTTGCCCGCCTCGCCAACCTGCCCGATGCGCAGACCTACTACGTCGAGGAAGGCCATGGCAGCCTGCCCAACAACGGCAGGGTGGAGTCGGCGGTCATCGACCTGCTCGCGACCGGCAGGACCTCCGTGCTCCCCACCGTGCGGCCGCCGTCGCAGCGCGCCGCCAGCACCGTCACCGAGTCACAGCTCCGGCAGATGGCGCGGCGCGCGCCAGGCATCGGCCAGCTCGGCAGCTCGGATTACCGGCACCTGCTCGACGCGGTGGCGGCGCCGCCGAAGCCGGAGACGGGCGCCTCCGCGGCATCGCTGCCGGTCGCCGGGCAGCCGGGAGCCGCCGCGGCGCCGGGCGCAAGCGGCAAGTTCGAGAACCTGACCATCAGCCGCACGCGGCTGCGCCGCCTGGCGCTGACGCTCGCGCACGGCAGCATCGCCGACGTGGACTCGCCGGCGTACGTGGTGGGCGTCTTCCGCAACGTGGCGCCGAGCGGCGCCGCGGCGGCCATCGACCGGCGCCTGGGCGGCACCATCGCGGAGTTCACCGCGCGCCGCATGTTCGGCGGCGAGGTGGGAACGGTGTTCATGCTGCCGGTGGGCCGCAGCCCGCTGGGGGCGGACCTGGTCCTCTTCGCGGGGATGGGAGCGTTCGACCAGTTCAACGGCGACGTGCAGCAACTGGTGGCCGAGAACGTGGTCCGGGTGCTGACCCGCACCCGCATCGACGAGTTCGCGACCGTCCTGATCGGCGGCAGCAGCGCGCCCAGCGCCGCCGGGGTGCTGCAGAACCTGCTCCTCGGCTTCCTGCGGGGACTGAAGGATGCCGACCCGCGCCAGCGCTTCCGCGGCATCACGCTCTGCGAGACCGACGCCGGCCGCTTCGCCGAGCTGAAGGCGGAGATGTACCGGCTGGCGGGGACCAGCCTGTTCGACGACGTGGAGCTGACGCTGGACGAGACCGAGCTGCCGCCGCCGTCGCTGCCGGCGCCGCGCCCGCTCGCCCAGGTGGAGGACCCCGTCTACGTGATGGTGCGCGCGGAGGCGCCGGCGCCGGGCCGGCTCGATTACCGCGTCTCCATTCTCGGCGCGGGAATGAAGGCGGCGGTGGTCACTGCCGCGCAGGCGGTCAGCGCGGCGAAGCTCGACGCGCTGCTCGCGCGATTCGACCAGGCCGTGGAGGGAGGCGAGAAGGACCTCACGCAGTTCGGCGCGCAGTTCGCCGACCTGGCGCTGCCGGCCGAGGTGTGCACCGTCCTCGCCGGCATGAGGGAGCGGCACATCGTCATCGTGCACGACGCGCCCGCGGCCCGCATTCCCTGGGAAACCCTCACGGTGGGCGACTGGACTCCCGCGCTCACCGGCGGGTTGAGCCGGCACTACATGGCCGATCACATGCCGGTCGCCGCCTGGCTGGAGGAACGCCGCGCCGAGCCGGTGCTCCGGCTGCTTCTGGTGGTCAATCCCCTCGGCGACCTCGCCGGCGCGGACGACGAGGGCGAGCGCATCATGCAGCTCGGCGGCGCGACCGACGGAATCGAGATCACGCCGCTGGTGAAGAACCAGGCCACCAAGGCCGCCGTGATCGCGGCGCTGCGCACCGGGAAGTTCGACTGCGTGCACTACGCGGGGCACGCATTCTTCGATCCGCAGGGCCCCTCGCGCTCGGGGCTGATCTGCGCGGGGCGCGAGATCCTCAGCGGGGCGGACCTCACCGGCTTCTCCAACCTGCCCTCGCTGGTCTTCTTCAACGCCTGCGAGGCGGGCCGCGTGCGCGGCCGCCCGGTCAAGGGCGGGCCGGCCAGCGCGCGCGTCCGCGAATCGTACGGGGTGGCGGAGGCGCTGATGCGGGGCGGCATCGCCAACTACATGAGCACCTACTGGCCGGTGGGTGACGCGGCGGCGGAGACCTTCGCCACCACGTTCTACGGCTCGGTGCTGGCGGGAAAGTCGCTCGGCGCCTCCACGCTCGAGGGGCGCAAGGCGGTGCTGGCCCTGCGCGACCGCGACTGGGCCGACTACATCCTCTACGGCAACTTCGATTTCGTGCTCAAGCAGCCGCAGGCAAGATGATGCGTCAGCGCACCTCGGCCGCGACCCGCGCGGCCCTCACCGTGGCCTGGCACTCCAGTTGCGGAACCTGCGCGTAGTGCCCGGCCAGGTCCTTGCGCACCTCGCCGAGGAGGTCGGGGCGGGAGAGCCCGTTGCGGTGGTCGCGCATCTCCTTGCAGAAGTAGTAGGTGAACGCCCCGTGCCAGCCGCCGTCGATCTTCGCGTCGGCGCTGGTCTGGTTGGAGCGGCATGCCGCCCAGAGGATGTGATGGACGACGCCGCTGCGGTTGAGCAGCCGGTTCACGCCCCGCGGCGCCCGTCCCTGCAGGGCCCTGCATGCCTTCGCCGTGGGCGGGGGAATGAACCGGGGCCGGCGGTCGAGGAGCATGTCGATGCTGCGCAGGCCTTCACCCGAATGGCAGGTGTCGAGGTAGACCTCGAGCAGCACGCCGGGCGGCACCGCCCTGAACAGCGCATTGAGCTCGTCGTCGCTGATGATTGACTTGCCCGGGGGCTGGTTCAGCGCGCCGCGCGCTGCCGGTCGAGCGCCATGTCTTCGTACGACGACGGATGCTCGATCGGCTCGAGGTGGGTCAAGACGGTGAGGTTGTGGAGCGCGGCGCGCAGCTCGCCCTCCACCTGCTCCACCAGCTCGTGCCCGCGCAACACCGTCCAGTCGCCGGGAACCAGCACGTGCAGCGACGCGAATCGGCGCGCTCCCGCCTGGCGCGTGCGCAGCGCGTGGAAGCGCACCGTGTCGCCCTGGTGCCGCGCCAGCACCTCGGCCAGCGCCTTCTGCTCCTCGGGCGGGAGGGCCACGTCGATGAGGCCGAGCGCGGAGCGGCGCACCAGCTTCACGCCGGTGAGGACGATGTTGGCGGCGACCAGGAGCGCGACGATGGGGTCGAGCCGGTGCCATCCGGTGAGCGCCACCAGCGCGATTCCGCAGAGCACCCCGACCGACGTCCACACGTCCGTCATCAGGTGATGGGAGTCCGCCTCCAGCGCGATGGAGTGGTGCGTGCGGGCAGCGCGGAGCAGCACCCGCGCCACGAGGAGGTTCACCACCGACGCCGCGGCGGAGATGACGAGGCCGATGCCCGCCTGCTCGATGGCCTGCGGGTGCAGCAGCCTGGGGACGGCCGTCCAGGCGATGCTGGCGGCGGCGAGGAGGATCAGCGCTCCCTCGGTGCCGCTGGCGAAGTATTCGGCCTTGGTATGGCCGTAGGCGTGGCTCTCGTCGGCCGGGCGCGCGGAGAGCGCGAGCATCCACAGCGTCATCAGCGCCGCCACCAGGTTGACCCCCGACTCCAGCGCGTCGGAGAGCAGGCCCACCGAGCCGGTCAGCCGCCATGCGCCGGTCTTGAGCGCAATCGTGACCACCGCGGCGGCGATGGAGAGCCAGGCGAAGCGGGTCAGGCGCGGCTGCGCGGCGTCGGTCATGGGCGCAGCCTAACCTCGTCCATCGCCCCGCGCCGGGCCGTGGCGCCGCAGGAGCGATCAGCCCGCGAGCGCGTGCGCGGCGCGCTGCAGATTGGTCCTCGCGTGGAAGAGCCGGCTCATCACCGTTCCCTTGGGGATGCGCAGGACGCGGGCGATCTCCGCGTAGGAGAGCCCCTCCACCTCGCGAAGGATCAGGATGGCCTTGTGGTCGGGCGAGAGCGTCTCCAGCGCCGCCTCCGCGTGCCTCGCGAGCTCGCGCACTTCCAGCGCGTGGTCGGGCGCCGGGCCGGGGTCCGGCCGGTCGCCGTGCTCGTCGTCCTCGTCGAGCCGCTCGCTCCTTGCCTGCTTGCGCTGCGCGTCGATGCAGAGGTTCACGGCAATGCGGTAGAGCCAGGTGGAGAGCGCCGCCTCGCTGCGAAACGAGGCATGGAAGCGGAACGCGCGCACGAAGGTTTCCTGGGCCACGTCCTCCGCCAGATCGCGGTCGCGGAGCATGCCGATCGCCAGGCGCAGGATTCGCGCCTGGTTCTCCTTCACCACGCCGGCAAATCCGGCGGCGATGGGGCGAACTTCCCCGCTGGGGAGCGCCGCCTCGGGCGGGCGGGGCACCTGGAGCGGGAAGTGGCCGTAAGCACAGGAAGCGGACGGCATGCCTCGCTGGTAACGCAAGGCGCATGCCGCCGATTGCCCGAGCAACAATCGGAAACATCGCCGCGGGTGTACAAGTAAATGGGGGACACCCTGCGCGCTTGCGCGCGGCGATGGTGTCCCCTACATGCGTGCACGCGGCGACCCGCTGCATTGCACGAGGAGAGGACCATGGCCGAGAGCGTCTACAAGATCATCGAGCTGGTCGGAACGAGCACCGAATCCTGGGAGAAGGCGGCGAGCACCGCGGTGAAGCAGGCGTCGAAGTCGCTGCGCGATCTGCGCGTCGCCGAGGTGGACAAGCTCGACCTGGTGATCGAGGACGGCAAGATCACCGCCTTCCGCGCCAAGGTGAAGGTGTCGTTCAAGTACGGCGGCGAGGACTGACGCTTCCTTCCACCCGCCCCGACGGCATGGCCCTGGAGACCTGGAAGATCGATCCCGCCCGCTCCAGGGTGCAGTT
Source organism: Myxococcales bacterium (assembly GCA_035702105.1). Lineage (GTDB taxonomy): Bacteria > Myxococcota > Myxococcia > Myxococcales > 40CM-4-68-19 > 40CM-4-68-19. The sequence continues at coordinate 29,345 of DASSQZ010000053.1, read as the reverse complement.
CACCGTCCGTCACATGGTCGTCTCGAAGGTGCGCGGCAGGTTCGCGAGGTGGGACGCAAGGCTGCAACTCGATCTCCGCCAGCCCACCGCCTCCTCGGTCGAGGTGACCCTCGACGCCGCAAGCGTCGAGACCGGCATGGCCGATCGCGACGCGTACCTGCGCTCGCCCGACTGCTTCGACGTGGGGAAGTTCCCCTCGCTTACCTACCGCAGCCGCCGCGTCGAGGCGCCGTCGCCGGGCCGGCTGCGGGTGGTGGGGGATCTCACCATCCGCGCCCTCGCCCGCGAGGTGGTCCTGGACGTCGAGTACGGCAGCGGGAAGAAGCCCTGGGGCGAGGGGCGGGCGGGCTTCGGCGCAAGGGCCTCGGTCAACCGCAAGGACTTCGGCCTCGCCTTCAGCCCGGCCCTGGAGACCGGCGGGCTGCTGGTGGGCGGGAGGGTGGACATCGAGATCGAGCTGCAGGCCACCGCCCCCGGCGGGGCGCGCTGATCTCCGCGAACGGCGGATCGCGTCCTGCGCCGGATCACTCGAGGACGCGGACGGGAAGGACCACCATGGGCAGGCCGGCGAACTGGAGCCGCCGCTGCATGGCGTACGCCGTCTCGTTGTGCAGGAAGCGGTCGAACCACCGCTCGCGCTCGAAGATGAGCTTGCCGGCAAAGAAGATGGCGCGGGGGAACTCGCGCGCGATCTCGCCCGCGACCCGCACCGTCTCCGACACGGCCTCGGTCCCCATCGAGACGCGGGAGCCGGCGGGCAGGCCCATGCGCTGGGCGTGCTGGACGTATTTCTGCAATCCCTCTTCCGCCTCCGCGCGGACGCGATCCACCTCTTCCACGCCCTGGAAGGTGGCGCTGTCGACCACGCCCACGGTGACGAAGAGCACGTTCTTGAAGTAGCGGGGAAAGAGCCTCAGCACGGTGAGCAGCGAGTGGACGCCGAGCCCGGAATATCCGCCCACCAGGAGCACCGCGGTGGGCCTGGAGGGATCGAGCGACTGCGCGGGCGCGGGACCCGACGGCAGGGCCGCGAGGATCTCGTCCAGCCGCTTGAGCCGCGCGAAGACGCCCTGGTAGTGGCGCCGGGTGGCCATGCAGAGCGAGATCAGCGCGCCGGTCGCCACCACCGTGAGCCATCCGCCTTCGGCGAACTTCTCCGCCACGGTGATGGTGAGGATGGTGACGCAGAGCGCTGCGCCGACGATGTGGATCCAGATGTGGCGCTTCCAGTCCGGCTGCCGCTGGCGGGTCTCGCGCTTCACCCAGTAGCGGATCATCGCGATCTGCGTGAGCGAGAAGGTGACGAAGACGTTGATCGAGTACATCACCACCAGCGCGTCGACGCGGCCGCGCGTGTAGAAGAGCATGAGCAGGCCCGCTCCGCCCATCAGCAGCACGCCGTTCTGCATGGTGAGGCGATCGCTCAGCGCGCTGAAGCGATGCGGGAACCACGAGTCGTGCGCCATGTTGGCCATCACCCGGGGCCCATCGATGAAGCCGGCCTGCGCGGCCACGAAGAGGAGCAGCGCCTCCGAGAGCAGGGTGACGAAGACGAACCACCTGCCCACCGGCAGGCCGAACGCGTGGACGTCCCCCGCGACCCGGGCGGCGAGGAGCGAGTTCATGGTGTGGTCGGGGTCGACGTAGCGGACCTCGAGCAGCAGGTAGCAGAGGATGATGCCGGCCGCGGTGAGGGCGAGGCTGACGGCCATGTACACCATGGTCCGCTTGCCGGTCTGCACCCGCGGCTCGCGCATGATCTGGAGCCCGTTGGAGACCGCCTCGATGCCGGTATAGGTTCCGCCGCCGAGCGAGTAGGCGCGGATGAAGAGGAGCAGGAGGCCGCCGGCGCCGAGGGTGGAGATGCCGTGCGAGAGCCCGGCGGACACCTCGCTCGCCACCTCGCCCACGCGCCCGAGGTGCAGACCGATTCCGGCGCCGATGACCAGCGCGTGGGTGACGAGGAAGACGAGGAAGACGGGCATCAGCGCCTTCACCGATTCCTTGACGCCGCGGAGGTTGAGGACCACGAGGATGAACACGCCGGCCAGCTCGACGTGCAGCTTGAGGGGAAGCCCGAGGATGGCCAGGTTGGCCCAGCGCGCGCCGTCGGGGAGCACGCTGAACACGGCGTCGCCGCCCGCGGCGATGGAGATGGAGATGGTGAGGACGTAGTCGACCAGGAGCGACGAGCCGCTCACCACTCCGGCGCGCGGGCCGAGCAGGCGCGAGGCGACCACGTATCCGCCGCCGCCGAAGGGAAAGTGCTCGATCACGCGGCTGTAGGAAGCGGCGATGATCAGCACGGTGAAGGCGGTGGCTGCCGCCAGGAAGACGGCGAGATAGGTGTGCTCGCCGAGGTTCTTGAACGCCTCTTCCGGTCCGTAGGCGGACGAGGACAGCCCGTCCGCGCCGAGTCCCACCCAGGCGAGGAAGGCGACCAGCGAGATGTGCCGGAAGAGATGCGGGTCCTGAAGACTTTTCGGCCGGCCGAGGACGAACCGCTTCAGGCGCTGCGAGGGCCGCGGGTGCTCCTCGGGTTCGGGCGGGGCCGAGGGCGCAGTCGTGGTCATGCGAACTGCAGGAAGCAAGTGCCGCGCCGCACCGCGGTATCGGAGCGGCTGACCGGGCGCCGGCGACGCGCCGCCGATGCAAATCGCAACGCTCGCCGGTGACGGATCGTGCAATTTGCAGGATCATGTGCGGCCGATCAGGGGGCTCTGGCCGGCATGTGGCCTGCACGCCCATCCGCGGAGGCCAAGGGTGAGCGACGAAGCAAGCGGGTCCGGCGCGCGCGTTCTCGTCATCGACGACGAGAAGAACATCCGCTCGACCCTGCGCCTCTGCCTGGAGGGCATGGGGTTCCGGGTCGCCGAGGCGGCCACCGCGGACGCCGCGCTGGAAGCGATGATCCGCGAGCCGGTGGACCTGGCGTTCCTCGATCTCCGGCTCGGCCACCAGAGCGGCCTCGACCTTTTGCCCCGCCTGGTGGCGGAGCGGCCCGGCCTCGACGTGGTCGTGATCACGGCGTTCGCCACCTTCGAGACGGCGGTGGAGGCGATCAAGCGCGGCGCGCGCGACTATCTGCCCAAGCCGTTCACGCCGGCGCAAATCCGGCACGTGGTCGAGCGGCTCCGAGAGCGCCAGACCATCGAGCGCCGGGTGGTGGACCTGGAGGCGCAGGTCGCGCAGGCGGTCCCGGAGGCGGACCTCTCCACCTCGTCGCCGAAGATGAAGGTGGTCCTGGACGTGATCCGGCAGGCCGCGGCCCACGACGTCCCGGTGCTGCTCAAGGGCGAGAACGGCACCGGCAAGGGCGTGCTGGCGCGCGTGCTCCATTCCTGGAGCGCGCGGGCGGCGGCGCCGTTCGTCACCGTGAACTGCCCGACGCTCACCGACGAATTGCTCGCGAGCGAGCTGTTCGGCCACGCCCGCGGCGCGTTCACCGGCGCCGTCCGCGACCAGCCGGGCAAGGTGGAGGCCGCGGAGCACGGCACCGTCTTCCTCGACGAGATCGGCGAGATGTCGCCCGCGCTCCAGGCCAAGCTGCTCCGCTTCGTCCAGGAGAAGCAGTTCGAGCGGGTGGGCGAGACGCGCACGCGGACGGCGGACGTGCGGGTGGTGGCGGCGACCAACCGCGACCTCGACGCCGAGGTGAAGACGGGCCGCTTCCGCGAGGACCTGCTCTATCGCCTCAACGTGGTGGAGGTGACCGTGCCGCCCTTGCGCGAGCGCAGCGAGGACGTCGAGGCGCTGGCGAACCGGTTCCTCGCCTTCTTCTCGCGCGCCGCGAGCCGCGAGCTGTCTCCGGCCGCCTTGCAGGCGCTGCGCTCGTATCCGTGGCCGGGAAACGTCCGCGAGCTGCGCAACGCCATCGAGCGCGCCGTCATCCTCTCGGCCGGGCGGGTGCTCGAGCCGCAGGCGCTGCCGGAGCGCATCGCGGCGCACGGGGGGTCGCTGCCGCAGGTGGGCGGCGACTTCACCGTCGAGGAGGTGGAGCGCGAGCACATCCTGCGGGTGCTCTCGCGCACCGCCACGCTGGAAGACGCGGCGCGCGTGCTGGGAATCGACGCCTCCACGCTCTACCGCAAGCGGAAGAAGTACGAGTCTAGCTGACCACCGGAAGCGTGAACCAGAACCGGCTCCCGCCGCCGGGGGCGTCGGTCACTCCCAGATCGCCGCCGTGCGCGAGCACGATCTCGCGGGAGATGTAGAGGCCGAGCCCGAGCCCCTGCCCTTTCGCGCCGGGCAGCCGGACGAACTTCTCGAAGATGCGCTGCCGCTGGTCCTGCGGGATGCCGGGGCCGTGGTCGGTCACGGTGAAGCGCACCGTCCGGCCGTCCGGCTCGGCGCGCAGCTCCACCGTGCCGTCCGGCGGGCTGTAGCGGATGGCGTTCTGGATCAGGTTGGAGAGCACCAGCGAGACGCGCTCGGGATCGGCCTTCACGGGAAGGACGGGCTCGACCACCGTCCCCACCAGCGCCACCCGCGCCGCGCCGGCCTGGGCGGACTGCTCGGCGGTGGCGGCGTCGACCAGCGTCTTCGCCGGGATCGGCACGGGCGAGACCACCACCCTGCCCGACTGGATCCGCGACAGGTCGAGCAGGTCGTCGACGATGGCCTGCAGGCGCTCGCAATCTCCCCTCGCCGCCTGGAGCAGGTCGCCCTGCTTCTCGGTGATCGGCCCGGCGGCGCCCTCCACGCAGAGATGGATCGCCATGCGCAGCGAGGTCAGCGGCGTCCGGAATTCGTGCGCGACGGTGGCGACGAGGTCGTTCTTGAGCTCGTCGAAGCGCATCAGCCGGGTCACGTCCTGGAGCACGATGGTCGCCCCCTGCACCCCGCCCTCCTCGGAGTAGAGCGGCGTCGCGCGGGGCAGGAGATGGCGGACCATGTCCGCCCCCGGCACCGCCACCGCCTCCTCGTAGCCCCTGGGGACGTAGGCGCCCTTGCCGGAGACGACGTGCGCGCGGATCCGGTCGAGCACGGCGCGCAGATCGGGCGGGGCGGCGGCGAACGCGTCGGTTCCCGGCGCGGGCTTGAGGATCGCCTCCGCCGAGGTGTTCACGTTCAGCACCGACCCGTCGGCGGCGAGGACCACCACCGGATCGGGGAGGCTGTCGATGGCGGCCTGCGCCGCCTGCTGCGCCTGGAGCAGCTCGCCGAGCGAGCTGCGCCGGTACTCGTCGAGGCGCGCGACCATGTTGTTGAACTCCTTGGCGAGCTGGCCGATCTCGTCCCGGACCGCGACGTCGGCGCGGACCTGGAGGTCTCCCTGCGCGATCCGGCGCACCGCCAGGGTGAGGACGCCGAGTGGCCTGAGCAGCCGGCTCGTCACCGCGCCGGAGGCGAAGAGCCCGACCAGGAAGGCGAGGAGCGTCGCCGCCACCATCAGGGCGCTGCCGCGCTGGGCGGCGCGGCGCGCCCGCTCGCTCTTGAGCACCATCGCGTCCTGGTTGATGAAGAGGATGCGGTCGGCTGCCGCCTTCACGCGGGTGAAGGCGGGGAAGACACGGTCGAAGTACGCCGCGGCGGGATCGGCCCCGCCGGCGCCGGCGAAGCGGATGAACTCGGTCCGGTACTCGTCCCAGACGCGGCGAAGGTCGCCCGTCGCATCGCGCTCGCCCGGCTCGGTGATGTTGCCCTCCTGGATGCGAAGCTGGGTCTCGAACGCGGCCAGATTCGGATTGGCCTGCGCCAGCGCCTGCTCGCGCCGGCCGGCCACCAGGAAGAGCGCCGCGCTGTCGATGCGCTGGATGGCCTCCTTCATCTGCTGCGCCGCCAGCACGCTGCGGTAGTTGTCCTTGAGGATGAGCTCGGAGCCTTCGCCGAGGCTCCTCATCGCCTGCACCGAGATGGTGCCCAGCACGGCCAGCACCAGGGCCAGCGGCGCCAGGGCGAGCAGGAGCTTCGCCCGCAGGCTCATCGCGCCTCCTCGTCCTCGAAGGAGGCGATGTGCAGGTCGAGGCCTTCCGACTCGTCCACCAGCCGCTGCAGGATGGAGCGGCCGAGGATGCGCTGCCAGAGCGGCGCCTTGCTCCGCCCGACGATCAGGTGGCCGACCGCGTGCGACCGGGCGAAGTCGAGCAGCGCCGGCACGGGATCGGCCGCCTTCAGCCGCACCACCTCCGCGCCCAGCTCCCGCGCCTTCTCGATGTTCCGGAGCAGGTGGCGCTGCGCGGCGGAATCGATGCGGTCGGGCGCCTCGTCCGGAGTCTCGACGTAGACCACGAACCAGTCGGTGTTGAGCCGCCCCGCGAGGCGGGAGCCGCGTCTGAGCAGGCCGGCGGCGCGCGGCGGGTTGGAGGCGAGGCAGACCATGACGCGGCCGGAGGCAGGCTGCCTGTCCTCGGGCGCGGCCTGCGCCGAGGCGGCGCGGTCCAGGCTCTCGGCCACCTCGCGCAGCGCCAGCTCCCGCAGCGTGGAGAGGTTGCGGCCCTTGAAGAAGTTCTCGATCGCGCGGGGCACCTTGTCGGGCGCGTAGATCTTGCCCGCCTTCATCCGGTCCTGCAGGTCCTCGACCGCCAGGTCGAGGTTCACCACCTGGTCCGCCTCCTTGAGGAAGCCGTCGGGGACGGTCTCGCGCACCCGCACCCCGGTGTTCCGCTCGATGACGTCGTTGAGCGACTCGAGGTGCTGCACGTTGAGCGCGGCGATGACGTTGATGCCCGCGGCCAGGATCTCGAGCACGTCCTGCCAGCGCTTGCGGTTGTGCGAGCCGGGCGCGTTGGTGTGGGGAATCTCGTCGACGATGGCCACCGCCGGCCTGCGCGCCAGCGCGGCGTCGAGGTCCATCTCCTCCACCGACACTCCCCGGTACTCGATCTTCTTGCGCGGGATCACCTCGAGCCCGTCGAGGAGCGCTGCGGTATCGGCGCGCCCGTGCGTCTCCACGAACGCGACCACCACGTCGACGCCCCGGCGGCGCAGCTCGTGCGCCTCCTCGAGCATGCGGTAGGTCTTGCCCACTCCCGCGGCGAAGCCCACGTAGATCTTGAGCCGCCCGCGCTTGCTGCGCTGGACCAGCTCGAGGAAGTCTTCGGGTCGGCCGCGTCCGGGCACGTGCCGAGTCTACCCCCCCGAGGCGACGGCGCGCCCGAACTGGCGATCGAGGGCGAGGTTGAGCAGGAGGACGTTGACGCGCGGCTCGCCGAGGAAGCCGAGATCGCGCCCTTCGACCATGGTGTCCACCAGCGCGCGGACCCTCTCGGGCGCGAGTCCCCGGGCGGCGGCGACGCGCGGCACCTGCCAGCGCACCGCCGCGGGGGAGAGGTGGGGATCGAGCCCACTCGCCGACGCCGTGACCAGCTCGGCGGGCACGGTGCCGCCCATCCGCTGTACGTCGGCGGCGGCGCGCTCGCGCAGCTTCTTCGAGGTGGGCCCGAGGTTCGAGCCGCCCGATCCGGCGGCGTCCCAGCTCACGGCGGATGGCCGAGACCAGAAGTAGGCCGACGAGGTGAACGCCTGGCCGATCAGCTCGGACCCGACCACCGAGCCGCGGTCGCGCCTGACCAGGCTTCCGTTGGCCTTGTCGGGAAAGGCGAGCTGCGCGAGGCCGGTGACCAGGAGCGGATAGCCGATGCCGGTGAGGAGCAGCGTCACGAGAGCGGTGCGAAGGGCGGTCAGCATCACGACACCCCCAGCGCGACGAGAGCGAGATCGATGAGCTTGATGCCGAGGAAGGGCGCGATCACGCCGCCTGCGCCATAGACCAGGAGCGAGCGGCGGAGCAGCGCAGCCGCACCCAGCGGCCGGTAGCGGACGCCGCGCAGGGCGAGCGGGATCAAGAGGACGATGATGACGGCGTTGAAGATCACGGCGCTGAGGATCGCGCTGTACGGCGAGGCGAGCCGCATCACGTTCAGCGGCGAAAGCTCGGGGAAGGCCACCATGAACAGCGCCGGCAGGATGGCGAAGTACTTGGCCACGTCGTTGGCGATGGAGAAGGTGGTCAGCGCGCCGCGCGTCATCAGGAGCTGCTTGCCCACCTCCACCACCTCCAGCAGCTTGGTGGGATCGGAATCGAGGTCCACCATGTTGCCGGCTTCCTTGGCGGCCTGGGTGCCGGTGTTCATCGCCACCCCCACGTCGGCCTGGGCGAGCGCGGGCGCGTCGTTGGTGCCGTCGCCGGTCATCGCCACCAGCTTGCCCCTGGCCTGCTCCTCCTTGATGAGCCGCATCTTCGCCTCGGGAGTGGCCTGGGCGAGGAAGTCGTCCACGCCCGACTCGCGGGCGATGGCGCCCGCCGTGCGCGGGTTGTCGCCGGTGATCATCACGGTGCGGATGCCCATGGCGCGGAAGCGCGCGAAGCGCTCCGCGATGCCGCCCTTGACCACGTCCTTGAGGTGGACCAGCCCGAGCACGCGGGCTCCGTCGGACACGGCGAGCGGCGTGCCGCCGGCATCGCCGATCTGCCCCGCCGCCTTCACCACCTCGTCCGGAACGGTGCCGCCCAGCGCCCGCACGTGCTCGGCCACCGCGTCGGTGGCGCCCTTGCGGACCTTTCGCTCCCCCAGGTCGCAGCCGCTCATCCGCGTCTCGGCGGAGAAGGCGATGAAGGTGGCGAACCCCTTGGTCTCGCGGCCGCGTAGCCCGTAGCGCTCCTTCGCCAGGACGACGATGGAACGGCCCTCGGGCGTCTCGTCGGCGAGGCTGGAGAGCTGCGCGGCGTCGGCCAGGTCCTCCACCCGCACGCCCGGCGCGGGCAGGAGCTCGGTCGCCATCCGGTTGCCCAGGGTGATGGTGCCCGTCTTGTCGAGCAAGAGGACGTCGACGTCGCCGGCCGCCTCCACCGCGCGCCCGCTCATGGCCAGGACGTTGCGGCGCAGCAGCCGATCCATCCCGGCGATGCCGATGGCGGAGAGCAGCCCGCCGATGGTGGTGGGGATGAGGCAGACGAGCAGCGCCACCACCGCGGTCGCCGAGAGGCGGACGCCGGAGTAGAGCCCGAGCGGCACCAGGGTGACGCAGGCGAAGAGGAAGACCAGCGTCAGGCCGACGAGCAGGATGTGCAGCGCGATCTCGTTGGGAGTCTTCTGCCGCGAGGCGCCCTCCACCAGGGCGATCATGCGATCGAGGAACGACTCGCCGGGATTGGCGGTGATGCGCACGACGATGCGGTCGGAGAGGACCTTGGTGCCGCCGGTGACGGCGCTGCGGTCGCCCCCGCTCTCGCGGATGACGGGCGCGGACTCGCCGGTGATCGCCGACTCGTCCACCGAGGCGATGCCCTCGACGACCTCGCCGTCGCCGGGGATCACCTGCCCGGCCTCGACGACGACCCGGTCGCCCTTCTTCAGCCGCGAGGCGGGAATCAGGTCCTCGTTGGCGAGCGGCGGAACGTCCTCGGGGCGGGGCCAGAGCCGGATCTTCCGCGCCACCGTCTCGCTGCGGGTCTTGCGCAGCGTCTCCGCCTGGGCCTTGCCCCGGCCCTCCGCGACGGCCTCGGCGAAGTTGGCGAAGAGGACGGTGAACCAGAGCCAGAGGCTGGTCGCGAGCGTGAACCAGGCAGGGGGAGCGCCCTGGGGGCGCAGGAGGACGTCGCGCGCCCAGAGGGCCGTGGTGAGGATGCTGCCGATCCAGACCACGAACATGACCGGATTCTTCGCCACCAGCCGCGGAGAGAGCTTGCGGAAGCTGTCGAGCACGGCGGAGCGCAGGATGGACGGATCGAGCAGCGAGAGCTGGCGCGCCATCAGAAGACCCTCCCGCCCGCGAAGTGCTCCACCACCGGGCCGAGCGCGAGCGCGGGGAAGAAGGTCAGCGCGCCGACGATGACCACCACGCCGACGAGGAGGCCGGCGAAGAGCAGCCCGTCGGTGGGAAAGGTTCCCGGCCCCTGCGGCACCACCTTCTTGCCCACCATCGATCCACCGATGGCCAGGGCCGGGACGATCATCAGGAAGCGCCCGACCAGCATGGCGACGCCCACGCCCAGGTTCCAGAAGACGGTGTTCGCGTTCAGCCCGGCGAAGGCGGAGCCGTTGTTGGCGGTGCCGCTGGTGAATGCGTAGAGGATCTCGCTCAGGCCGTGCGGGCCTTGGTTGGCGAGCGACGGCAGCGCCCGCGGGCTCACCGCGGCCCAGGCGGCGAGGCCGAGGACCATGAGCGGGAAGACGAGCACGTAGAGCATCGCCAGCTTCATCTCGCGGGACTCGATCTTCTTGCCCAGGTATTCCGGCGTGCGCCCCACCATCAGGCCGGCGATGAAGACGCAGAGCACCACCATCACCAGCATGCCGTAGAGCCCCGCGCCGACGCCGCCGAAGATCACCTCGCCAAGCTGCATGTTCACCATCGGGACCAGGCCGCCCAGAGCCGTGAAGCTGTCGTGCATCGAGTTCACCGCGCCGCAGGAGGCGTCGGTGGTGACGGTGGCGAAGAGCGCGGAGGCGGGGACGCCGAAGCGCACCTCCTTGCCCTCCATGTTCCCGGCGCGCTGGTCGACGGCGAGCCCCGCGAGCGCCGGGTTCGGGCGCGCCTCGGCGAGCGAGCACGCGACCGCGCCGGCGAGGAAGAGCGCGCCCATGGCGCCGAAGAGCGCCCAGCCCTGCCGCGCGCTGCCCGCCATGCGCCCGTAGGTGTGGGTGAGCGCGGCGGGGATGGCGAAGATGAGAAGCATCTGCACGAAGTTGGTGAGCGGGGTCGGGTTCTCGAACGGGTGGGCGCTGTTGGCGTTGAAGAAGCCGCCGCCGTTGGTGCCCAGCATCTTGATCGCCTCCTGCGAGGCGACCGGGCCCATGGCGAGCGTCTGCTTGACGCCTTCCAGCGTGGTGATCTCGCGGTAGCCGGAGAAGTTCTGGATCACGCCCTGGGAGACGAAGAAGAGCGCGACCAGCGCCGAGGCGGGCAGGAGGACGTAGAGGGTCGAGCGGATCAGGTCGGCCCAGAAGTTGCCGAGCGTGGTGGCCTGCCTGCGGGTAAAGCCGCGCGCCAGCGCGAGGGCCACGGCGATTCCCACCGCCGCGGAGGCGAAGTTCTGCCAGGCCAGCGCGGCCATCTGGGTGAAGTACGAGACGGTGGTCTCGGGCGTGTACGCCTGCCAGTTGGTGTTGCTGGTGAAGCTCACCGCGGTATTGAAGGCGAGCGCGGGATCGACGGCGCCCAGCTTCTGCGGATTGAGCGGCAGGACGTGCTGGAAGCGCTGGATGGCGTAGACCGCGAGCACGCTGACGAGGCTGAAGGCCAGCATCGCGAAGGCGTACTGCCGCCAGGTCTGCTCGCGCCCGTCGACGCCGCAGAGGCGGTAGAGCGCGCGCTCGAGCCGCGGCATCGGCCCGTGCGGACCCTCCAGGGCGCGGTGGAGATAGCCGCCGAGAGGCCGGGTCAGGGCAATGACCACGGCGGAGAAGATCGCGAGCTGGAGCCAGCCTGCGGCGGTCATCAGAACCTCTCCGGACGCACGAGCGCGTAGACGAGATAGACGGCGAGGAACAGCGAGAGCGCCGCGCCGGCGGCGTAGTCGATCAGCACGGCCTCACCCGAGCCTCTCGCAGGCGTTCACGTACGCCCACGCCAAGGCGAAGAACGCGGTGGTGATGGCGACGAAGAGAAGGTCGTTCATGCAGCACCTCAGAATGCGGCGACGGCGCTGCCGATGAGCAGCGTCTCGCTCGTGGAGCCGTGAAAGGCGGGAGCTGACGAGCCGTCGTGGCGCGCCTCGAGCTTGAGGATGAGCGCCTCCACCGGCCGGATTTCCAGGGTGGCCGTCCCCTCGCGCAGGGTCTGCGCGATTCCGCTGATTGCGCCATCCGGGTCGCGGAACTCCTCGATCCGCACCGCCAGCCAGACGATCTTCGAGAGCGCGGCGCGGGCATACGCCGCGGCGGCGACCCAGTGCGCGTCGCGCGCGGGGCGCTGCTCGAGGGCGGCATCGGCGGTGGCGGCCAGGGTCAGCCATTGGAGGATTTCCAGTCGAGCGACCAGATCGCCGAAGAAGCGGAAGTGGCTGTCGTCTCCGGGCAGCTCCGGGCCGACCAGGGAGTTGAAGGAGACGCTGGCGCCGCTGCCCGCCCAGGCGATCTGCGCGCCGACGGTCTTGCCGCGGTTGTTCTCGCTTGCGCGCTGCCAGCCGTTGAGGAGGTGCAGCTGGGCCGACCAGTGCTCGTCGAACGAATACGACGCGCGCAGGCCGGCCTGGTAGTAGGGCGACAGCTCGGCCATCCATGAGCGCGTGTAGTTGAGGTTGTCCCTGGAGAAGAAGCTCTCGAAGCCGACGTGGCTGGAAAAGATGCCGGCATCGACCGTCAGCCCGCGCCCGACCGGGATTCGCGCGCTCGCGTACGCCTGGACCACCGGCCCGAGAAAGGGCTCGGCGGCATGCAGCACGTCCACGCCGGTGCCCCAGGCCAGCGTGAGACGCAGGCCGGCGGGCTTCGGGTCGAGGAGGAGGTCGATTGCGGCGAGGTTGAGGGCGAACTGGTTGGCCGCGTGCGCCGTCGTTCCCGCTCCCGGCTGGAAGGCGGCGCGATCGGGCGGCCGGCTCCCGTCGAAGGCGTAGTCGCCGTCGACGAATCCGCGCACCTGGATGGGTGCGTCGGACGCCTGGGCAACCAGGCTGGCGAGGACGAGCAGCACGCCGCGATGGGACTGCATGCCGTGGGCCACCCGAAATGCGCGGAATGAGGGCGCATCGCCGGGGCACCGCGTTGCGAGTCGCACGAAATGCGCTGAGCTCGAGAGGCGAAATGCACGACGGTGCGCCTCCAGCCGTGGCAGCATGCGCTGCGAGGTGCGCATGGCATGGGTGATTGCGCTCGTGGCCGCAGGGATCTTCCCCGGGCAGGTCCGGGTGAAGGTTCCCGGAGTGCAGCGGGTCGCCGTGGTCTCGGGCAAGTTGATCGCGATGCAGCAGGACGGCGCCGGCACCGTGCTGGCGCGCGACGGCAAGGGAGGGTTCCGGGTCGAGCGGACCTTTTCCTCCGCCCGCAATCCCAGCGGCATCGCAGTGGCCGACCTGGACGGCGACGGCCAGCCCGACCTCGTCGTCGCCCACCACGAGGAGAAGTTCGCCACCATCCACTTCGGGCCGGCGTATGCGCGCTCGGCGCAGGTGCAGGTTCCCATGGTCACTCCGCACCTGCACTCAGTGGCCGCGGCGGACCTGGACGGCGATGGCCATCCGGACCTGGTCTTCAACGACATGGGCGGAAAGCGCGTGCTCGTCTTCTGGGGCAAGGGCGACGGCACCTTCACGGGACCCACTGCGGCCGCAACCGGCTCGAAGGGGCGCGCCTACTTCAACGTGGCGGTGCTCGGCCACAGGCTCTTCGTGCCCTCCTGGCCGCAGCCGCAGCTCGCGGTGCTGCGCGTGGAGGGGCGGACCGTGACGCAGGAGGCTCGCCTCGGCTTGCCCAACCCCTCCTTCTACGCGCTGGCGCTGGGCCAGGACGTGGCGGTGGCGACCTACTCCGGAAGCAGCGCCGACATCTCCCGCGACGGCGTGATCCTCCTGCGGGGCGGCCGTGGACCCGGCATCGCGCATGCCGCCGGCCCCAGCCCGGTACGCCTGGCCTCGGGCGACGTGGACGGAGACGGCATCGCCGACCTGGCGGTCTGCAACCTCGGAGGGAACGTCCAGATCCTGCTCGGCGGCGGGCAGGGATTTCGCGAAGGCGCGACCCTTCCCGCGGAGCATCCCGAGGACGCCGCCCTGGGCGACCTGGATGGAGACGGCAAGGCCGATCTCGCCATCGCCGCGGGCGGCGAGGTGCGGATCCTGCTGACCGGAGCGCCGTAGCGGCGCACCCGCGCGGGCCTCAGGCGAACAGCAGCCGCAGGTAGAACCAGGGGCGGGTGAGCTGCCTCGCCGCTTCCGGATCGCCCATCAGCGCGGCGATGGCCCGGGCCGCGCGCGGCCGCGCAGCGCGGGCGAAGACTGCCCGGGTGAGCCAGCGGTGCCGCGCCAGCCGCTGCAGCCGGTACGCGGTCTCCAGCTCCGGGCCCAGCTCGCGCCAGACCTGCTCCTCGTAGCGGCGCAAGCCTCCGTCCCGCACCGTGCCCTCGCGCAGGGCACGCGCAGCGAACTGCGCCGCGAGCATCCCGCTGTGCATGGCGTTGGAGATGCCCTCTCCGCTGAAGGGATCGATCAGGGAGGCCGCATCGCCGATCAGCATCCACCCGTCGCCCGCCAGCGGCCGGCGCTCGCTGCCGCAGGGAAGCTGCCAGCCGCGGAAGCTGCCCTCCACCTCCCGCGCGCCGGAGAAGCGATCGCGCAGGCGCGGGTGCGTGGCCAGGAGCTCCGCCGTCCGCTTGCGCAGGTTGATCTTCCCCGCGCCGCCGCGCCCCTGCAGCGCCGACTCGACCATGCCCGCGCCGACGTTGGCCTCGCCGCCGCCCACGGGAAAGATCCAGAAGTATCCCGGCAGCACCTCGTCGAAGAAATGCAGCTCCATGCTCTCGCCCAGGCCCTGCACTCCGCGGAAGTAGGAGCGGAACGCAGCGATCCAGTGGCGGTGGTCCTTGTGGGAGAAGTCGTAGGCGCCGGCCCGCTCCGCGACCCGGCTCATCGCTCCGTCGGCGCCGATGACGATCGAGGCGCGGTAGCGCCGCTCGCGCCCTTCGCCGTCGCTCGCCACGATTCCCGCGATGCGTCCGCCTTCACACAGGAAGTCGGCGAAGGCGACGCCCTCCACCGCGGTGACCCCGGGGAGCGAGCGCGCGTGCTGGAAGAGGACGTTGTCGAAGCGATCGCGGCGGATGACGTAGACGAAGCCGGGCTTGCGAAGGTCTCCGACCCGATCGACGAACGGAAGCGGGACGCCGCGGCCCTGCGGTCCGATCAGCGCCTGGGTCCTGACCTTGGCGCAGACCTCGCGCTCCACCGCGCCGGTGAGCCCCAGCTCCTCGAGGATGCGTACGCTCTTGGTGCAGACCGCGTCGCCGCAAGCCTTGTCGCGGGGGAAACGCGCCTTGTCGACCAGGAGCGTGCGCACTCCGGCGCGCGCCAGGAAGGCAGCGGCGGTAGCGCCGCCAGGGCCGCCGCCGACCACCGCGACCTCGAATTCCTCCTCCATGTCCCTCCCGCGACGCGGGCCGATCTCGAGGGGCCCACCGATGTGCCGGCCGCGGATCGCCGGCACATCGGTGGCGGCTGCCGCTACCTGTTGGTGCTGGCTGCCACCGTGTCCGAGGGCAGCGCGGGCGCGTGCGGCGAAGGCACCCGGTGGTGGGTGGCCTGCTCGAAGGCGTAGGCGTAGCCGATGAGCTTGGGCTCGCTGAACGCCGGACCGGAGAAGGTCACGCCGAACGGCGAAGGCTCGGGCGTGAAGCCGGCGGGCAGGCGCGCCAGCGTCGGAGCGAAGAACCCTCCGGGCACGATCACGCTCGGATACCCGGCGCGCGCGGGCGCGTTGGCGCCGAAGTTGGCGGGGAACAGCACCGCGTCGAACTTCTTGCCGGTGCAGCTCCCCTGGTCCGCCACCAGCCCCGCGCACTCCGCCGGCACCACGCCGGTGTAGAGGATGTCCAGGCCGCACTGGCGGGTCAGCTTCAGGTCCAGCGCGCGGTCCGCGAGGTAGTCGGTGAAGTCCTGGCTGCCGGGAGCGGTATCGAGCGCCTGTGCGCCCTCGGCAATCGCCTGGCCGTACTTGAGCGCCACCTCCGGGTGGGCCGCGTCGAACGAGATCACGTCGGCAAGCGTGTTCACCGTGCGCCCCGGAATCGTCGCGCTGGAGACGCTCGTGCCCGGTCCGAAGTCCTTGTTGGCGAGGTAGTTGTTCAGGTCGCGCTTGAAGCCGAAGAGGAGCACGGTGGAGCACGACGGGACGGCCCCGGCGGGCGTGGCCCTGCGGGCGGCGACGTCGTCGGTGGTCACGCAGGTGCCGTAGTTGTTGAGCACGTTCTGCGAGGGAATCTCGCACTCCTCGAAGGTCGCTCCCATCGCCGTCATGGTGGCGATGGCGTCCTCCATCAGCGCGGTGCGCGCCGGACCGAGGCCGAACTCCACCCAGTACGGGTGCTTGGGCACGGCGATGTGCGCGCCCTTGAGCGCATCGGGGTCGAGGAACCGGGTGTAGTCGCGGAAGCAGTTCCCCTTCTTCTGGCAGGCGCGGGTGGCCGGATCCTTCTCGTCGAAGCCGGCGAGGACGCCGAGCAGCTTCGCCGCGTCCGTCACCGTGCGCGCCATCGGGCCGGCGGTGTCCTGATCGGCGGTGATGGGCACGATGCCGTTGCGGCTGACGAGCCCCAGCGTGGGCTTGATGCCGACCAGCATGTTCTGGCCGGAGGGGCTGAGGATCGATCCGGACGTCTCGGTGCCCACGCCCACGGTGACGAGGTTGGCGCCCACCGAGATGCCCGGGCCCGAGCTGGAGCCTCCGGTCGCGAGCACCGGGCGGCCGTCGTTCACGGGGGGGATGTTCCGCGGGTCGATGCGCGGATCGTAGGAGTTGAAGCCGAAACCAACCTTGTCGAGATTGGCGCCGGGCACCTGGAAGAGCTGGAAACGCAACTGCGAGCTGAAGCCGGTGGGCATGCCCAGGGCGATGAAGTTGGCGTACTCGGTGAGCGTGCCCTTGCCCAGGATGATGGCCCCGGCCTGGCGGAGCTTTTTCGCGATGAAGGCGTCCTTCTTCGGACGCGATGCGCCGAGCGCCACCGATCCCGCGGTGGTGGGCATGTCGTCGGTGGCGATGTTGTCCTTGAGGATGACGGGAATGCCGAAGAGCGGCTTGCCGCCGTCGCCGTCGAAGTCGTCGAGCCTGCCCGCGGCCCTGAGCGCCTGCTCGTTCACGTGCATGAAGGCATTGAACGGCTGCTGGCCGGCGCCGCCGTTGATCGGCTGGCCGGCGCTGGACTGGTCGAAGGCGGCGATGCGATCGAGATACATCTGCACCACCTGCTCGGGGGAGAGGTTCCCTGCCCGATACTGGGCCTGGATGTCCTCGATGGTGGCTTCGACGAGGTTGAAGGGCGCTGCATTGGCAACGGCGGGCAATGCCGCCGCCGCCAGCGCGGCAAGGATCGGCGCGAGCGGGGAAGAACGCTTCATGGGGGGCTACCTCCGGGGGGTTGACTGCCGAGGTGCGCGCAGCCTGCGGCGAAGGCGCGCTCGCGGTCAACCACCCGGATGCGACGGAAGTCCACTGTTGTGTACGACGGTGAACGATGAATCCCGGGCAAATGCGCCCCGGCGCAAGACGCTGCGCCCGGACGATGGCGACCTGCGCTTCGGGAATCAACGCCAAACCGCCCGCGGTTCCTCCAGGAACTCCTCGGATGTTTCCCTGTCGCGGACGGCCCGACGGCCGGTCCCGCCGCTGGAGGAGCTTCGCCCACCCCGGAGATTCCCGAATGCGATTTCGAGCGTCGACCCGCGTTCTCGGCAGCCTGCTCGTCACCCTCGGCGCCCCTGCGATGGCCGCGTCTCCAATCTTCCAGCCCGCCTTCCACCAGGCGCTCCGCGTCTCGGTGAGCACCTCGACGCGCACCACCTACAGGATCAAGCTGCCGGTCGGCCGCGCCGGATCGCGCCTGCGGCTCGGCTTCCAGGCAGGCGATGGCTCGCTCACCCTCCACTCCGCCACGGTGGCGCTCGCCCGGACGCAGGGTGCGCTCGCAGCGGCCCCGGTGGCGGTCACCTTCAACGGCGCGTCGGGATTCACCGCGGCGGCGCGCGACCGCGTCACCAGCGATCCGATCGCCTTTCCCGTCTCGTTCGGCGCCGAGTTGTACGTCTCGTTCGACGTCGAGGGCGCGCTGGCCGCGAGCAACATCAATGCATTTCCCGACAGCTATTCCTGGAATGGAAGCTATGCGGGCGCGCAGAATCCGCCCGCGGGAACGCCGTTCATGCGCGCGGTCGGGCTCGACACCGTCGACGTGGAGGGCGCGGCCGGCGCTGCCTTCGTCGCCCTCGGCGACAGCATCACCGAAGGCTACGTCTCCGGAGACGTGGGCGACTACGTGTCCCGCAACGACGATTACCGCAATGCCTGGACCACGGTGGCCCAGGGCCTCCTCAAGCTGCCGGTGGCGAACGCGGCGGTGTCGGGGCAAGGCATCGACGAGGCCATCCAGGGATTGAAGCGCGAGGTCTTCACCCTGCAGGGCGTCACCGACTGCCTGGTGCTGCTCGGCACCAACAACCTGGGAAGCCTGACCGCCGACCAGATCGATTCGCTGCTCTCGTCCCTCTTCGACCAGCTCCGGCCCTTCTGCCGCGTCTGGGCGGGCACGCTGCTGCCGAAGGAGAGGACCACCAGCGGAGTCCTCTCGACGGTGATCGCGCGGCGGCTCGCGGTCAACGACTGGATCCGGCACCAGGCGCAGGTCGAGGGCGTGATCGATTTCGAGGCCGCCGTCGCCGCGCCAGGGGACGTCAATCATTTCGCCGCCGGCCTCGGCGAGGACGGAATCCATCCCAGCATCGCCGGACAGGCGGCGATGGGCCGGGAGGCGGCGCGGGTGCTGGCGCCGCTGGTGCCGACGCCGTCGGGACCGGGCGATCAGATGCTCACCGCGGTGGAGCCTGCGTCGGGCCCCGCCTCGGGAGGAGTGAACGTGCACCTGTCGGGCACGGGCTTCACCGCCGGCGTCGCGGTGACGTTCGGCGGCATGCCGGTGGAGGTCACGCACGTGGACGCGAGCTCCATCGACGTGGTCGCGCCGGAGCACGCGCCGGGGCCGGTCGACGTGGCGGTGACCGATGCGGACGGCCGGTCCGCCGTCGTGCCCGCTGCGTTCGTCTACCTGGATGCGGTGGCGCAGGCGGGCCTCGGGACGCCGCCGCGCCGCAGCGGATGCAACGGGACGGGCTCGGCCCCGACCTTGCTGATGCTGCTTCCTCTGCTCGGGTTCTGGGTGCGCCGCTCCAGGGCCCGCCCCGGCCGGCCAACGGCGACCTGAGGTCCGCGGCGCGCCTCGCGATTGCGTCAAAAGGACGCGCCGCCTCGCATTGACCTCCCTGGGGGAAAGTGTCCATTTTCCCGCACTCGCCCTCACCATCTTCGAGGCGGGCAACCCATCAGAGGAGGGGCCCCATGCAGAAGCGGGCTGTCGTTCTTGCGGCGGCGGTCGCCGCGCTGGCGGCGTTCGGCGCCGCGCCGGCGGAGAAGCCGATCAAGATCGCCATCATCGACACCATGACCGGAGGGCCGGCGCTGTACGGCATCGCCGGCATCGAAGGCGCAAAGCTTGCCGTCGCCGATCTCAACGCCGGCAAGGGCGTCCTCGGCCGCAAGGTCGAGCTGATCGTCCGCGACGACAACGCCAAGCCCGACGTGGGCGCGCGCGAGACCCGCGACGTCATCCTGCGCGAGGAGGTGGCCGCCATCTTCGGACCGGTCTCCAGCGGCGTCCTGCTGGCGATGTCGGAGGTGGCGAAGGAGAACAAGACCATCCTGATCTCGCATACCGCCAATACCGAGCGCGCATTCGTGGAGCGCGGCCACCGCTACATCTTCTCGGTGGTGCCGAATACCTTCATCGAGGGCAGCGCAATGGGCCAGTACATGGCGACGAAGCCGTACAAGCGGTACGCCATCATCGGCCCGGGCTATGAATTCGGATACATCCAGGCCGACGCGTTCGAGCGGCGCCTGAAGGAGAACAAGAAGGACGTCGAGATCGTCGCCAAGGTGTGGCCCAAGCTCGGCGAGACCGACTACACCTCGTACATCACCTCCATCATCGCGGCCAATCCGGACGCGGTGTACTCCAACCTCTTCGGCTCCGACCTGATCGCCTTCACCAAGCAGGCCAAGGGCTACGACTTCTTCAAGAAGTTCCCCTTCGCCGCCCTCTACGACGTCGACACGCTGCAGGGGCTGGGCAAGGACGCGGTGGAAGGCGTCATCGGCTACGAGCGCGGCCCCTTCCACGTCATCCGCAAGCTCGCCCCCAGCGACCGCCTGGAGAAGTTCATCAAGACGTACCAGGCGAAGACCGGCAAGTATCCGTCCACCTGGGCGATCAACGCGTACGACGGCGTGATGACCTGGGCCAAGGCGGTGCAGAAGGCGGGCACCGCGGACACCGAGAAGGTGGTCGACGCGCTCGAGGGCCTCGAGCTGGACTCGCTGCGCGGCCCCGGGCGCTTCATCCGCAAGGTGGACCACCAGGCGAACGTGGGCTCGTACATCGGGACGGTGGCGTGGGAGAAGGGCTTCACCGACTTCGCCACCTACAAGGACGCGAAGTACGTGGCCGGCGATCTGGTCTGGCGGCCGGAAGGCGAGGTGCCCGAGGTGCGCGCCAAGGCGGCCAGCAAGTAGCCGATGACCTGGGACTTCGCCACCGTCGTCATGCTGGTGATGGCAGGGCTGACGCGCGCGTCGATCCTGTTCATCGTCGCCTCCGGCCTGACGCTGGTGTTCGGCGTGCTGCGCGTCATCAACATGGCGCACGGCTCGCTCTACATGATCGGCGCCTTCGTGGCGGCCACGGCCATCGAGCGGGTGGGCGGCGCGGGCAGCTTCTGGCTCGCGCTCGTGGCCGCTCCGCTCGCGGTGGCCGCGGTCGGCGCGGTGATCGAGCTGGGCGTGCTCCGCCGCATCTACCGGGCGGAGCACGTCGTGCAACTCCTCGCCACCTACGCGCTCATCCTCGTCATCGAGGACCTGGTGAAGATGGTCTGGGGCGCGGAGTACCGGTCGGTGTCGGTGCCCGCGATCTTCGCGGGGGCGATCCAGATCGGCGGCCGGCCCTTCCCCGTCTACAACCTCTTCGTCATCTTCTGGGCGCTGGTTCTCGCCGCCGGCCTCTGGCTGCTCATGTACAGGACCGGGCTCGGCAAGCTCATCCGCGCCGCGGTGGACGACGCCGAGATGCTGGAGACGCTGGGCGTGAACATCCCGCGCGTCTTCCTGGCGGTGTTCGTCATCGGCGCCTTCCTCGCCGGCCTGGGCGGAGTGCTGGTGGCGCCGCAGGGATCGATCGGCCTGGGAATGGACGTGTCGATCCTGATCGAGTCGTTCGTGGTGGCGGTGATCGGCGGCCTGGGCAGCTTCCCCGGCGCGCTCCTCGGCGCCGGCATCATCGGGGTGATGTTCAGCTTCGGGATCACCATCGCGCCGCGGATGGCGATGGCGTTCATCTTCCTCGCCATGGTGGTGGTGCTGGTGGTGCGGCCCTGGGGGCTCTTCGGCGAGCCGGAGAGATAGCCGATGGCCTCCGCCGAGATCGCCATCGACGCGGTCCGCTCGCGGCCGATCTGGAGGACCGGCTGGCCCTGGGCGGCCGCCGTCCTCGCCGGCCTGGTCGTCTACCCGCTGCTCGTCTCCCGCTACCAGATCGTGCTCGGGACCGAGGTGATCATCCTCGCGCTCTTCGCCATGAGCTACAACCTCATCTTCGGCTACGCCGGAATGGTCTCGTTCGGGCACGCGGCCTTCTTCGGCCTCGGCGCGTACACCATGGCGATCCTCGATCACACCTATGGCGCTCCCGTCGGGGTGGGACTCCTCGCCGCGCCGCTCGTCGCCGCGCTTGCGGCGGTGGTCATCGGCTGGTTCTGCATGCGCACGGCGCGCCTCTACTTCTCGCTCCTCACGCTCGCCTTCTCCCAGCTCCTCTACGCCATCGTCTACCAGTGGATCGAGGTCACCGGCGGCAGCGACGGCATCCACGGCATGCAGCGGCCGGAGGTGCTCGGCTCGTACCAGGCGTTCTACTGGTTCGCGCTGGCGGTGTGCGCCGCCTGCGTGGGCCTCCTGTGGCTGATCGCCAACTCGCCCTTCGGCTGGTCGCTCCGCGCCATCCGCGAGAACACGCAGCGCTCGCAGTTCCTCGGCATCGACGACCGCTTCTACAAGCTCTTGGCCTTCACGCTGTCCGCCGCCTTCGCCGGCGTGGCCGGCGGCCTCTACGCGCTCTTCCAGAAGTGGGCCGACCCGGACCTGCTCTACTGGACCACCTCGGCGAACCCGGTGCTGATGAGCATCCTCGGCGGCATGTTCAGCTTCGCCGGCCCCTGCATCGGCGCGCTGGTGTTCGTGGCGCTGCGCGAGATCATCAAGGTGCGCACCGACTACTGGCCGCTGGTGCTCGGGCTCATCCTGCTCGGGCTGGTGCTCACCATTCCCGAGGGCATCGCCGGGTTCTTCTCGCAGCGGCTGCCGCAGCTCCTGCGGCGCAAGGGGGCGGGATGACGCTGCTGCAGATCGACAACCTGCGGCGCGCCTTCGGCGGGGTGCAGGCCACCGACGGCGTGACCCTGACGGTGAAGAAGGGCTCGCTCTCCTCGGTCATCGGCCCGAACGGCGCGGGGAAGACCACCCTCTTCAACCAGATCACCGGCTACCTGGTTCCCGACTCCGGCGAGATCTCGTTCCGCGGCGAGAAGATCACCGGGCTGCGGCCGCACCAGATCAGCCGCCGCGGCATCACCCGCGCCTTCCAGATCATCAACATCTTCCCGCGGCTGACCGTCCTGGAGAGCGTGCAGCTCGCCATCCAGGCGAAGCGCGGAAGGACGCTGCAGCTCCTGCGGCCGGCGAGCGGCATCGCCCGCGAGGAGGCGCTCGCCATCCTCGAGACGGTGGGCCTTCAGGACCACGCCTTCACCCAGGCGCGCGCGCTCAGCCACGGCGACCAGCGCGTGCTCGAGCTGGCGCTGGCGCTCGCGGGGGAGCCGGAGCTGCTCCTGCTCGACGAGCCGATGGCCGGCATGTCGCCGTACGAGCGGGTGCGGATCACCGAGCTGATGCAGCGGATCCACCAGCAGCACCGCCTGACCATCCTCTTCTGCGAGCACGACATGGACGTGGTCTTCGCCATCTCCGGGACGGTCACCGTGCTCCACCAGGGGCGGGTCATCGCCGAGGGAAAGCCCGACGACATCCGCAACAACGACGAGGTGCACCGCGTCTACCTGGGGTCGGCATGATCCTCGAGGTCGAGAAGATCAACACCTACTACGGCACCAGCCACGTGCTCTTCGACGTGTCGCTCCACGTCGGCGAGGGCGAGGTGGTGGCGCTGATGGGCCGCAACGGCGCGGGCAAGACCACCACCATCCGCAGCATCATGGGAACCACCCCGCCGCGCGACGGCAAGGTGCGCTTCCACGGCGCGGAGGTGGCGCGGACCCGGCCCTACCTGATCGCGCGCCACGGCATGGCCATCGTGCCCGCAGGGCGGCGCATCTTCGCCAGTCTCACCGTGCTGGAGAACCTCGAGATCGCCGCCAAGCCTGCGACCTCGGGCAAGGTCGAATGGACCGCGGAGAAGATCTTCCAGCTCTTCCCCAGGCTGCGGGAGATGAAGGACCAGCGCGGCGGCACGCTCAGCGGCGGTGAGCAGCAGATGCTGGCGGTCGGGCGCGCGCTGATGGGCAATCCCGACTTCCTCCTGCTCGACGAGCCCGCGGAGGGTCTCTCTCCGCTGGTGGTCTCGACGCTGCTCGCGCACCTGCTCGCCCTGAAGAAGGCCGGCCTGCCCATGCTCCTCTGCGAGCAGAACGCCATGTTCGCGCTGCGGGTGGCGGACCGCGGATACGTGCTCGACAAGGGGACGGTGAAGTTCGAGGGCACCTCGGCCGAGCTGGGATCGAGCGCCGCGGTCCGCGCGCACCTCGCGCTGTGAACGACCCGAAATGATTACGCCGCTCACCTGCGGGCGCGAAAGGGCTGCGGGCGGAGCGCCGCTCGCGGCGGGGCGCTGCGCGGGGCACGGTGGATGCATTGCCGCGGCGCATGACGCTCATTGCCTCGCTCCTCCTCGCCGCAGCCGTCGCATCAGGGCAATCCCCCGAACCGCAGGCGCTGGAGGCGCGCGCGGCAGCGCCGGGCGACGAGTCGCCCGACATCCGCTCCATGTCGGCCGAGGAGGTCTGGTCGGCCACCTGCGCGCGCTGCCACGGCGAGCAGGGACGCGGCAACCCGCCCGACGCGGTGCTGGTCAACTTCGAGGTGCCGCCGCGCGATTTCCACGGCGCGTACTTCAACTCCCGCGAGCGCCGCCGCGACTGGTTCGACGTGATCAAGTACGGCGGTCCCTACCGCGGGCTCTCCGCGACCATGCCCTCGTTCGGCGACCAGTTGAGCGACGGGCAGATCTCGGCGCTGGTCGAATACCTCAAGGCCTTCGTCGAGGAGGAGAGCCTGCCGCAGGGCGAGACCAACTTCTTCCGCGCGCACTTCGCCGCCAAGGCGTTCCCCGAACAGGAGTTCCTCGTGCTTCCCGAGCTGGTGCGCACCGCCGGCGCGGCCAGCGTCACCGAGACGCGCGTCACCGTGTACTACGCCGACCGTTTCGCCGACCGGGGCCAGGTCGAGGTGAAGGCGCCGGTGGTGAACGTCGCCACCCCGGGAGCCAACGACGCCGGACTGGGCGACGTGGAGCTGGGGTTCAAGTACGCCTTCTTCGACCGGCGGACCACGCCCGCCATCGCCGCCGCGGGCCTGGAGATCGCGCTGCCCACCGGCGACTCCAAGCGCCAGTTCGGCGGCGGCGCCTTCGTCGCGGTGCCGTATCTCGCCGCCGGCCTGGGCGTCGCGAACAAGCTGCAGCTCCAGGCCAGCACCAAGCTGGAGACGCCGCTCGCCACCGGCCGCACCACCACCTTCGTCGGCGCGCTGGCGGCGACCCTCACCCTGCCCTCGTCGCGGCAGGGACTCTTCCCGGGCCTGGAGCTGCTCGCCGAGGCGCCGCTCGACGGCAGTCCGGCGACGCTCTCGCTCGTGCCCACGCTCTACGCCGGCATCACCAGGCTGGGCCACGTCGCCGTCTCGGTGGGAAGCGAGTTCCCGGTGGTCGGCAGCCGATCGTACGACGCCCGCATCGTCGCCTTCTTCCTCTGGGAGTACGCGGACGGCGGGATCTTCTGGTGAGAAGGCGTCCCGGCGCTCAGGCGCGGCGGATGGCGTCGGTCTCGAAGCGGCCGCCCTGGGCCTGGGCGGAGGAGACGAGGCGCGGGTAGGTGGCGCGCATGTCCGCGGCGATGGCATCGAAGGGCAGGTCGTCGAAGAGGCCGCGATCGCGCACGTACTCCATGTGGCGGCGCTGCCGCGCGTCGTAGGGCTGGAGCAGCGAGTCGGCGGTCCCGTCGAACTCGAGGGCGAGCACGTCGAAGCGCCGGCACATCTCGATGTTGAAGGCCGGCGTCGCCTTCACCCAGCGGCCGTCGAGCAGCATGGAGACGTAGCCGTGCCAGATGAACAGGTCGGACCCCATCATCTCTCGCAGCCGCTCGGTGGCGAGGTGGTTCTTCACGTCGGCGAAGCCCAGCCGCGCGGGAATGCCTTGCGCCCTGCAGCAGGCGGCGAGGAGGATGGCCTTGGGCACGCACCAGCCCGTCCGGTTCTCCAGCGTCCGGCTGGCGCGCAGCCAGTCCGGAGCCAGGTGGAAGGCATACGGGTCGTAGCGGATGCCGTCGCGGACGGCGTAGTAGAGGCGCACCGCCTTCTCGCGCGGCGACCCTTCTCCGGCGGCGCCGCGGGCGAACGCGGCGACCTCGGGATGGCCGAAGTCCAGGAACGGCGTGCTGGCGAGGGCGGCAGGATCCATCCCCGGAGCTTAACGCGGGACGCCGCCGGGGACGAGCGATCCTTGTCTCGCCGTGAACAAGGGCGGCGGTCTGCCGCGGCAGGAGGAGATCCTACGGCGGCGAAGCAAGCGAGAATCGGGCCCGCGAATGACGGCGGCCGAGCTATTCCCCGGTGGAGGCGAATGCGGCGCGATCATCCGCGCGATCGATTGGTCGGCGACACCGCTCGGCGCCGCGGCCTTTTGGCCCGCCGCTCTCAAGACCCTGGTCCGCACCCTGCTCAACACCCGACAACCGATGCTCCTCTGGTGGGGGCCACAGCTCATCCAGGTCTACAACGACGCATTCCGGCCGAGCTTCGGCCAGGGCAAGCACCCCTCGGCCATGGGCCAGCCCGCCCGCGAATGCTGGCCCGAGGTCTGGCCCGTGGTCGGGCAAGAGCTCGAGAACGTGGTGGCGAAAGGCGACGCCATCTGGAACGAAGACACGCTCGTTCCGGTGTTCCGCGACGGCAGGGTCGACGATGCCTGGTGGACGTACAGCTACTCTCCGGTCTTCGACGACGATGGTGCGAG
This sequence comes from Myxococcales bacterium, assembly GCA_035702105.1. GTDB lineage: Bacteria > Myxococcota > Myxococcia > Myxococcales > 40CM-4-68-19 > 40CM-4-68-19. The sequence continues at coordinate 3,344 of DASSQZ010000053.1, read as the reverse complement.
GGCAGGCGTCCTGATCGTCTGCACCGAGACGACCGCCGCGATCGTCGCCCGCAGGGAGCTGGAGCGGGCGAAGAAAGAGGCCGAGCTCGCGCGCGAGGAGTTGCGGAGCGTCTTCATGCAGGCGCCGATGCCCATCGCCATCCTCACCGGCCCCCGGCACCGCTTCACCCTCGCCAATCCGGCGTACGAGGCGCTGGTCAGCCGCGCGGTGCTGGGCAAGACCCTGATGGAGGCATTTGCCGAAGAGGAAGCCGGCGACTACCGCGGCATCCTCGACCGGGTCCTGCGGACCGGCGAGGCGGTATCCATTCGCGAGGCCGAGCTTCACCTCGCCAACGCGCAGGGCGTGCTCGAAACGCGTTACATCGATTTCCTCTATCACGCCTACCGGAGCCCGGAGGGTTCGATCCTCGGAGTGATGGCGCTCGTCAACGACGTCACCGCCGCAGTCGCCGCCCGCAGGGAGATCGAGCGAGCCGGGAAGGAACGTCTCGCCGTGCTGGAGCGCGAGCAGTCGCTGCGCGTCGCGGCCGAGGCCGGCGGGCGCGCGCGGGACGAATTCCTCGCCATGCTCGGCCACGAGCTGAGAAATCCGCTCGCTCCCATCTCGACGGCGACGACGCTGATGCGGATGAACGGCGACCACCATCCCCGCGAGCGCCAGATCATCGAGCGGCAGGTCGCGCACCTGTCGCGGCTGGTGGACGACCTGCTCGACGTGGCCCGCATCGCCCGCGGCAAGATCCACCTGGAGCTCGCGCCGGTCGAGCTGGCGGAGGTGGTCGCCAAGGCGATCGAGACGGCGAGCCCGCTCCTCGAGCAGCGCGTCCACCAGCTCTCGGTGAACGTGCCGCGCAAGGGGCTCATCGTCGAGGGAGACCCGGTGCGCCTGGCGCAGGTGGTCGGAAACCTGCTCAGCAATGCCGCCCGGTATACGCAGCCGGGCGGACGGATCGGAATTCACGCCGCGCGGTCCGGCGCGCTTCTGACGCTCACCGTGGTCGACAACGGGCCCGGCATTTCCCAGGAGCTTCTCCCCAGGATCTTCGACCTCTTCGTCCAGGGCCATCGGCGGATCGACCGCGCCGAAGGCGGCCTGGGCCTCGGCCTCGCCCTGGTCAAGAACCTGGTCGCGCTGCACGGCGGATCGGTGTCGGCCAGGAACGTTCCGGGCGGCGGAAGCGAGTTCAGCATCAGTCTTCCCGCGCTCGGCCCGGACGCGGCGGCCAGGTCGATCGAGGCGCGCACGGCGGAGGCGCCGCCGATCTCGTCCGCCAGCGTCCGGCGCCGGGTCCTCGTCGTCGACGACAACGAGGACGCGGCCGACCTGCTCTCCGAGTTCCTCCGCGGCGTCGGGCACGACGTGGTCATCGCCCACGACGGACCGCAGGCCCTGGAAGTGCTGCGTTCCTTCCCGGCGGAGATCGGGCTGCTCGATCTCGGGCTGCCCGGAATGGACGGCTTCGAACTCGCGCGTCGGATCCGGGAGCAGGGAGGCTCCAGCGTTCGCCATCTCGTCGCGCTGACCGGATACGGACAGGAGCACGATCGGAACGCCTCGCGGTCGGCGGGATTCGACCGCCACCTGACCAAGCCGGTGGATCTCGAGCACCTTGCCGCCATCATCGAAGAGAAGGCCTGATCCGCTGCTGCCCTTGGCGCTGCGCCAGGGTCATGTCTTCCCGGCGCCAGCGGTGCGCCGTTCGATGATCTCCCGCAACACCACCGCGCCATTGTGTGTTTCGTCGTGCGCGCCGTAGACGAGCGTCACACGCCTTCCGGAGGCGCGGCGCACCAGGCCGGCGAGCGCCTTTGCGGCGACCCCGGTCCGGAGCTCGCGGCGGTAGCGCACGGCAAATTCGCCGAAGCGCTCCGGGTCGTGTCCGAACCATCGCCGCAACTCCGGGCTCGGCGCCACGTCCTTCAGCCAGGCATCGAGACGCAGGTCGGCCTTGCGCACTCCACGCGGCCAGAGCCGGTCGACCAGCACGCGATCGCCGTCGCGGGAAGAGGCCGGCTCGTAGGCGCGCTTGATCCGGACGGTCTCCATGGCGCAAAGGATAACCGCCTCCCTCACCCGGCGAGGTTGGCGAGGAACTCGAGCAGGCGGTTGCCCAGCCAGTCGGCGCCGGCCTGGTTGACGTGATCGTCTCCCGTCTGGACCCAGCGCGGGTTCACACAGGGCGTGCCGTCCTGGCACACCGTTGCCCGTGACGAGCCCGGCTCGACGGTCTGCCAGTACGCGAGATCGAAGGTCTTCCCCGGATAGCTCGCTCGCACCAGGTCGTTCCACGCCTGGATGGCACGGTTGCAGCAGGTCGAGTGCAGCGGTGCGGTCACGTGGAGGATCTCCGTCGCAGGATACGCCGCCTGCAGCGCGGCCATCTTCGGCTGGTACGCGTTCGTGAACCAGGTGCCGACGGGCACCAGACCTGCCGAGGTCTTCACGTTGCCGGTCTGATCGAAGTCCGGGTACCCGAGCTTGAAGAGCGCGAAGCTCATCGCGCCGCCCAGGCCGCCGCGGACCCTGGCGTCGAACAGCGACAGCTTGGCATCCGGATCCCCGTTGGAAGCGCCATGGCTCCATTCTCCGATCGTGCCCGCAGGAATCGCCGCGGGGGTATTCGCATCGCGGGCCACCGCCGTTCCCGAGCCGGGGTTGTCTGCGAGGATGCGCAGGAGCCCCCAGTTGCCGGTAAATCCGCCTGGATCGTAGACGCCCACGGATTCGCCGCCGACCGATGCGTGCTGGAAGTAGACGCGCTTCGAGGAGAGCGCGCGAAGCTGGTCCAGGCTGGAGGCCGGCACGGAGAGGACGGTCACCGCGGCGGTGCCGCTCTTCGTCGGGTCGCTCAGGCTGGTCGCGGCCACGGTATAGGTTCCCGGGTTGGAGGACGCGACGTAGAGGCCGGTCGCTGCGATGGTGCCGCCCGCGGGCGAGACCGACCAGGTCACCGCGGTCGATTGGCCCGCCCTCGCTCCAATCACCGTCGATTGGAACGGAATCGAGCCGCGCACCGTGGTCGAGGCGGGATTCGGAATCACCGCCACCGACAGGGCGGCTCCGCTTCCGGCGTCCTTCGCGGGCGACGAGCTCCCGCAGCCGCCGGCGACGGGCGCGGACGATGAGAGAAGGACGAGCAATGCCGCAGGCGAAATCACCGACATCCTGTGCCTCCCGGATCTGCGCGCCGCGCTACGGTGGCAGCCGCTTGCGCCGGACCCATGCCAAGAGCGCCGCGGCGAAGGTCCGCAGCGCGCGCCAGAGCGCCCGGGCGATCCTCCGCCAGCGGGGAACGGTGGGGGCGGCCGCCGGCGACCGCAGCCGCGCGCGCTCCATCGCC